>NZ_OZ245767.1:1098750-1465000 GCF_965227665.1 Reyranella sp.
GTGGGGTCGTAGGTTCAATCCCTACAGCGCCCACCATTATTCCGGAAATCCAGCGTTCCTGCCGCCCCTCGTGCCTTATCGGCATGGGAGGGCGCGAACCTGCGCGTCGAGGGTTGGCAACCGTTTGCACCTGGGAAGGTTGAAGTCCCAGCACAGCAAATGGAGTTGATCATGGAGCGCACCATCGTCGCCCGATTCGAGACACGACGCGACGCCGATCTTGCCGTTGAACACCTCGTTCAGGCGCACGGGGTTGCGCGGACCGACATCTTCATCCGCGCCAAAGGCGAATCGAACTCGGCCGGCACCCGGGCTGCGGGCGCGGACGTCGAGAGTGGCCATGGTCCTCAGACGCGCGGCACGCCGGAACTCGCTGGCGAGATCGAGGTCTCGGTCGACTACCACGGAAGCGAGCCGGAGGTGGTTCGCGAGGCGCTGAAAGAAGCAGGCTCACGGTCGATCAAAGCACAGTGAACGCGGGGCAGCCGCCGTGGACCCGCAAGAGGGCGACACGTAACGTCACTTGGTGTCACCCTCCCCCACCGCACCTTCAGGGACCAGCCCTTCGCGCCGGGCGGTGCTCGCAGGCCTCGTGGCCATCACGGGCTACGGCGGCAGTCGCACCGTCTCGGCCCAGAATGATCCCTGGGCGGCCCTGCGGCGGCCCGGATCCTTTGCGCTCATTCGCCATGCCACGGCGCCTGGCACCAACGACCCGTCGGGCTTTCGCCTGGAGGACTGCGCGACGCAGCGAAACCTGTCGGCCGAGGGCCGGGCGCAAGCCGTCCGTATCGGAAGCCTGTTTCGCGCCAACTCGATTTCCGCCGCCGAGATCTATTCGAGCCAGTGGTGCCGCTGTCTCGACACGGCGAACCTGATGAGCCTGGGCGACGTGCGCCCGCAACCGTTGCTCAACTCTTTCTTTCAGGACCGGACGCGTGAAGCCGGCCAGATCGACGCCTTGCGGCAATGGATCGGCCAGCTCGACCTTACGAAGCCGACGGTGTGCGTGACGCATCAGGTCGTGGTGACGGCAATCAGCCAGATCTTTCCCGGCAGCGGCGAGATCGTTGTGATGCAACGCATGCCGGGCGGCCAGCTCGCGGTCCAGGGACGGCTCCCGACCGCCTGACGGACGCCGGCCCTGCCCCGGACCGCCGAACGCTGCTATGAGCCGGCATTCCGCCTGTCGCGGACACGTGAAAATTCCGCGCATGCGTACGACCAAACCGCCGATCTGGCTGCTGATGATCGCCACCGTCTCCTCGCAGATGGCGCTGACGATCTTCCTGCCCTCGCTGCCAACCATCGCGAACGAGTTGAGCGTCTCCTACGGCACCGCCCAGCTGACGCTCTCGATTTATCTGTTTGCGTTTGCCTTCGCCCAGTTGGCCGTCGGACCGCTGTCGGACAATCTGGGCCGCCGGCCGTTGCTGCTGGGCAGCCTCGTCGTGTTCACGATCGGCAGCGTCTGCTGTGCGATCAGTCCGACGATCGAGACCCTCATCGCCTCGCGCCTGATCCAGGCCTGCGGCGCCTGCGGCGGCGTGGTGCTGGGCCGCGCCATCGTGCGCGACAGCCGGTCCGGTCCCGACGCGCCCCGGGCGATGGGTTACATGGCCTCTTCCATGGCGCTGGCGCCGGCACTCTCGCCGCTGCTGGGCGGCCAGCTGCTGGGCTTCTTCGGGTGGCGCAGCAATTTCTGGTTCACGGCCGCCTGCGGGATCGCCGTGCTGGTCCTGGTCTGGCGAATCGTCGGCGAAACCGCGCCGAAGGCCGCCCCGCGCACGACCGGCGTGGTGCGCGACTATCTCGACGGCTTCGGCGCCGTCCTGCGCGAGCGCCGCTTCATCGGTCTCATGACCGCGACCACCTGCGCCTCGGCCGGCTTCAATGTCTTCTTTTCGGGCGGTCCCATCCTGCTGATCCAGGTCATGGGCGTGGCCGTCGAGACCTTCGGCTGGTTCACTCTCGCCTGGGCCGGCAACTTCGTCCTCGGCAGCCTGGTCTCCAGCCGCCTACAGGGCCGGGTGAAGAGCCTGCTCCTGATCCCGGTGGGCCAGGTCGTACTCACGATCGGCGCCCTGGCGATGATGGCTACGGCCGCGCTGGGCTACGTCACGCCGCTCGCGCTGATCGTGCCGCTGGTCCTGATGGGCTGGGGCAACGGCCTCAACATGCCCAACGCGATGGCGAACGCGCTGTCCGCCGTCCCGGCCAGCCGTGTCGGCGCGGCCTCCGCCCTGATGGGCTTCGTGCAGATGGTGACCGCCGCGGTGCTGACCCTGCTGGTCGGCTACGTGCCGCACGATACGCAAATGAACATCGGCATCGGCGTCGCCATCACCGGCATCGTCGGGCTGGTCGGCTGGTGGACGCTGGTGCGGCGTTCGCCGGCGGGCTGACCGACGCGGCGGCTTCCCGCCGCCAGCCACCCGCTATACCGTTCACCTCGCCGCAACCGGACGACGTGAGACCGCCATGCAATTCATCAACGGTACGGAAAGCCTCGTCGTCGACGCGATCGACGGGCTGTTGCGCAGCAGCGGCGGCGCAAACCTGGCCCGTCTCGATGGCTATCCCGGCATCAAGGTCGTCCTGCGCACCGATCACAAGCCCGGTCGCGTGGCGATCGTCGCGGGCGGCGGATCCGGTCACGAACCGGCGCATGCCTCGTTTGTCGGCAAGGGCCTGCTGACGGCCGCCGTCTGCGGCGAGGTCTTTGCCTCGCCGTCGGTCGACGCCGTGTTCGCGGCGATCATGGCGGTGACGGGCAAGGGCGGCTGCCTCGTCATCTTCAAGAACTACACCGGCGACCGCCTGAACTTCGGTCTCGCCGTGGAACGCGCCCGCGCCCTCGGCAAGCAGGTCGAGGTCGTGATCGTAAAGGACGACATCGCGCTGCCACACCTTCCCCAACCGCGCGGCATCGCCGGCGTCATGTTCGTCGAGAAGGTCGCCGGCCACTATGCCGAACAGGGCGCGAACCTGAAGACCGTCGCCGCCATGGCCAGAAAGGCCGCAGACCAGGTGGTGTCGCTCGGCATTTCGCTCTCCTCCTGCACGCTGCCGGGCATCGGCCGCGAAGACCGGGTGCCAGATGGCAAGGCCGAACTCGGCCTCGGCCTCCATGGCGAACCGGGCGTCGACCTGGTGAATTTCGAGGGCGCGCGCCAGGCCGCTCGCGTGCTCGTCGACCGCCTCTTCGCGGCGGCAAGGCCGGCGCGCGCCTATGCCCTTCTGGTCAACAATCTCGGGTCCACGACCGCACTGGAGATAAACCTGCTCACCAACGAGGTGCTGGCCAGCCGCCGCGGTGCCAAGATCAAACTGGTGCTGGGCCCGGCCACGCTGGTGTCCTCCCTCGACATGCATGGCTTCTCGCTGAGCCTTCTGCCCCTGACGCCCGAATTCGAGAAGGCGCTGCTGTCGCCGGCCAGCCCGCTGGTCTGGCCGAAGATCCGCACCCACGTGAAGCCAAAGCTCGCGAAGCTGCCGCGGGAGCTGAAGAGGAAGCCCGTCAGGGCGAGCCGGAACCCGTCGTTGAGCGCGCTGGTGAGCCGGGCTTGCGACATCCTCATTGCCGCCGAGGGAAAACTCAACACACTCGACGCCAAGGTGGGCGATGGAGATACCGGTTCGACCGTCGCCACCGCCGCCCGTCACCTGCAGGCGGCGCTGCCCCTGATGCCGCTCGCCAGGCTCGACCGTTTCTTTGAGGCAACGAGCGAGGCGCTCGCCCGCTCGATGGGCGGATCCTCGGGCGTTCTGCTCGCCATCTTCTTCTCGGCCGCGAGCCAGTCCGCATCGGGTGGTGCGAGCTGGCGGAATTCATTGTCGGCCGGCCTCGCGAAGATGATGGCCTATGGCGGTGCCAAGCCCGGCGACCGCACCATGATCGACGCCATCGCCCCGGCCCTCGCGGCCCTGTCGAGCAGCCTCGACGAAGCCGCGAAGGCTGCACGCGCCGGTGCCGACGCCACCGCCCGAATGCAGTCGGCCCGCGCCGGCCGCTCCACTTATGTCTCGTCCTCGCATCTCCAGGGCGTTCCGGATCCGGGAGCGGAAGCCGTCGCCATATTGCTGGAAGGTCTGGCGAGGGGTTGAGTCGCTTGGACCCGAGGCTTCCAGTATCTTGCGCAGTCGCTCCTTCCGGTAGCTCATCGAACAAATGACGACGAACACGCTGTCCCTCCGGCCCGGTGACCGTATCCCCGACTTCGTGCTGCCGGGGCTCGACGGCAAGCTGCGGAAGTTCGTCTGGTCGTTCACCGGCGACCCTGTGGCACTGCTCACGGTGGCCGATCTCTCCGCCCTCGATGCCGCGCAGTTCGCGTCCATGCGCGAGGCCTGCGCCGCGGCCTCGACGAAGCTCGTCGTGGTCGCCGGCAATCCGGTCGCGGCGGCCGGTCCGCTCTGGAAGAAGCTCGGCGCCGAGCCTGAGGAGCCGCTGCTGCTGTGCGACGAGAAGGGCCAGTTCCTGCCGGCATTTCTCGCCCAGGCCGGCGCGGTGTCGTTCGGCCAGGGCATGGGCCTGCGCCAGCGCGTGATCGCGCTCGACCCCAACCTGCGGGTCGCGACCACGTTCGACACGCGCGCCCTGCTGGCCGCCGCCGAGACGATCCGGGACGTTTCCGACTCCATACGTGCCGACCGTGGCGCCGACCTGCGTCTGACCACGGCGATGGCGCCCGTGCTGGTCCTGCCGCGCGTCTTCGAGCCGGACTTCTGCACCCAGCTCATCCGGCTGTGGGGCAAGGGCGACCACAAGGATTCGGGCGTCTCGAGCCGCTACGGCAACATCGACATGGCGGCCCTGAAGCGCACCGAGGATTACACGATCGTCGAGCCGATGATGCTGAAGGCCGTGTCGGACCGCCTCGCCTATCGCATCGGCCCCGAACTCACCAAGGTCTTCGCCTTCGATCGCGAGTTCACCTTCGATGCGCATGTCGTGCTGTCGTACAGCGCCGAGGGCCGGCACTTCTTCGCCGCGCATCGCGACAATGGCGCGCCTGCTACGGCCGATCGCGCCTTCGCCGTGTCGCTGAACCTCAACGACGATTTCGAGGGCGGTGAGTTGGTCTTCCCGGAATATGCCGCCGTCAAGGTCAGCCCGCCCGCAGGGGCAGCGGCGGTCTTCTCCTGCTCCCTCCTGCACGCGGTGGGCCCCGTCACCCGGGGCCGCCGCTACGCGCTCACGACCTTCTTCCGCCAGAAGCGCTGAGCGGGATCAGGCGTCCCCTCAGGCCACGGCCGCCGGGATCCAGCTCTTTTTCTCGCCCGCATAAGCGGCGCCGGGATTGCCGTGCACCGTCGTGCGCCACATCAATCGGCCTTCGCGCTCGCCGTCGAACCAGGTCGCGGCATGGACGAGGCAGCGATTATCCCAGATCAGGAGATCGCCCTCGGTCCATTCGTGGGCGTAGCAGAAGCGACGCTCCGTATAGTGCGCCATGATCTCGTCGAGCAGCGCCGCGCCCGCGCCGTGGGGGCCGGGTTCCATGCCCGCGAACGGCCCCTCGAACCAGTCCATCTGGCCCCATTCACAGAGGTAGAGCGACTTCTCCCCCGTTACCGGATGGGCGCGCACGACCGGCTGCGGCTGCGAACGCTCGTGCGGCGCGAAGGCGCGTGGCGTGCGCCCGGCCAAGGCCGCCTCGCGCGACCGGCCGGTGCCTGGCTGGGCGTGCAGGCCGACCAGGGTTTCGACCTTCTCCTTCAGCGCCGGTGGCAGGGCTTGGTAGGCAAGGATGCCGTTGGCGAACAGCGTCTGGCCGGTGTCGCGCTGCGCGGGCGTCACGGCATAAAAAAGCGAAATGTCGGGCGGCGGCCGGCGATAGCTCTGGTCGGTGTGCCAGCCCATGCGGTGGGGATACTGGGTCGGAATCAGGCCGTCGGCCGCCAGCGGCGGTTCGGGGCGCCTGGGCGGCGCCTTGGAAACCGGCGGCATGTTGGACACCAGCAGGATCTCCGGCACCGAGACATGGACCGACTTCAGGTCCGTGAGCGTGTGGCGGTAATCCTCGACCTCGGGGCCGAAGACGCGGCTGAGGCGGATGAGCAGGTCGGGATCGTCGGAGATCCCGTTCATGCCCTGGATCAGCAGCAGCCCCTTCGCCTCGGCCAGCGCCGCCGGGAGGGCCTTCGGATCGCTCTCGGCGGACGCCACGATCTTCGCGGCATCGCCGTCCAGTCGCAGCGTTGCGCCAAAGGATGCGCCCGGAAGCGGCGCCTCGCGTGTGATGTTCATGCCCATCCTCATGCCAGTGTCGTGCCAAGCCTCAGGAGCGTTGCCCCGCATAGGGATCGTTGACCCCGTCGAGCGGCCAGATCGGCCGCCGCAGCTTGGTGAACTTCAGCCGCGAGATGTCCGGCGAGCAGATGCCGCCGGAATCCACGAGCACGACCTCGCGGGCGATCGGCGCATAGGCCGCCCGGAAGTGCTGGACGCTCTTCACCACCACCACGCTCTTGGTGCGCGGGTCGATGCCCTGGCTCAGGAAGACCTGCAGGTCGATGGTCTGGATGCGGTTCGAAATGGTGACCACGTCGATGCCGCCGATGCGCAGCACCGCGGTCGGTCCCATCGACGTCTCGACACCGGCATTCATCGGCCCGTCGTTCTTGAACGAACCGTCCGACAGCATCTTCACGAGCGCGCGAGCCTTCACCGGTACCCCCATCGAGGGATCGGTATGGCCGCCCAGCTCGACATCGATCTCCGCGCCGACACCGGACTTGATCGCCTGCTGCACCGTGCCGGGATCGTAGATCGTGCCGAAGGCCACGTTCTCGACCTGGGCGTCGATCAGCGCCTGCAGGACCGGCGTCGTGTCGTTGTAGCCGCCGCCCCCCGGATTGTCGGTCCCGTCGGCCACGACCAGCGGTCCCTCCTCGCCGGCGCCGGCCTTGGCGGCGGCAATGGCCTCGGCCACCGGGCGGAAGTTCGAGGTGTTCTCGGTGCGGCGCTTCCATATCTCGTCGAGGATCGCGGCAGCCGCTTCCTTCGCCCGGCCTTCGGCGCCCGGCTCGTGGCTCACCGCAATCGACGGCCCGGTATAGGGAATGTCGGCCCACGTGAAGCCCGCCTGGACGCTGACCACGTTGATGCCCGGCTCCTTCTCGAAGGCGTCGGCCTTGGCCAGCAGATCGCGCATCAGGCCGGGCTGCGTGGTCTTGCCGGAATCGGCGCCCTGCAGCATGGCGGGCTGGACCAGCAGGCACGTGGGCTTCTTGCGGCCCTCCAACGTCTCCTGCACGAGCGCCGCGGCCTGCACGGCACGCTCGTAGCCGTCGATGTGCGGATAGGTGCGATAGCTCACCAGCGCATTGGCGTGCCGGGCCATCTTCACCGTGGCATTGGCGTGCAGGTCGAGCGTGGCAACGATGGGAATGTCCGCACCGACGATGCCACGCAGCGCCTCGAGCAGCGCGCCCTCGGCATCGTCCTCGGTTTCCGTGACGGCCGCGCCGTGCAGCGACAGGCAGATCGCGTCGAGCTTGCCGGCCTTCTTAGCCGCGTCGAGGATCAGGTCGCGGATATGCTCCCAGGTCTCCTTCGTGAGCTTGCCGGAGGGCGTGGCGTTGGCGGCCGCCGCCCAGACCGGTTCCCAGCCGTACTTCTTCACCGAATCGATATAGCCGCCGACCTCGTTCTTGGTGCCGGTGAAGCGCGGCACCATCTCGTCGCCCTCGATCAGCCAGCGCTTGCGGTAATCCTCCAGCGTCGTCTTGAGTTTGCTGAAGGTGTTGGTCTCGTGCATGAACTGCGCGATCAGGACGCGGTACGCCATCTCTCTACTCCTACACTCGACGCTTACAGCTTGGCCGTCTTGAGCCACTCGGCCTGGCCCTCTTCCCCGTCGACGCCCATCGACTCGAGGAAGCGGCAGACCATCATGTAATAGCCGATGGTCAGGGTGAGTTCGACCAGCGCGCCCGGCGTCAGGAAGGCCTGCACGGCCTTCAGCGTCTTGTCCGACGCGCGGACGTTGCGCACCACGTCGTCGGTGTAGCGCAGCACGGCTTTTTCGTTGTCGGTGAAGGCCGGCGCCTCGATGGTGGCGTCGCGCAGGGCGGCGATCTTCTCCTCGCTCACGCCGACCTCGCGGCCGATTCGCTCGTGCTGGAACACTTCGTAGGCAGTCCGGCTCAGGCGGCCGACGCGGACGATGGCCAGTTCGCGCAGCACCGGGTCGAGCTCGCAGCGATACAGCAGCCCGTTGCCCATGCGCAGGAAGCCCTTCGCGCCCTGCTCGGAGTTGGCCAGCATCCGGTAGATGTTGAGCATGGGGTTGAGCTTGCCGAGCAGCTCGGCATGCTTGCCCGTGGCGTTTTCGACTTCGTAGTACGGAATGCGCGGCATAGGGGTCCTCTCTTCAGGCCGCAAACCTGAAGGGAACCCCTTGCGCGGTCAACGCCGCTTCAGATCCAGCCGCGACTGACGAGCGGATTTAGCCAGCGGCCCCACGGACCGGTCAGCACGATGGGATTTTCGACGACGATCAGCGCGATACACGGTTCGCCCGGGTCGGCAATCGGCTCGTGCCGTTGCCCGCCCGGCCCGACCGCAAAATCGCCGACGCCGTAATTGCCGGTCTCGTCCGTATAACCGCCTTGCAGGACGACCGTATATTCATAGCCGGCGTGCTTGTGCTCGGGCAGGCCCCTCCCCGATTCAAGGCGCAGCAGCGAAACGCGATGGAAGTCACCCGGCATGTCGAGGCGGATCTCGTCGAACTTTCCCATGACCCGTCGCCAATCCATGCCGGGCCGCAGGTGCGGCACCAAGGGCGCCGGCGCCCAGCCGAAGGCCGGATGACGCCGGTCCGCGGGGCCAGGGCGCGGCTCGACGGGCACCTCGTCGAGACGCGCCAGCGCCTGTTCCAGCGCGGCAGCGTCTTGTGCGCCGCCGACGTCCGGCACTGGCTCGCGGTCGATCAGGGCACCGCCAACGGCATTCAGCCGGTCGACCGTGCGCTGCGACCGAGGGTCCAGCGCGACATGCAGGGCCACGGCGAGGGCCGGCCCGTCCGGTAGCGCGCCCGCGGCATAATCGAGCAGAAGTTCGTCGGGCGCCGGATGGCGGCTCATGGCTCGTCTTTCTCCAGTGCTTCCCGCAGGCGGGCCAACGCCAGGCGGATACGCGACTTCACCGTCCCGAGGGGCAACTTCAGCTCCTCGGCGATGGCCGTGTGGGTCTTGTCCTCGAAGAACGCCTTCTCGATCACCACCAGCTGATCGGCAGACAGCCCCCCGAGTAACTCCTTCATCCGCGTATACGTCTGCCCGGCGAGAACGGATTTGTCGGCGCCGTCGTCTTCCGGTGCAAAAACCGTGAGCCAATCGTCGGTATCGATCGCAGGCCGGTTGTTGCGCCGCAGGTGATCGATCCGCTTGTTGCGGGCGATGGTATAGAGCCACGTGGACGCCGAGGCCTTGGTCCTGTCGAAACTGGCAGCCTTGCGCCAGACCATGATCAGCGCTTCCTGCGCAACCTCCTGTGCCGCCTCGGGATCGGCCCCGCTGCGCATGATGAAGGCCTTCACGCGGGGTGCGAAATACTGGAACAGGCGTGCGAACGCCGCGCGATCCTGGCGGGTCGCGATGGCTTCGATCAGGTCTGCGGCCTCTTCGGCTGAAAGCATCGGGCGGGAACCTACCCCGGCCGGCCCTGCGCACCCAAATCCCAGAACAGGCCGGTCATCAGCCTGAGCCCGTCGCGGGCCACCGGCGCCAGCAGGTGCTCATCGGGGGCATGCTGCGAGCAGGCGGCGTAGGAATGCGGCACCCAGACGGTGGGCAGGCCGAGAATGTCGGTGAACACCTCGTTGGGCAGCGAACCGCCCAGATTGGGTAGCATGTTCGGCTTCTGGCCCGCCGTCTTCTCGATCGAGCCGGAGGCGAACTTCGCCCAGGGGTTCTCGGGATCGAGGCGCGTCGCGCTCATGATCACGTCGCGCGCCTGCTCGATCTCGATCATGCCGAAGCCGTGCCGGTCGAGATGACGGCGCAGCGCCGGGATGATGTCGTGCGGGTCGGTGCCGACCACGAAGCGCAGCTGGCAGTAGGCGACGGCACTGGGCGGGATCGCATTGACGGGGCGGTCGGGGTTGCCGGTCTTGAAGGCCAGGATCTCGAAGCTGTTCCAGCCGAACACGCGCTCGACCGGGGTCAGCGACTTCTCGCCCCAGTCCTCGTTGATCTCCGGCGCGCCTTCGCCCGCATCGGGATGGGCGTCGGCCAGCGCCGCCCGGATCGAATTGGTCAGCGTCGTGGGCCGCCACTCGGGCACTTTGATCTGCCCGCGCTCGTCGGTGATCGTGGCCAGGGCATGGGCCATGATGATGCCGGGATTGGCCAGCAGGCCGCCCCAGTTGCCCGAATGGTGGCCGCCCTCGCGCATGGTGAGCGAGAGGTTGAAATTCAGCGTGCCGCGCGTGCCGCCGAAGATGGTCGGCCGGCGATGATCGAGCCGCGGCCCGTCCGATGCAATCAGGGCATCGGCCTTGAGAGCCTGCTTGTTGGCCTTGCAGAAGTCCGCGAGGCCGGGGGACCCCGTTTCCTCGCCGGTCTCGATCAGGATCGTCGAATTGAAGCCCAGCGAGCCGCGCTCCTGCATGACCGAGGCCAGGGCGGCGATGTTGATCGTGTGCTGGCCCTTGTTGTCGGCCGTGCCGCGGCCATACATCTTGTCGCCCTCGATCACGATCTTCCAGGGCGACAGGCCGGTGCGCCACTGCTCCTCCTGGCCACGGATCACGTCGCCATGGCCGTAGGTGAGCACGGTCGGCTTGGACGGGTCCTCGACCCGGCGAGCGATCAGGAACGGCCCGTATTCGCTGCGCGGGTTGGGCAGGACAGTGCAGTCGTAGCCCAGCTTCTGCAGCGATTCCGTCATCTCCCCAGAGACATACGCCTGCAGGGCCGGCATGGAATCGGCCTCCTGGCTGGTCGTCGGAATGGCGACCCGGCGCTGCAGCTCATCGAGGAAGCCGCCCTCGTCGAAATATTTCTCTGCGCGGGCGATCGCCCCATCCCGTGTGCCGGTCATGCTTTCCCTTGCCTGTTTTCGCCGCCACGATAGCAAAATACAGGGAGATCAGCATGACCGCTTCGGGCCGCGTCGTTTTCAGCAAAATGGAAGAAGTGGTGTTCGGACGGCCGGCCGCCGAGGCCCTGTCGGAACTGGTCGAGCGCCAGGGCGCCAACCGGGTCTTCCTGATGGTCAGCGGGACCCTCAACCGGGAAACCGACGAGATCGAGAAACTGCGCCGGGCGCTGGGCAACAAATGCGCCGGCACCTTCGACAAAATGCCGGCCCACTCGCCGCGCGCCGCCGTGGTGGCAGCGTCCGAGCAGGCCCGCGAGGCCGGCGCCGACCTGATCGTCACCCTGGGCGGCGGCTCGATCACCGACGCCGCCAAGGCGGTCCAGCTCTGCCTGTCGAACGACGTGCGCACGCCCGAGGACATGGACCGGATCCGCGGCCTGTCGGACGTGAAGCCGCCCACCGTGCGCCAGATCTCGATCCCGACCACCCTGTCGGCCGGCGAGTTCTCTGCCATCGCCGGCGTCACCAACGAGGCCACGAAGGTGAAGGAGATGTTCCGCCATCCCCTCACCATCCCGCAGGCCGTCATCCTCGACCCCGAGGTGACGCGCCACACGCCGATGTGGCTGCTGCTCTCGACCGGCATCCGTGCCGTCGATCACTGCGTCGAAGGCGTCTGCTCCCTCGAATCGACCGAATACAGCAACGCCTCGTCGCTGCACGGCCTGTCGCTGCTGGCGCGGGGGCTCGCGCGCGTGAAGGCAGATCCCTCCGACATGGCCGCCCGCCTCGACTGCCAGACCGGTTCCTGGCTCTCCATGACCGGCATCGCCGCCGGCGTCCCGATGGGCGCCAGCCACGGCATCGGCTACGTGCTGGGCGCCGTGTTCGACGTGCCGCACGGCCACACATCCTGCATCATGCTGCCGTGGGTGATGCGCTGGAACAAGCCGGCCAATGCCGATCGCCAGGCCCTGATCGCCAACGCGATGGGCCACCCTGGAGAAGACGCGGGCGACGTGCTGGACGCGTTCATCCGCGGCCTCGACATGCCGCGCCACCTGTCCGACGTGAAGATCGGCCGTGAGCATTTCGACCGGATCGCCCAGCAGGCGATGGGCACACCCTGGGTGCCGCGCAATCCGCGCCCGATCCCGACGCCGGCCGAGGTCAAGGAGATCCTGGAACTGGCCGCCTAAACGCAGATTGACTGCAAGTTCGGGCGCCGCTGCCGGGGGTGCGGCATTGGCTTCGATTGTTTCGAATGTTTCGTTTATTTCGTTTATGTGGCCTGACGCGGCCGCCCGGACGCAGGGTCGAAACGAGCATGCGATCGAGGGTCAGTCCCACTTGCGGTCGAGGAATCGCTTCACGTCGTCGGTGAACTGCTGCGGCGCCTGGAGCATCGAGAAGTGGCTGACTTCGGGCTGCAGCAGCAGCCCGGCATCGGGGATCGCCGCCGCCATGAACTCGGTGTTCTCGCGCTTGATCGCCTCGTCGCGATCGGCGTCGACGATCCAGGTATGGACCTTGATGGCGGCGAGATCGGCGGCCGTCCAGTTGGGCTGCGTCGCCCACATGGTGCTGATCTCCTCGACGAATTTCTTGTACTGGCGCGGCGTGGCCGAAAGCGCCTCGTACTCCTTCTCGCCGCGGGCAATGAACTCCATGAAGACCGGGCTCTTGTTCACGTCCTTGACGCCGCCGGGGTCTGAGTTGGCGGCGAAGGCGAAGAGGCGCGACACGCGCTGCGGATGGGACATGGCCAGGCTGAGCCCGATGATGGCGCCGTCGCTCCAGCCGACCACGGCGGCCTGCGGCACGCCGAGATGGTCCATCAGTCCCAACACATCGGACGCCATCAGCGCATAGCCGTAAGGCTTGGCGTCGCGCGTGCTACGCCCGTGGCCACGGCTGTCCATGACGATCACCCGGTGGGTCTTCGCCAGTTCGGGAACCTGGTGGCCCCAGTAGTTCGAGTTGGCCAGGCCGCCGTGCAGGAGGATGACAGGCGGCCCGCTGCCGAAGGTCGCGTACCAGACCGAGATGCCGTTGACCGGCGCATGGCCGCTGCTCACGGCCGGCGGCAGCGTGGGCGTGGGCGGCAAGGTCATCCAGCGCGGCACCGGCTGGGCCGAGACGGACGAGGCGACGAGGGCAACCAGGAGACCGAGGAGAAAGGCGCGCATGCGCCGAGGATAGCGCCATCCGCTGCCGACGCGTAGCGTCAGAGCCGCCCCTTCCGCCTCGCCACCGATTCGGAGAGCAGGCAAAGGATCTCCCACATCATCGTGACGCCCACGAGCGCGGTGTTGCCGCTCATGTCGAAGGGCGGCGAGACCTCGACGACGTCGCCGCCGACCAGGTCGAGGCCGCGCAAGCCGCGCAGCATGCGCTGGGCCTCGTGCGGGGTGTAGCCGCCGATCTCGGGCGTGCCGGTGCCCGGCGCATAAGCGGGATCGAGGCCGTCGACGTCGAAGCTGACATAGGTCGGACCGGTGCCCAAGACGCGACGCGCCTCGGCGATCACCTTCTCGACGCCGAGGTCGAAATACTCCTCGATCGTGATCACGCGCATGCCCTGGTCTAGCGCCCACTGGTTGTCGTCGGCCTTGTAGAGCGAGCCGCGGATACCGATCTGGACCACGCGCCTGGGGTCGAGCAGCCCCTCCTCCACGGCGCGGCGGAAGGGCGTGCCGTGCGTATACTTGAAGCCGCCGAAATAGCTGTCCCAGGTGTCGCTGTGAGCGTCGAAATGCACCATGCCGAGCGGCGGCAGCCCTTTGCGGATTCCGCGCATGATCGGCAGCGTGATCAGGTGGTCGCCGCCGGCAGACAAAGGCACCACGCCCGCGGCCTGGAGCTTCGCATAGTGCTTCTCGATGCGGTCGAGCGAATCCTCGAGGCTGGCGGGATTGACCGGAGCGTCGCCGAGATCGCCGCACCGGGCCAGCTCATAGGGCGCGATGCCCGTCACGTGATGGATGCGCCGCATCATCGTGGAAAGATCGCGCATCTGGCGTGGGCCGTGGCGCGCGCCCGGCCGGTTGGTCGTGCCGCCGTCCCACGGCACCCCGACCATGCCGATCTCGACCTCTGCCGGGTCACGAAACAGCGGCAGGCGCATGAAGGTGGCGACGTCGCCGAAGCGCGGCACCACGGTGCCGGCGACCGGCTGGGGGAAGTCCTGGCTCCTGGTCATTCCCCCAGTGTAAGCCGTTACGACGGCTGCAAAAGGGCCTTTCGCGCCGAAACGAACTCTTCCACGGCCGCCACGAAGCGGTCGCCCTCGGCGTCGCCGATCATGACGTTCAGCGCCACGAAGCCACGCCGGGCAATCCAGATGCCGGCGGCCACCATGTCGAAATAGAACAGTTCCTTGGCGTCCTGGTTGCTCGACGCGAGGTCGGCCGCGCTCTTGATCGGCCGAGTCGTGGCATGCGCCGTCATCATCGAGCCGATGCCGGAGAACTGAAACTCGACACCCGCTGATCGGCAGATCGCGTTCAACCGCTCGCGGATCCTGTCGCCGCGATCGTTCAGCTCCTTGGCCGCCTCGGGCGTGTAGACCTCGCCATAGCCCGCGACGCCCGCGGCCATGGTGAGCACGTTGTTGTTGAACGTGCCGGCATGCGGCAGCGAATCGGGCTTGGTCGGATCGAACAGCTCCATGATGTCGCGCCGGCCGCCGAAGGCACCGAACGACATGCCGCCGCCGATATACTTTCCGAGCGTCGTCATGTCGGGAATCACGCCCGTCTTCTCCTGCAGGCCGCCGGGCGACAGCCGCGAGGTCATGACCTCGTCGAAGATCATGGTGATGCCGCGCGCCTTGGTCTCGCTGCGGACCATCTGCAGGAAGTCGAGATTGCCGGGCAGGCAGCCGCCGCTGCCCTGCATCGGCTCGAGCAGAACGGCGAACAGCTCCTCGCCATGCTTGGCGAGCAGCGCTCGGGTGCCTTCGACGTCGTTGTACGGCGCCACGACATATTCGTAGGGCATGTTGACCGGCGAACCGCCGCTCACGAAGTAGAGCACGCCACCGTGATAGCCGCCGTGGAACACCATGACCTTGGTAGCCTTGGTCCGGCCCTTGCGCTGGGCAAAGACGCGCGCGCCGGCGAGGGCCATCACGTTGCCCTCGGTGCCGGAGTTGGTGAAACGCACCAGGTCGATCGACGGTATGCGGTCGACCACGAGCTTGGCGAGTTTGCCTTCGCTCTCGTTGCGGCCAGCGAAGTTCCAGCCATGGTCGAGCGCCTTGTCGATCGCCTTACGGATCACCGGATGGGAGTGGCCGTAG
Organism: Reyranella sp.; assembly: GCF_965227665.1. Classification (GTDB taxonomy): domain Bacteria; phylum Pseudomonadota; class Alphaproteobacteria; order Reyranellales; family Reyranellaceae; genus Reyranella. The sequence goes on from NZ_OZ245767.1 coordinate 1,114,110, forward strand.
ATGCCGGCGGTATATTCGCCGAGCACATCGATGTATTCGTGGCCGTCCGCGTCCCATAGCTTGCAGCCCGCGCCGCGCACCACCGTGAGCGGGAACGGCGCATTGTGCAGCGTGGTGCGGGTGTTGCCGCCCGGCATGGCCACGCAGGCTTCCTGGTGACGGCTGAAGCTCTTCGGATTGCGGTCGACATAGGCCTGCTTGGCCTCCGTCAGGGCGGACTGCAAATCGGAATTCACCAGCGCTTGATCGGGCACGTCACTCTCCTCGGATGAGGCCGCGAGTATCACACGACGTTGAGTTCCCGGATAGGCCGGCCCAATTCAATGCGGTCATAACCAAAAGTACTGAGATCGAGCGTCCGATAGTCCCCATGAACGATCAGTTCGGCGACGGCGCGGCCCACCGCCGGAGACTGCTGGATGCCATGGCCTGAAAAGCCCGTGGCGAAGATCAGGTTCTCGATCCTGGGATGACGCCCGACGACGCCGTTCTGGTCGAACGTGTTGTACTCGTAGTAGCCCGCCCAGGAATTCACGACCTTGGCCGCCTCGAAGGCCGCCACCCGCGCCGCCAGCGTGGGCCACACCATCTCGTCCCACTCCTGGTGCTGCACCTCGAGTGGCGCGCCCGGCGGGTCGTTACCCTCGGCCGGCGTGGTGCCGGCGATATAGAAGCGGCCCTCCGGCCGGAACCAGGTGCCCGACGGATCGATGGTGAGTGGCGTCACACCCGGCGCCTCGCGCACGTCGAAGACGAACACGGAGCGCCGCCGCGGCTCGACCGGCAGGGCGATGCCGGACCGCGCCGCCACCTCGCCGGACCAAGGGCCCGCCGCCAGCACGACGGTATGCGCTTCCAGCCGTCCGCCTTCCTTCAGATCGACGCCGCCCGCATCGAACGAGACGACCTCGTCGGCAAGGTAGCTCACCCCGAGATCCCGCGCCGTGCGCCGGAAGCCCTGCATCAGCGACGGCCCGTCGAACCAGCCTTCGTTCGCCGTGCCATGCGAGGCCAGCGCCAGCCCTTCCTCCGAGATCCAGGGAAAGCGCGCCTTCAAGGCCGCCGGATCGAGCAGTTCGACCGCGCATCCCTCGCCCTTCTGTACGGCATGATTCGCGCGCAACACGGCCTCCCCGGCCGGGCTGGCGAGGAACAGATAGCCCGGCTCCCTGAGACCGAGATCGACGCCGAGCAACTCCCGCGCGCGCCGCAGGAAGCCGATCCCGAAGCGCGACAGGTGGATGTTGAGCGGCGTCGAGAATTGCTGCCGGATCGAACTCGCCGACAGCGCCGACGAGGCGCGCGTATAGGCCGGATCGCGCTCGACCACCGTCACGGTTCCGCCGAACGACGGATCGGACTTCAGGTGATAGGCGACGGAAGACCCCATCGCCCCGCCGCCGATCACCACGACATCCGACTTCATCGCCGCCGCCACACCTGCAGTCGGGCGAAGAGGAAGCGGTCGGCGATCAGGTGGGCGGCCTTGACCGCGGCCGAGGTGAGCACGATCACGACGCAGAGCGCCGCCGCGGCTGCGGTCGTCCCCGCCTCCTCGATGTTCACGGCCGCTACCGAGGCGAGCTTCGTGTCGGGCGCGTAGAGGAAGATCACCGACGACACCGTCGTCATGGCGTTCACGAACAGGTAGATCGCGATGTCGAGGATCGCCGGCAGGCAGATCGGTGCCGTCACGCGCACGAACGTCTTCCAGATCGGCACCTTGAGCGAGGCCGAGACCGCCTCGAACTCCGGGTCGATCTGCTTCAGCGCCGTCGTCGCCGTGAGGTGGCCCACCGTATAAAAGTGCGCCACCGTGTTCAGCACCAGGATGCCCATGGTTGCGTAGAGGAAGTTGAGCGGGTTGTTGGGCGCGTTGAAGAAGAAGATGTAGCCCAGGCCCAGGACGAGGCCCGGCACCGCCATCGGCAGGAAGGCCAGCAGCTGGACGACGCCGCGCATCATGCCGAAGCCGCGTGTCTTCTCATTGAGCCAGGCGCCGGTGAACATCAGCACCGTGCCGAACACAGCGGCACCCAGCGCCATGCGTACCGAGTTCCAGTAGGAATCCCAGCCGTTGGCGTCGAACTTGGCGAATTCGTAATTCTCAAGCGTGAGGCTGAGATTGTACGGCCAGTACTTGATCAGAGAGCCCCAGATCGCCATGCCCAGGATGGCGAGGATCGCTGCCGACACCAACAGGCAGAACAGGGTGAAGAAGAGGTCGCGCGCGAACTTCGGCCGCGGCACCAGCGGCACCGCACGCGCGGTGAGCAGCGCCACCTGCTTGCGCTGCACCAGCCGGTCGACCAGGAAGGCGAGCGCCGCCGGCGCCAGCAGCACCATGCCGACCACGGCCCCCATCGAGAAGTCCTGCTGCCCGATCACCTTCTTGTAGACGTCGGTCGCCAGCACGTTGAAGTTGCCGCCGATCACCTTGGCGATGCCGAAATCGGTCATCACCAGCGTGAAGACGACCAGCGCGGCGCTGATCAGCCCGTATTTCGCGCCGGGCAGCGTCACGGTGAAGAAGACGCGGCGCTTGGATGTGCCCAGCACGTCGGCCGCTTCGTAGAGTCGGGCATCGGCCGTCGCAAGCGCGGTCGTCAGGATCAGCGTGGCGTGCGGGAAGCAATAGAAGACCTGCGCGATCACGATGCCGTCGATCCCGTAGATCGAGCCGCCCCCCAGCAGCGCCTTGAAGAAGCCCTGCGTGCCGAACAGATAGATCAGCGCGATGCCCGGCAGCAGCGACGGCGCGAAGATCGGGATCAGGGAGATGCCCTGGAACAGCCAGCGCATCGGCAGCACCGTGCGCGTCAGCGCATAGGCATACAGGAAGGCCAGCGGCACAACGATCACGGTGGTGATCGACGCGACCTGAAAGCTGTTCAGCGCCGACTGGAACAGCGCCGGCGTGGAAAAGTAGGAAACGTAATTGGCGAGGCCGATGAACTTGCCGTCGCGGTCCTCGAAGCCCTTGGCGAGCAGCGCCCACAGCGGCAGGCCGACCATGACCAGCAGGACGCCGGCCAGCACGAGCACGCCGCCGCGCATCATCAGGTCGTCGCGCGACAGGCCGACCTTCAGTCCCGGTACCGCCAGGCTCACGGGCAGCTTCCCCTCACGCGAAGACCCTGAGCCGGTCGGTCGGCAGGGCGATGTCGAGCTTCGTGCCGATATCGACGCCGAGATCGCGGATCAGATTGCTGGAGAAGTCGGCCGTCACGGCGACATCCGCCGCCGCCCGCGCCCGCAGCGTGGCCCGGCAGAAGGCACCCACGAAATCCAGTTCCGCCACCTCGACCGGCACCCGGTTGGAAATGTCGGCCGGCAGGTCGCGCACGCGCACGTCCTCGGGCCGGATGCAGAGGCTCACCTTCTGGCCGGGCGCCAACCCGTCCTGGACGGGACAGTCGAAATCGACGCCGGCGACGCGCACCTTGTCCGGTGCCATCAGGGTCCCGGCGAGGAAGTTCATCGACCCCACGAAGTCCGCCACGAAGGCCGTCGCGGGCCGGCGGTAGATCTCCTGCGGCGTGCCCACCTGCTCGATGGCGCCGTGGTTCATGACCACGATGCGATCGGCCATGGTCAGCGCCTCCTCCTGGTCGTGCGTCACCATGATGGTGGTGACGCCGAGCGTGCGCTGCAGCGCCTTGATCTCGTGGCGCAGACGCAGGCGGACGCGGGCATCGAGGGCCGACAGCGGCTCGTCGAGCAGCAGCAGACCGGGCGAGGTCGCGAGCGCGCGCGCCAGCGCCACCCTCTGCTGCTGGCCGCCCGAGAGCTGAGCGGGGTATTTCGGGCCGGCATCGGGGAGACCGACCAGCGCCAGCAGCTCGGCAACCCGCTTCTTGATTGCGCCCCTGTTCTGTCGCCGGTTCACCAGCCCGTAGCCCACATTGTCGGCCACGGTCAGGTTGGGAAACAGCGCATAGGACTGGAAGACGATGCCGAAGTCGCGTTGCGCGGGCGGCAGCGCGGAGACGTCCCGCCCCTTCTGCCGAATCGTGCCGGAGGTCTGGGGATCGAGGCCGGCGATGGCCCGCAGGAGCGTCGTCTTCCCGCAGCCCGAGGGGCCGAGGAAGCAGACGAACTCGCCCTCGACGACGTCGAGCGAGACGTCGCCGAGAGCCGAGAAGTCACCGAACCGCTTGGAGAGGTTGCGGACCTCGAGGTAGTTCGTCACCTAACCGGTCACTTGGCCTTGGGCGCGGACTTGCCGTCGTAGCGCTTGGTCCACTCCGCCAGGATGCGGTCGCGGTTCTTGGCCATCCACTCGACGTCGTTCTTCACCATCACCTTCTCGAGGTTCGGCGGATAGTTCGGCGGCGTGATGGCGACGCCCGGATAGGCGACGATCGGATAGGTCTTGGCGTAGAGCTCGTTGGCCTTCTTGGTGGCCGCCCAGTCGGCGAGCTTCTTGGCCGCTTCGAGGTTCTTGGTGCCCTTAACGATGGCGGTGACCTCGAGCTCCCAGCCCAGGCCTTCCTTCGGGATCACCAGTTCGAGCGGCGCGCCCTTGGTCTTCTCCGAGGCGCCGCGGGTGTCGAGGCCGATGCCGATCAGGCGCTCGCCCTTGGCCGCCTGGACGCAGGGCGCCGAGCCCGAGTGGATGTACTGCGCGATGTTCTGATGGAGCGCGTCCATGTACTTCCAGCCCGCTTCCTCGCCCATGATCTGCAGCCAGGCGGCGATGGTGAGGTAGCCGGTGCCCGACGAGGCCGGGTTCGGCATCACGATGGAGTCCTTGTACTCGGGCTTGATCAGGTCGGCCCAGCTGGTGGGGACCGGCTTGTTCGCCTTCTTGCCCTCGGCCGTGTTGAAGCAGACCAGCGAGAGATAGGCGTCCATGCCGACCCAGGTCTGGGGCGACTTGCCGCTCAGGAACATCGGGTTCAACGAGGTCGAGCCGGCCGGCGTATAGGGCTCGAGCATGCCCATCGTGGCCATCAGGCCGACGTTGGACGCGGCGAGGCCCCAGATGATGTCGGCGCGCGGATTGTCCTTCTCGGCCATCAGCTTGGCGGCGACGACGCCGGTCGAATCGCGCACCCAGGCGATCTCGATCGTGGGATTGTCGGCCTCGAAGGCCTTCTTGAACGGGTCGAGTTGGTCGTTCTCCAGCGCGGTGTAGACCGTGAGCCTGGTCTTCTGAGCGAAGGCCGGCGACGCCAGGCCGGCCATGGCGAGTGCGGCGGCACCCGCCAGCGCGGCGCGCCTGAAGATGGTCCGATCGAACATTTCTTAGTCCCCCTTAGTCTTCCAACCCCTGTCGAACGTCTGCAGCTACAGGCCGTTCATGACCATTATGTTACACTTCCCGTAAACGCGTGCACGCGGCCTTCTCAACCTTCCCCAGACAATTTGATGCCGACCTCCACCAGCCATCGCCGGACGCGCCGCTCCTCGTCCCGGCCCGGCGGTCGAGCCGCCCCTCTACGTCCATGACCCGGGCCCGGACCAGGTTGCGAACGATCACGTTGATCGTTTGCCGGGTCAGGAACGCCAGCCTAGCAAGCGCCACGCCAGAGCGGGGCCAGGCTTCGCCTTGTGCTTCATTTCGGGGAAAATACCTTCTTCAGCTCACTGGTCGGGATCGTCTCCCGCATCCATTGGAAACGGCCGGCCTTCATCTCGTTCGCGCCCTTCATGAAGGCGGCCAGGGCAAGCCGCGAGAGGGCGCCACCGACGCTGATCCGCTTCACGCCGGTCGCAGCGATCTGCTCCGCCGTCAGGTCCGGATCCCCGGCGCTCATGACGACGTTCAGCGGCTTGGCCACCTCCGACGCCACGCTGCGCATCGTCGCAAGATCGTGGAGGCCCGGCGCATAGAGCACGTCGGCGCCGGCTTTCTCGAAGGCCTGCAGGCGCCGGATCGTGTCGTCGAGGTCTTTCACGCCGCGGATCAGGTTGTCGGCCCGGGCGGTGAAGGTGAAGGGCACGTCCAGCGATCGCGCCATTTCGGCGCCCGCCGCCACGCGCTCCACGGCGTGGTTGAAGTCGTAAATCCGCTCGCCGCTCCAATCCTCGATCGAGCCGCCGACGATGCCGACCGCAGCCGCGTCGCGCAGAATCGTCGCCGCTTCCTTCGGATCGTCGGCATAGCCGTTCTCGAGATCGGCATTCACCGGCAGGTCGGTGGCATTCGCGATCACGCGGCAATTCTCCAGGAGTTCGTCCCGGCTCACCGCATTGTCGCCATCGACGCGGCCCAGAGCATTCGACATGCCCAGGCTCGTCGTAGCCAGCGCCTCGAAGCCCAGCGACTGCAACAGCTTGGCAGTGCCCGCATCCCACGGGTTGGGCAGGAGCAGCAGGCCGGGCCGCTCGTGCAGTTCGCGAAACACCCGTCCCTTTTCAGCCTGGCTGCGCATCTCGCCTCCTCCGGTTTCTGCTAAGGAACACGCATGGACATGACCGCGCAACGGGAACTCGCCCGCCTTCTCGCCTCCCTCCGTCGCGAGCAGCGCAGCCAGAGCGGCCTCGCCTCGCATCTCGTGCCGCCGGACAAGGCTACGGCCTATCGGATCGCCGGCATGGTCGCGGAGGATCTGGGCTGGCCGGTGTTGGGCTGGAAGATCGCGGCGATGAAGGAGGAGATGCAGCAGGCACTGCGGACGGATTCACCGATCTACGGCCGAGTCTATTTCGTGGCCGAGACACCGCACACCGTCTCGCATGCAACGCTGGCAAGCCCCATCCCCGAGGTCGAATACCAGGCGAAGCTCGGCCGCGATCTGCCGCCGCGCGCCAGGCCCTACACGGTCGAGGAAGTGACCGACGCGGTCGCCTCCCTGCATCCCGGACTGGAACTGGCCGAGTGCCGCTTCATCCACGACGCATCGTTTCCGCCGCTTCCCGCGATCCTCGCCGACGGCGCCGGCTCCGGAACGATCGTCTATGGCCCCGCCATCGACGACTGGCGCAACGGCAACATCGCAGGCCAGGAGGTCACGCTCTCATCCGACGGCCGCCCGCGCGCAAGGGAACGGCTGCCGCCGCGCTCGACCATCCGATGGTCTCCCTCACCTGGCTCGCCAACGAACTGTCGCGCACCGGCGTCGGCATGAAGGAAGGCCAGATGGTCAGCACCGGCACCCTCACCGGCATGCTGGCGCCCAAGCCCGGCGAAACCTACGTGGCGGATTTCGGCCCGTTCGGCTCCGTCGAGGTTTCCATCACCTGAGATATTACTTGGTGAACACCATCGCCTTGTCGCGCAACGAGCCGTGCCGGAGCGTCAACAGGTCGAGCACATAGTTCTGGTAGAGCTTCCACGGCCGCTTGCTGCCCTGCTTGGGCTGGTGCGGCAGCGCGCGCTGGATGTAGCCGGAGGAGAAATTGACCCACGGCTCCTCGGTGAGCGTCGGGTCGCTGTTGTGCGGCGTCGCCTGCCTGAAACCCTTGCGGTCCATGTAGTTCAGCAGCCGGCACACATACTCGCAGACCAGGTCGGCCTTCAGGGTCCACGAGGCGTTGGTGTAGCCGAAGACGGACGCGAGATTGGGCACGTCGGAATACATCATGCCCTTGTAGATCATCGTGTCGGACGGCTTCACCGGCTTGCCGTCGACCACCAGCTTCGCGCCGCCCAGCGGTTGCACGACCAGGCCGGTCGCCGTCACCACCACATCGGCCTCGAGCTCGGCGCCCGATTTCAGCTTGATGCCGGTCTCGGTGAAGGTCTCGATCGTGTCGGTGACCACCGACGCCTTCTTCTTGCGAATGGCGCGGAACAGGTCGGCGTCGGGCACCAGGCACAGTCGCTGGTCCCAGGGATTGTATTTCGGCGTGAAGTGCGTGGCGACGTCGTAGTCCGGCCCCAGCATCTGGCGCACGCCGCCCAGGATCAGGCTCTTCACCTTCTCCGGCTTGCGCTTGCACATCTGGTAGAAATACATACCCATCAGCACGTTCTTCCAGCGTGTCGCCATATAGGCGAGCTTGAGCGGCAGCCGGCGCCGCATCTTGTTGGCGAACGGGTCCTGCGCCGGGCGTGCCACGACGTAGGTCGGCGAGCGCTGCAACATGGTGACGTGACCGGCGGTCTCGGCCATCGACGGCACCACCGTGACTGCCGTGGCGCCGCTGCCGATCACCACGACCTTCTTGCCGGCATAGTCGAGATCCTGCGGCCAGTGCTGCGGATGCACCACCCTGCCCTTGAAGCCGTCGATGCCCGGGAACTCCGGCAGGTAGCCCGCCTCGTAGCGGTAATAGCCGCTGCACATCCACAGGAAGCCGCAGGAGATGAAAACACGCTCGCCCCCGCGATCGATCTCGACCGTCCAGCGGGCATCCGGCGTCGACCACGAGGCCCCGACCACGCGATGGTCGTAGCGGATGTGGCGGTCGATGCCGTGATCGCTCGCGACCTCGCGGATGTAGCTCAGGATCGACGGACCGTCGGCAATGGCCTTGGCGTCCTTCCACGGCCGGAAGCGGTAGCCCAGCGTGTACATGTCGGAGTCCGAACGCACGCCGGGATAGCGGAACAGGTCCCAGGTCCCGCCGCTCGCGGCGCGCCCCTCGAGGATCGCGTAGCGCTTGCCCGGGCAGTTCTTCTGCAGATGCCAGGCGGCGCCGATGCCCGAAAGCCCGGCTCCGACGATCAGCACGTCGAAATGTTCAGCTGCTGTGCGACTCTGCGGCGCGGGCGCGACGATTGTATCCATCCGGACTTCATCGCGGAAAGAAATGGGACTGGCAACTCGCCTTTGCCGCTTGCCCCACCCCCTCCTAGAGCGCCGCCGTGATGATGATTTCGATCAGGTCACCTTCGGGCATGACCGACTGGACGAAGGAGCGCACGGGGCCGTGGTTGGCCGGCATCCAGGTGGCCCAGGCCTCGTCGAAGGCGGGCTTGTTGTCGTGGTCGGTGACGACGATCTCGGCCTTCACGATGCGCGTCCGGTCGAGGCCGGCGTCCTTCAGGTAGCCGTCGATGACGCCCAGCGCGCCCAGGGTCTGGACGCGGATGTCCTGCGTCCGGTCGGGCGAGGTCGCCACGCCCCACAGGAAGCCGCCGCCGCCCGGCAGGCGGTAGACGGCGACTGAAGACTTGGCCGGCACCCTCGGATTGGGCACGCGCGTGATGTCGCCGGTACTCATGTTTCGATACCCCTCAAGAACCAGTCGACACTATGCCGCCGACGCCATCGCCGACCAATGACTTCGACGCGGCCATGCTATGCTCGGCCCTCACGCGAACACGAGGGAGACTGTCATGGCTACGAACGTCAAGCAGATGATCGAAGCAGCCAATGCCGCCGTGCCGCGGGTCACGCCGGCCGAGGCCCGGGAAATGATCGCCAAGGGCAACACGCTGGTCGTCGATGTGCGCGACGCGGCCGAAGTCGCCAACAGCGGCAAGGTGGCGGGCGCCGTTCACGTTTCCCGCGGCATGCTGGAATTCCGTGCCGACCCTGAGTCACCCGCCCACGACAAGGCTTTCGACAAGGCCAAGACGGTGATCGTCTACTGCGCCTCCGGCGGCCGCTCGGCCCTCAGCGGCAAGGTGCTGAAGGACTTCGGCTACGCCAACGTCTTCAACCTCGGTGCCTTCAAGGACTGGGTCGACAGCGGCGGTGCCGTCGACAAGGCCTGACGCCTACCTTCCATCGTCGAACTTGAGCTGCTGGATCGCCGTCATCAGCTTGGCGATCTGGTTGCGCTGTGCGTCGTCGAGCGGCTTGTTGTCGGGCAATGGCTGCAGCAGCAGCTCGACGTCTTCCAGTTCCTTCACGAGATTGTAGGCCTTGTTGGTCTTCTCCTTCTCCGTGCCGGCGAGCAACGGATAGACCGAGAGATAGAGCGAGGCGAGGCTGCGGTTCTGAAGTTCGGGCGTGACCGGGATGGCACTCTTGAACACCCCGCTCAGGGCCGCTTTCGCGTCCCCGACGGTGACGGCGCGGCGCAGCAGGAAGTTCATGCCGTCGAGCCGGTGTTCGATCTCGAAGCGATGGCTGATCAGGTCCGCCCGGTTCTTCTGGTCGACCTCATGCTGGTGCTGAACCTGCTGCAGGAAGGCAGCACCACCGGTGAGGACGACCGAAGACAAGAGCCACATGCCCACAGAGCTGTTCAGGAATTCGTAGAGCTTGGATCCGAAACCCGGCGGCGGAGGGGGCGGCGGCGGTTCGGCCGCGGGGCTTGCAGATTCCTCTTCGAGGGATTTGCGAATCGAATGGCGATAGCGCTCCTCGGCCGCGATGCGCTTCATCTCGTCTTCGGTCAGCATCTCGGAACTCTACTCCTTCATGAACGCGTTGAGGTCGGCCGTCGGGATCGCGCGGTCGAGATAGGTGAAGGTTCCCTTCTCCTTGACCTCGGTGGCGGCATCGATCAGCCCCGTCATGGCAGCGCGATAGAGCGAGGTGGCGAGGCTGATGCGCTTGACGCCGGCAGCCTCCAACTCAGCCTTGCTGAAGGACTTGCCCTTGATGCCGACCATGAAATTGAAGGGCTTGCGCAGCGCGCCGCAGACTTTCTTGACCGCCGCCAGATCGGGCAGGCCGGGCGCGAACAGGACATCGGCGCCCGCCGCCTCGTAGGCCTGCAGGCGCTTGATCACGTCGGCGAGATCCGGCTTGCCGCGCAGGAATCCTTCGGCGCGCGCCGTCAGGATGAACGGTACAGGCAGCGAACGCGCCGCGTCGACCGCCGCCTTGATGCGGGTCGCCGCGGTTTCGATGTCGAAAAGCGGCTGGTCCGGATTGCCGGTCGCATCCTCGATCGAGCCGCCGACCAAGCCGACGCCCGCCGCCTGCCGGATCGTCTCGGCCGCATCGTTCGGCGCATCTCCGAAGCCCTTCTCGAGATCGGCCGCCACCGGCAGGTCGGTGGCATTGACGATCAGCCGCGCATTCGCCAGCGCCTCGTCCCGCGTCACCCGGCCATCGCGCTTGCCCAGTACGCCCGCCTTGGCACCGCTCGAGCTCGCCAGCGCCTCGAAGCCGAGCCCGGCCAGAATGCGGGCCGAGCCCGCGTCCCATGGATTGGCGATGACGAATGCGCCCGGCGACTCGTGGAGCGCCCGAAACTTGCGGGCCTTCTCGGCCTGGCTGACACTCATGAAACGCTTCCCCTCATTCGAATGACCCGGCGGAGTTTGTCTCGCCCGCTCTCTGCAAGACAATGAAGATTATTTCAACCTGGCCTCTCGTCCCTTACCCTTCCGAGGGCATTGCAGCAGCCTGCAAATGAATCATGATGTTCTTGGATCTGACCAAAAGGTAGATTGCATCATGACCGACCGCCTCAGCGGTCGCGGGGGGACAATATCATGCAGCGTCGCAGCCTGATGATCGCACTGGCCGCCACGGTCGCGGCCGGCGCCGGGCGAGCCGCATGGGCGCAAGACGCGGGCGGCAAGCCATTCTCGCCCGAACAACTCGACCAGATCCTGGCACCGATCGCGCTCTATCCCGACGCGCTGCTGGCGCAGACCTTGATGGCCGCGAGCTACCCGCTGGAGGTCGTGGAGGCCGCTCGCTGGTCGAAAGCCAATCCTGGCCTGAAGGGCGACGCCGCGGTCGCGGCCGTCAACGACAAGAGCTGGGACGTCAGCGTCAAATCACTGATCGCCTTCCCGCAGGTCCTCAGCCAGCTCAGCGACAATCTCGACTGGATGCAGAAGATCGGCGACGCGATGATCGCCCAGCAACAGGATGTCGCCGATTCGATCCAGCGCCTGCGCGCCCGGGCGGCCGATGCCGGCAATCTCCAGAGCAGCAAGGAACAGACGGTTTCATCGCAGGGATCGGGCAGCGACCGCACGATCGTCATCGCCCCGGCCAACCCGGAAGTGATCTACGTCCCGGCCTACAATCCCAACACCGTCTACGGCACCTGGCCCTATCCGGCCTATCCGCCGACCTACTATCCGCCGCCCCCGGGCTACGGCTATGGCTCCGCGCTGCTGCGCGGCCTGATGTTCGGGGTCGGCATCGCCGCCGCGGGTGCGATCTTCGGTGGCTGGAACTGGGGCCGCGGCAACAGCTACGTCAACGTGAACGTCAATCGCGCCGTCAACATCGACCGCAACTTCAACGTCAACAACATCAACAACGGCCGCTGGCAGCACGAGCCCATCCACCGCAAGGGCGTGGCCTATCGCGATCCTGCGACGCGCCAGCGCTTCAACCAGACACGGCCCGGCGCCGAGCAGCGCCAGGAGTTTCGCGGCCGGCTCGAAACCCAACCCAGGCCGCAGGCCAATGCCCGCCCCAACCTGCCGAACCGCCCGGCCGGCCCCGGCCCGGCACAGCGGCCCAACGTCACCAATCGCGCGGCCGGCGGCCAGCATCCCAACTTCCAGAATCATGCCGGCGCGCCGCGCGGCGGTGGGGCCATCCGCGGCACCAACAACGGACAGCAGGTCAATCGCGAGGCGGCCCGCGGCCGGGCGCAGCAGTCACGGGCAGCTACTCATTCGTCCGGCGGGGGCGGCGCACGCGCCGGCGGAGGCGGCGGAGCCGGAGGTGGCGGCGCCCGTGCGGGCGGCGGCAATCGCGGCGGAGGACGGCAATGAGCGTGTCGATGTTCCGAAAGGTGTTTCTTTCCCTCGTCCTGGTGGCGGGGTTCGCTGCGGCTGCGACTTGTGTCCAGGCTCAATCCCCGAAGCCTCAGGGCTTCGCAACGCCCGAGGCCGCCGCCGACGCGCTCACCGACGCCATCCGGCGCGACGACAGCAAGGCCGTAGGCGCGATCCTCGGCAGCGGCTGGCGAGACATCGTGCTCGGGCGCCCGGAAGACGAGGAGCGTCTGCGCGAAAAGTTCCTCGAAGCCTGGGACGCCCGCCACAAGGTCGTCGTCGACGGCAACAAGGCCACGATCGAAGCCGGCACCACCGGTTGGACCGGCCCTATTCCCATCGTCAAGGACGGCGACCATTGGCGCTTCGACACCGAGGCCGGCCGCCAAGAGATCACCGCGCGCCGCATCGGCCGCAACGAGCTTTCGGTCATCCAGAGCCTGCTGGCGCTGGTCGATGCCGAGCATGAATACGCGGCGCTCGACCCGATGAAGGTCGGCGTCCCCGTCTATGCGCGGCGGCTGCTCAGCTCGCCCGGCCGGAAGGACGGGCTCTATTGGGATGCAGCCCCCGGCGAGCCGGAGAGCCCCATCGGCCCTGCCCTCGCGACGGCTCAGGCCCAGGGCCAGGGCGGCATCGAGGACGGCTACTACGGCTACCGCTTCCGCCTGCTCTATGCCCAGGGCCCCGATGCGCCGGGCGGCGCGTACGACTATCTGGTCAAGGACCGCATGATCGGCGGCTTCGCCATCCTCGCCTGGCCGATCCGCTACGGCGACACCGGGGTGATGACCTTCATGGTCAACCAGGACGGCATCGTCTACGAGCAGGATCTCGGCCCCGACACGGCGGCCAAGGCCGCCGCGATCACGGTCTACAATCCGGACAAGAACTGGGACAAGGCCGACATGACCCCGCCGTGACGGCGGGCGCTAGCCCGGCCAGGGCAGCGACCAGGTCTTTACGTTGGTGAAGCTCTTCATCGCCTCGAGCACGCCTTCCTTGTAGCCGAGGCCCGAATCCTTGATGCCGCCGAACGGCGACATCTCGATGCGGTAGCCCGGCACTTCCCAGACGTTCACCGTCCCGACCTGCAGCTCGTCGACGAACTTCGTGATGTAGTCGAGACGATCCGTGCAGACGCCCGACGACAGGCCGTAGGCCGTGCCGTTGGAGACCTGGATGGCGTGGGCGATGTCCTTCACGCGGATGATCGGGATCGCCGGACCGAACGTCTCCTCGCGCACCAGTTCGGCCTGCGGGTCGACATGATCGACGACGGTCGGCGGGAAGAGCGCGCCCTGGCGGTCGTTGCCGTGCAGCAGCTTTGCGCCGTGCTTCGCCACCGCTTCGCTCACCCGGTTCTGGAACAGGGTGGCGGCGCGTTCATGGATCACGGTGCCAACGTCGGTCTCGGGATCGAGCGGGTCGCCCGCCTTCAACTTCTTCGCCTTGGCCAGCACGCGCTCGACGAAGGCGTCGGCCACCTTGTCGACGACCAGGATGCGCTTCACGGCGGTGCAGCGCTGACCGGAATTCTTGGTGGCTCCGGCGACGGCCAGTTCGGCCGCCTTGTCGAGGTCGGCATCCTCCATGACGATCAGCGGATCGTTGCCGCCCAGCTCCAGCACGATGCGCTTGTAGCCCGCCTTCTCGGCGATGTACTTGCCGACCCGGACGGAGCCCGTGAAGGTCACGAGGTCGGCGCGCGGATCGACGATCATCGCGTCGCCGATGTCGGACGGATTGCCGGTGATGACCGACAGCATCTCGGGCGGCAGGCCGGCTTCGTAGAGCGTGTCGGCGAGGAACAGCGCCGTGAGCGGCGTCAGCTCGGTCGGCTTCAGCACGACGCAGTTGTTGGTCGCGAAGGCCGGCGCCAGCTTGTGCGCCACCATGTTGAGCGGATGGTTGAATGGCGTGATCGCCGAAATCGCATTCAGCGGCTGGCGCAGGGTGAAGATCTTGCGCGACTTGCCGTGCGGGGTGAGATCGCAGGAGAAGGTCTGGCCGTCGTCCAGCATGCAGAGCTGGCCGGCGAAGGTGAAGACGTCGTAGGCGCGACCGACCTCGTAGAGCGAGTCCTTCAGGCAGAGGCCCGACTCCAGTGTGATCAGCCGCGACAGCTCTTCCTTGCGCGAGACGAGCAGGTCCGCGGTCTTGAGCAGGATCTGCTGGCGCTGATAGCGCGTCAGCTTGGGCTTGTAGTCGTGGGCGATCTGGAAGGCCTCGGCCACCAGTTCGGGCGTGGCGCGCGGCACGGTGCCGACCAGGCGGTTGTCCCAGGGGAAGCGCACTTCGAGCCGCGCCTTGGTCTCGACCTTCCTGCCGGCGATGCGGAGATATTCGTGCCGCACGTCGGAGCCCGCCCGTTCGCTCGAACTTGTGATGGTGTCCATGGAACTCTCTCAGGCGACGAGGTTGAGGGCGAGGTCGAAGGCGTCGAAGTTGCGCCAACGATGCGCACCGGTGTCACCGTTCGCGAGCTTGCGGTTACAGAGCAGCGGCACCCGCTGCTCGGACACGCCGCCATGGCTGCGCAGCGGCTCGGTGAGACCCGAGAGATCGTGCCGCGAGGCCGAGGTGCCCAGCACCTTGTGCTGGGTCGACACGACGATGAGATCGCCCAGTCGATCGGCCGGCAGCTCGAAGCTGGCCGCCGCCTCTTCCTTGGTGAGCGCCGCCTCGATGCCCGGCATCGCCTTCAGCCTGGCGGCCCATTCCCCCGCGTTCTCGCAATAAACCACCGCGAAGGAACCCAGCGCGCCGTGATGCACGACATAGGGATCGGTGATCGGCAGGATGACGCGGGCCTTGTCCTTGCCCACCCAGCCGTCGAACACGTCCTGCAGGTAGATCACGTCCGGCTGGCCGTCGCTGCCGAACTTGGCGTTCATGCCATGGTCGGCGGTGACGACGATGGTGCAGCCCAGGGCGTCGAGCTTGGCCAGGTAACCGTCCATCATGGCGTAGAAGGCATTGGCGACCGGCGTGCCGGGTGCATGCTTGTGCTGGATGTAATCGGTGGTCGACAGATACATGATCTCCGGCCGGTCGCGCTCCATCAGCTTGACGCCGGCCGCGAACACGAACTCCGAGAGGCCGGCGCTGTAGACGTCCGGCACGCCCATGCCCACCAGCTCGTTCACATGGTCGATGCCATTGTCGGCGAGCGTTGCCTTGTCCGACTTCTCCGACGAGAAGGAGCAGGCCTTGCCGACGCCCAGTTCGAGCCCCTTGCCCAGCAGGCCGCGCAGCTTGTCCTTGGCGGTGACGACGGCGATGCGGCAGCCGGCGCGCTGGAAGGCCGGGAACAGCGTCTCGACCCGCAGGAACTTCGGGTCGTTCATCATCACTTCCTTACCCGTGTCGGGATCGAGGAAGTAGTTGCCGCAGATGCCGTGGACCGCCGGCGGACGGCCGGTGACGATCGACAGATTGTTCGGGTTGGTGAAGCTCGGCACCACGCACTCGCCGATCAGGTTGGTGCCCTCTTTCAGCACCTTGGCAAACCACGGGGCCTGGCCGGCCTCGACGGCGCGCTCGATATAGCCGGGCTCCGAGCCGTCGACGCAGACCACGACGACGGGCTGACGCGGCAGGCGATAGGTGCGGCCGTTGACCGAAATGTCGCCGCCGCTGACGTTGATGCTGTCGGGTGCCATGTCCTGTTCCCTACTCTGCGGCCAGTGCCGGGCCGCCGTTGGTGACCCGCATCTCGTCCAGCACCTCGCGGACCGCCGCCAGGGCGCCGCGCATGTGGTCGGGATAGAGCCGGCCGATGCAGCCCATGCGGAACGAATCCGCCACGGTGAGCTTGCCCGGATAGATCACATAGCCGCGGTCCTTGAGCCCGTCATAGAAGCGCTGGAAGACGAACTTCGGATCGGTCGGCATGTGGAAGGTGATGATGATCGGCGCCTGCAGGTCGTTCGGCAGCAGCGTCTGGAAGCCCATCGCGCGCATGCCGTCGATCAGGACCTTGGCATTCTCGCGGTAGCGCTTGCCGCGCCCCGCCACGCCGCCTTCGGCCGCGTGCTCCTCGATCGCCTTGCCCAGTGCCACGATCACGTGGATCGGCGGCGTGAAACGGTACTGGCCGGTCTTGGCGAAGCCCTCGGCCTGGTCGAACAAGTCGAGCACCAGCGTGGTCGCGTTGCCTTTGCATTCGGCGAGGGCGCCGTTGCGGCAGACGACGAAGCCGAGGCCGGGGACGCCTTCTAGGCACTTGTTCGAGGAGGCCGCCAGCGCGTCGTAATGGACGGTGCGCGCGTCGATCTCGATCGCGCCGAAGGCCGACATCGAATCGACCAGCAGGCGGCGACCCTGCTTCTTCACCAGCGCGGCGATCTCCGCGATCGGGTTGAGGATGCCCGACGTGGTCTCGCAATGGACGGCGAAGACGTGGGTGATCGCCGTGTCGTCGGCCAGCATATTATCGAGCCGGGCGAGATCGGGAGGCGTGTCCTCCGGCGTCTCGTAGGTCGCGACCGCGCGGCCGGCGATCTCGGCGATCTTCTTCGCCCTCTGGCCATAGGCCCCGTTGATGACGACGAGCAGCTTGCCCGACTTCGGCACGAAGCTGGTGATCATCGCCTCGACGGCGAAGGTGCCGGAACCCTGCACCGGCACGGTGACGTGCGTGCCCTGGCCACCGGCCAGCTCGACGATCTTCTCCAGCACCATCTTGTTGATGGCAATGAAGCCCTGATCGCGCGAGCCCCAGTCGTGGACCATGGCCTGCTTCACGCTGGCCGAGGTGGTGAGCGGGCCGGGCGTCAGCAGGAGCGGATCGCCGGTTTCGGAAGCAGCTGGCTTGGTGGTCATGGCGCGGATGATCGTCTCGCCGTTTCTATCCGTCCAGTATATAATCCATATGTTAACTATCGGTTTCCCATATATGACACCCACTCAGCTCCGCGCCTTCCACCTCGTGGCCGAGGCCGGTTCGTTCTCGGCCGCCGCCCGCGCGTCAGGTCTCAGCCAGCCCAATCTCTCGGGCCAGGTGACGGCGCTGGAGAAGGCTTATGGCGTGCACCTGTTCGACCGGCGCGGCCGCAGCGTGACCCCGACCGAGACCGGCCGTCAGCTCCATGGGGTCACGACGCGTCTGTTCGCGCTCCAGGACGAGGCGCAGGCGCTGCTGCTCGGCGAGCAGGCGTTGACCCGGGGGCATCTGCGGATTGCCGCCGATTCCGCTCACCACGTCGTGCCGATCATGGCCGCGCTGCGCGAACGCGCCGGCGGCCTCACCTTCGCGCTTTCGATCGACAATTCCGCGGTCGTCCTGGAGCGGCTGCTGCGCCACGAGGCCGATGTCGCCGTGATGGCCAAGAGCCTGTCCGACCCGCGCCTGCATGCCGTGCGGTTGCGCACCGACCGGCTGGTCCTGTTTGCGCCTGCTGCCCATGCCCTCGCCAGACGCGGCCGCACGCCCCTCTCGGCGCTGGCCGGCCAGGAGCTGGTGCTGCGCGAACGCGGCTCGATCACGCGCGAAGTGCTTGAACAGGCGATGGCGGCCGCCGATATCAGGCCGGCGTCGATCGTCGAAGTGCAGACCCGCGAAGGCGTGCGTGAAGCGGTCGCGGCCGGATTTGGAATCGGCGCGGTGTTCGCGAGCGAGCTTGGCGAGGACCGCCGCTTCCGCCGCATCACCATCGCCGATCAGGATCTCGCGGTCGCTGAATATGCCGTGTGCCTGCAGGAGCGTCGGCGCGTGGCGCTCGTTCGAGCCTTCATGGACGAAGCGACGCGGTTGGCGTCGTAACAAAATCGTCAAAAAACTTTCATCGTCAAAGGACGAAGCGTAGGATTCCGCGATCATGCAAGGCATCGACACCATCCTGAACGTTCTCGGCAGCGTCTGCCTGCTGCTGTGGGGCGTGCGCATGGTGCGCACCGGCCTGACGCGCGCGTTCGGCGCCACCCTGCGCCGCGCCATCGGCGCCTGCTCGCGCAACCGGTTCTCCGCCTTCGCCGGCGGCGTCGTGCTGACGGGCGTCCTGCAATCGAGCACCGCGACCGCCCTTCTTCTCGCTTCCTTCGCCGGCCGCGGCCTGATTTCGCTCTCGATCGGCCTCGCGGTGATGCTGGGCGCCAATGTCGGCACGACCCTGACGGCGCAGGTCCTGTCCTTCCCGCTCGGCTGGATCTCGCCGCTGATGATCGCGGGCGGCGTCATCGCCTTCCTCTCGAACAGTTCCGACAGGGCGCGCCATCTCGGCCGCGTCGCGATCGGCCTTGGCCTGATGCTGCTGTCGCTGCATCTGCTGGAAGCCGCCGCCCTGCCCTTGCGCTCGGCTCCGGCGTTCGTGGCGGTGCTGGAGGGCCTGCAGAACGAGTACGTCATGGGCGTCCTGGTCGCGGCGGCCGCCACCTGGTTCATACATTCCAGCCTCTCGACCGTGCTGCTGGTCATGTCGTTCGCCTCGAGCGGCATCATCGATCCCAAGCTCGGCATGGCGATGGTGATCGGTGCCAATATCGGCGGCGCGATCGCCCCCTATTTCGACCAGGCGGCGACCGACACCGAGGCGCGGCGCCTGCCGCTCGGCAACCTCATCACGCGTGTGCTGGTCGGCATCGCGCTGCTGCCGTTCCTCGCCCAGTTTCACCAGTGGCTGATGATGATCGACCCGGCGCCCGGGCGCCTGCTCGTCAACTTCCACACCGCCTTCAGCGTGGTGGCCGCCATCGTCTTCCTGCCGCTGATCGAGCCCGTGGCCGCGCTGTGCCGACGCCTGGTCCCCGACCGGCCGCAGACCGACGATCCCGGCAAGCCGCGCAATCTCGATCCCAACGTGCTCGACACGCCGGCCGAGGCGCTGGCCTGCGCCATGCGCGAGACGCTCAATCTCGGCGACAAGGTCGCCGACATGCTGCGCCAGACCATGGACGTGTTCGAGAAGAACGACGCCCGCGCCATGAAGTCGATCGAGGCGGCGGACGATGCCGTCGACAGCCTCTACGAGGCGATCAAGCTCTACCTGATCCAGACCTCGCGCACGGAACTGGGGGAAGACGACGGCAAGCGCTACGTCGAGATCCTGACCTTCGTCACCAACCTCGAACATGCCGGCGACATCATCGACAAGAACCTGATGGAACTGGCCGCCAAGAAGATCAAGAACCGCTACGCCTTCTCGGCCGAGGGCACGGCGGAGCTGCGCGCCTTCCACGCCCGCGTGCTCGACAATCTGCGGCTGTCGCTGAACGTCTTCACGACCCGCGACATCACCCTGGCCCGCCGCCTGGTCGCGGAAAAGACCGCGATGCGCGAGGCCGAGGCGCGCGCCGCCGACAGCCACTATGCGCGTCTGCGCGAAGGACGCCCCGAATCGATCGATACCAGCTCGATCCACATGGACGTGATCCGGGACCTGAAGCGCATCAACGGCCACCTGACGACGGTCGCCTACCCGATCCTCGAGGCCGCCGGCGAGCTGGCCGAAACGCGCCTCAAGACGACGACGGATCAGCCCTTGATCCGCAGCCCGCTCGGATCGTAGGGCGCACGCAGCGAGACCTTCGCGGCCAACCGCGTGCCGGCTAGATCGATCTCGAAGCGGCCACCCTCCAGCCACGCCGCATCGATCGCCTGACCGTCGCCGCGCTTCACGTAGCCCAGCCCGACCGACGCGCCGAGCGTGTGCCCGTAGCCCGCCGAGGTGAGATCGCCGACCGGCCTGCCGTCCCGCAGCAAGGCCTCGCCGCCCCACAGCAGCGGCTCGCCATCCTCCAGCACCACCGAGACGAGCCGCCGGGTGAGCGGCTTGCCCTTGCCCTCGACCAGCGCCTTCTGGCCGATGAAGCCGCCCGGCTTGTCGAGCTTCACCGCCCAGCCGAGGCCGGCCTGGAACGGCGTGTCGTCCGGCGTCAGCTCGCGGCCCCAGGCGCGGTAACCCTTCTCCAGTCGCAGCGTATCGATGGCGTAGTAACCGGCATCGCGCAGCCCGAATTCGGCGCCCGCCTCGTGCAGCGTCTCGAACACCGTGACGGCGAACTCGACCGGCACATAGAGCTCCCAGCCCAGCTCGCCCATATAGGTGCGGCGCGAGGCCAGCACAGTGGCGAAACCGATGCCGATCTCGCGGATCGCGGCGAAGGGAAAGCCTTCATTCGTGAGATCGGCCTTGCTCACCTTCTGCAGCAGCGCGCGGCTCTTCGGTCCCATCACCGACAGCACGGTCCAGCCCGACGTCACGTCGGTCAGCACCGCGTTGGCATCGGGCGGCATGTGACGGCCCAGCCAATCCATGTCGCGGATGGGTTGGGCAGAGCCGGTGATGACCAAGAATTTGTCGCGCGCCAGTCGCGCGATGGTGAGGTCGCTCTCGAAGGCGCCACGCTCGTTCAGCACGCCGGTATAGACGGTGCGGCCGACCGGCACGGCGATGTCGTTGGCGCAAAGATGCTGCAGGACGGCCTCGGCATCGCGGCCCTGCACCAGCAGCTTGCCGAACGAAGTCTCGTCGGTGATCGTCACGCCCTCGCGGGTCGCGCGATGCTCGGCGGCGACGGCGTCGAACCAGGCGCCACGGCCCCAGCCATACTGCATGTCGGGCGTGTTGCCGGCACCCGCGAACCAGTTGGGCCGTTCCCAGCCCATCTTGTTGCCGAACCAGGCGCCCTGCGCCTTGAGGCGATCATAGAGCGGCGAGCGGCGGAACGGCCGGCCGCTCTCCTGCTCGCGCTGCGGCCACGGCATCTTGTAGTGCATCCCCAGCGTCTCGGCGACGCGGCTGCGCAGCCAGGCATCGTTGCCGTGAAAGCCCGCGAAACGCCTGATGTCGACCGGCCAGAGATCCATCGTCGGCTGGCCGGCGACGATCCATTCGGCCAGCGCCATGCCGGCGCCGCCCGAGCTCGCGATACCCATCGAGTTGAAGCCCGCGCCCACGAAGAAGCCGCGCACCTGCGGCGCCTCGCCCAGGATGTAGTTCATGTCGGGCGTGAAGCTTTCGGGCCCGTTCATGAAGGTCTTGATGCCGGTCTTCTCCAGCGACGGCACGCGGATCAGCGCATTGTCCATCAGGATCTGGAACTGGTCCCAGTCGTCTGGCAGCATGCCGAACTCGAAGTCGTCGGGAATGACGTCCTTGTTCCAGGGCTTGGCTTCGGGCTCGAAGCCGCCCATCAGCAGGCCGCCGACCTCTTCCTTGAAGTAGATGTAACCGTCGGGATCGCGCATCACCGGCAGGTCGCGCGGCACGTTCTCCATCTTCTCGGTGACGATGTACATGTGCTCGCAGGAATAGAGCGGCACCGTCACGCCGACCATGCGGCCGAGCTGGCGCGCCCACTGGCCGCCGCAGTTGACGACGATGTCGGCCTTGATCGGCCCTTCCGTCGTCTGCACGCCGGTGACCCGCGGGCCGCCCGGCCCCTCTTCGGTATCGATCGCCGTGACCCGCACCTTCTCGAAGATGCGGACGCCGCCGTTGCGCGCGCCCTTGGCCAGCGACTGCGTGATGTCGGTCGGGTTGGCCTTGCCATCGCCCGGCAGCCAGACGGCGCCCACCAGATCGTCGGTCCGCATGATCGGATATTTGTCGCCGGCCTGTTGCGGCGTCAGCGGTTCGCATTCCACGCCCTGCCCGGCGGCCATGGCGGCGGAGCGGCGCAGCAGGGTCATGCGCTCCTCGGTGCGTGCCACGATGAGCGAGCCGGATCGCTTCCAGCCGGTGGCGAGACCGGTCTCGGCTTCCAGCTTCGAATAGAGCTCGGTGCTGTAGCGGATCAGCCGCGTCAGGTTCTGGACGCTGCGCAACTGGCCCACGAGCCCCGCCGCATGCCAGGTCGTACCGCCGCTCAGCCGCCCCTGCTCCAGCAGCACGATGTCCTTCCAGCCCAGCTTGGCCAGGTGATAGGCGGTCGAGCAGCCCATGATGCCGCCGCCAACGATGACGACGCGGGCGTGCGACGGGACCGTTGCGGCGGGAGACGGGGACGACATCAAATGATTTCCATGTACCGGTCGAGCTCCCAGTCCGTGATGGCCTTGCGGAACTCCCGCTCTTCCCACTCGCGTGTTGCGGAATAATGATCGACGAAGGCGTCGCCGAAGAGGTCGCGCGCCGGCTTCGAGGCCTTCAGGCGGCCGGCCGCTTCCATCAGCGTTCGCGGCAGCTGCGACTTCGCGGGATGCTTCTTCTCGTAGGAATTGCCGATGACGGGCTCGCCAGGGTCGATGTCGTTCTCGATGCCCCACAGGCCCGAGCCGATGGCCGCGGCGATTGCCAGGTAGGGATTGGCGTCGGCCGCCGCGACCCGATACTCGACCCGCGTCGACTTGGCCGAGCCCGGGATCACGCGCAGCGAGGTGGTGCGGTTCTCGACGCCCCAGGTCGAGGCGGTCGGCGCCCAGAACCCCGGGATCAGGCGGCGGTAGGAGTTCACGTTTGAGGCGACCATGCCCAGCAGCTCGGGCATCAGGGCCGCCTGGCCGCCGACGAACTGGCGCATCGTCTTGCTCATGCGATGCGGCGCCTTCTCGTCGAAGAACACCGGCTTGCCGCCCTTCCACAGCGACATGTGCATGTGCCCGCCGCAGCCCGGCCAGTCCTTCGACCACTTGGCCATGAAGGTCGCGAGCCAGCCCTGCTTCTGCGCCAGCACCTTGGTGAAGATCTTGAACAGGGCGGCCTTGTCGGTGGCAGCCAGCGCATCGTCGACCCGCAGCGCCGCCTCGAGCACGCCCGCCCCCGTTTCCGTGTGCAGGCCCTCGATGCCCATGTCCATCGTCTCGCACATCGCGAGGAGGTCACGGTACCAGTCGGACAGGACGGAGTTGCGCAGGACCGAATAGCCGAAGAAGCCCGGCGAGATCGGCTTCAGGTTGCGATAGCCCTTCTCGCGGATCGATTCGGGAGTCTCGGCGAAGACGAAGAACTCGTATTCGAATCCGACCTTGACCTCGAAGCCGAGCGTCTTCGCGCGCTGCAACACGCGGCGGAGCGTGCCGCGCGGGCAGATCTCCTCGGCCTTGCCGACGAACTCGCACAGGAAGAACAGGTTGCCGGGCTCGGTCGCGATCTCGCGGCAGGTCTCGGGGAGGATTCGGACGTT
The DNA here is from genome assembly GCF_965227665.1 of Reyranella sp. Taxonomy (GTDB): domain Bacteria; phylum Pseudomonadota; class Alphaproteobacteria; order Reyranellales; family Reyranellaceae; genus Reyranella. Next base: position 1,137,718 of record NZ_OZ245767.1, read on the forward strand.
GGCGTCGGGATAGCCCGTATGCCAGCCCGTATACGTGACGTTGTCGTAGAGCTGGTCGTTCATGTCCCAGCCCAGCACCACGTCGCAGAAGCCGAAGCCTCCCTCGAGCGCGGACCGGAACTTGTCGACGTGGATGTACTTGCCGCGCAGGATGCCGTCGATGTCGTGGACGCCCACTTTCACGTGGGTGAGCCCCCGCTGCTTGACGATCTTCAGCGCGTCCGCAGCCGTCTTGACCTGTCGCGGTTCCATTCCACTCCCCTCGCTACCCCGCGGCAGACTAGCTGCTGAGATAGCGGGGAAGCCAGAGGGCAATGTCGGGAAATACGGCGAGCGCCATGGTGAACAACACCATGATCGCGAGGAACGGCAGGGTGACGCGGGCGATATAGCCCAGCCCGTCATCGGTCAGCCCCTGGATCACGAACAGGTTGAAGCCGACGGGCGGCGTGATCTGGGCCATCTCGACGACCAGAACGAGGAAGACGCCGAACCAGATCGGATCGAAGCCGGCGGCCTTCACGATCGGCATGACGATCGGCAGGGTCATCACGATCATGCTGAAACCGTCGAGGAAGCAGCCCAGGATCAGGTAGAAGATGATCAGGGCCACGATCAGCATGAAGGACGAAAGTCCGAGGCTGCTCACGAACTCCGCGACGGCCGCCGGAATGCCGAGGAAGGCCGCGGCGCTGCCGAGGATCGAGGCGCCCAGCACGATCAGGGCGATCATGGCGCAGGTCTGCACCGACCCGATGGCGATGGCCTTCAGCGCAGGCAGCGACAGTTCCCGCTGGATGCCGGCCACCACGAGCGCGCCCAGGACGCCCACGGCGGCCGCTTCCGATGGCGTCGCGAGGCCGCCATACATCGAACCGAGCACGCACAGGATCAGGAACACGGCCGGTCCCAGTTCGCGGATCGACGTCAGGAACTCCGCCGCCGAGGCGATGCGGACCTTGCGCTCCGCTTCCGGCACCAGCTCGGGCTTCAGGGCGGTGTGGATCATGATCCAGCCCATGAAGCAGCCCGCCAGCAGGAAGCCGGGGATGAAGCCCGCCGTGAACAGCTTGGCGATCGAGACGTCACCCAGGACGCCGTAGATGATCATGATGTTGGAGGGCGGGATCAGGAATCCGAGCGTGCCGGCGCCGGCCAGCGAGCCCACGGCGACGTCCTTGGAATAGCCGCGCTTCAGGAGTTCCGTAAGCGAGATACGGCCGACCACCTGGGTCGTCGCCGCCGACGAGCCCGAGATGGCGGCGAAGATCGTGCAGCCGATGACGTTCACGTGCAGCAGCCGCCCGGGCAGCATCGCCGCCCACGGCGACAGGCCGCGGAACAGCGTCTGCGACAGCCGCGTCCGGAACAGGATCTCGCCCATGATGATGAACAGCGGCAGCGCCAGCAGTTCCTGCGTGGTCAGGATGTTCCAGGTGTACTGCGCCAGCAGCTTGTCGAGCGGGATGTCGCGGAAGACCGCCAGCAGCACCGTGCCGGTGACGGCCAGGGTCCAGCCGATCCACAGGCCGCCCGCCAGAAAAGCGAACAGCACGACGAACATGGTGAGGACGATTTCAAGCATGAGATCTCAACTCGCGCGACAAACTACTCAGCGACGGAACCGGCGCGCATGTTGAGGTCCTCGAGCGGCAGGCCGAACAGGGCCTGGAAGAACCGCGCGATGAACTGCATGACCAGCAGACAAATTCCAAAGGTCACCAGCGCCTGCGGAATCCACAGCGGCGTCGCGCTGGAGATCGACACCTGCTCCGACACGAAGCTGCGCCAGGTGAAGTTCACCATCGCCACGGCGAGGTAACCGGAGAAGGCGACGCCCAGCGCCGCGAGGACGGTTTCCAGCCAGCGCCGGGCCTTCGGTCCGATCCGCGCCAGCACGAGCGTGACGCGGATATGGCCGCCGGCCCGCAGGGTCATGGCGGCGCCGAACGTGAAGGCCGCCGCCATGAGATACGACCCGTATTCCCAGGCGACCGGGATGTCCGCCGGCACCCAGGGGAAGATGTCCGAGAGGGCCCGAACCAGCACCTCCCCCAGCATCAGGCAGGTGAGCGCCACCAGGCAGGCGGCGCCCATCCAGCCGTCGAGACGGCCCAGCATGTCGATCCCGTCGAGGAAGGCGCGCAGCACGGGCGGCGCGCCGGCGTTGGGATTGGGGCCGTGGCCGCTCACGTCCGCTTCATCTCCGCGAGATAGGCCTTGATCGGCTTCTCGGCCGCCGGGACGCGCTTATAGAACTCGGCGATCATCGGCGCCGTCTTCTTCTGCAATTCAGCCGTCATCGCCGGCGGCGGAATGACCAGCTGCATGCCGCCGGCGATCAGGCGGGCGTTGCTGTCCTTGTCGGCCTGCAGCGACGACTGCCAGAACTCCGGCTCGAGCTTCTTGGCGAGATCGACGATGATCTTCTGGTTGGCCGGCGAGATCTTCTTCAGCGTGTCGTTGTTGATCGTGACGATCTCCGACGACCAGGCATGATTGGTCTGATGGAAGAACTTCAGGAACTCCCAGAACTTGCCGTCCACGGCCGAGACCGACGAGGTCGACACGCCCGCGACGGCGCCGGACGACAGGGCCGCGATCGTCTCGCCCCAGGGAATCAGCGCCGGCGCCATGCCGATGGCGCTGCACATTTCCTGGGCGTTCTTGTCGGGCACGCGGATCTTGATGCCCTTGAGCGCGTCCAGAGATTCCGCCTTGATCTTGAGATGCAGGTACTGCGTCGGCCACGGCACCGTGTAGAGCATCGTCTGGTTATTCTTGAGCAGCACCTTCTCGTACTCGGGCCGCAGATACTTGTGCAGCACCTTCAGCTCTTCGATGTTGTTGCAGATGAAGGGGATGCCCTCGACCCCGAAGATCGGCTCGTCGCCGATCTGCTGGATGTTCAGGATGTCAGCCATCGGCACGAGACCGTCGCGCACGGCGCGCATCTGCTCGGGGCCCTTGAAGCCGAGCTGCCCGCCCGCCTTGACGTCGATCTCGACGGCGCCGTTGGTTCCCTTCTTCACTTCCTCGGCGAAGCGCTTGACGTTGACCGTATGGAAGTTCCCATCCGGCCACACGGTCGCCAGCGGCAGCTTGAGTGCCGCCTGTCCCATCACCACGGCCGGCGCCGCCACCATTGCAATTGCACCCGCGCCCACGCCGGCCTTCAAGGCCGTCCTGCGTCCCAGCTTCATCGAAGCCCCCATCGTTGAATTGACTACCGTTCCCCGTATCCCGTCGCCGCTGGCCTACTCCGCGGCCTGCGGCGGCTTGAACTCGTAGACCTTCTCGGCCGATTCCGCCGAGATCAGCCCGTCGGCCAGGTCGTTGGCGACCTGCGTGCGATCGCGGTCGCCGGGCGCGCCGATGCCGGCACCGCCCGGTGTCAGGATCATCAGCCGCTCGCCCGGCGGGATCAGCTGGAAGCCCTTGCCCTTCAGCGTCTTGCCGGACTTGAAGGCGACCACGCCCGCCCCGCCATCGCCGCCGCCGTCACGCCCGCGTGCCGGATAGTCGATCCGGTCGAAGGCGGCCAGCAGGTCGAACGGCTCGTCGATGCCGCTCTCGATTTCCATGATCTGGCCGAGGCCGCCACGCGTGCGACCGGCGCCACCGGAATCGGGACGGAACTCCTTGCGCCAGAACAGGAGCGGCGTCTGGGTCTCGGCGATTTCGACCGGCGTGCCGCGCACGCCGCTGGGATAGGCAGTGGCCGACAGCCCGTCCTTGTCGGGACGCGCGCCGGTCCCCCCGTTGGAGGTGATGGCCATGCCGAACCCGTAGTTGCCGCCGTCGCCGCCCTTCACCCGGCCGCGCACGTTGATGTTCCACAGGCACGAGGTCCCTTCGGCCGGCACGCGATCCGGCACGACCTGGCGCAGGCAGCCGAACGCCACATCGGGCAGCATCTGGCCCACGACATGGCGCGACGCGACGGCAGTCGGCTTGGGCGCGTTCAGGATACAGCCCTCCGGCGCCGAAACCGTGAGCGGCTCGAGCGAACCGGCATTGTTCGGGATGTTCGTCGAGACCACGCAGCCCAGGCCGAAGACCGTATAGGCCGTCGTATAGGCGTGCGGCACATTGATGCCGCGTCGCGACACGCCCGACGTGCCCGAGAAATCGACATGGATGCCGGTGTCGGAAATCGTCAGCGCCGCCTTCAGAGTCACCGGCTCGTCGTATCCGTCGACCGTCATGCTGTTGTGCCAGGTGCCCTTGGGCAGCTTGGCGATCTCGGCGAGCACCGCCTCGCGCGAGCGCGCGATCACGTGGTCACCGAGTTCGTCCAGCGAGTCGATGGCGAACTCGTCCATCATCTCGATCAGCCGGCGGGCGCCGACATCGTTGCAGGCGGCCAGGGAGTAGACATCGCCCTCCGTATCGACCGGCTGGCGCGTGTTGGCGCGGATCATCGCCATCAGCGTCTCGTTCGCCTTGCCCTGGTCGAACAGTTTCAGCATGGGGATGTAGAGCCCCTCCATGAACACGTCGGTCGCGTCGGGACCGAAGCCGATGCCGCCGATGTCCATCAGATGGCTGGTGCAGGAGAACAGCGCCACCAGCTTGCCGTTGCGGAAGCACGGCGTGGTGATGACGAAGTCGTTGAGATGGCCGGTGCCCATCCACGGATCGTTGGTGATGTAGGCGTCGCCCGGCTTCATCGTCTCGATCGGGAAGTAGCGCAGGAAATGCTTCACCGATTCGGCCATCGAGTTCACGTGGCCCGGCGTGCCGGTCACGGCCTGGGCCAGCATGCGGCCCTGCAGGTCGAAGACGCCGGCGGAAAGATCGCCGCACTCGCGCACGATCGGGCTGAAGGCGGTGCGCATCAGGGTTTGCGCCTGTTCCTCCACCACCGCGATCAGGCGGTTCCACATGATCTGGAGATCGATCAGGCCGACGCTGTTGGACTGGCTCATGGGTTACTCCTCACGCTGCCTTGCGATCCATGACGATACAACCGGAGGCGTCGATATGCGCGGCAAAACTGGCCGAGACATAGGTCGACGTCTCGTCTTCGGCGACGATGGCGGGGCCACTGAAGGTGCTGCCCGGCGGCAGCTTCTCGCGGCGATAGACCGGCACGTCGGCCGTCTTTCCGCTGCGTCCGTCGAACACCGGACGGCGGCCGACCGGCTCGGGCACGGGCGCGCTGCCGGCCTTGCCCTGAACTTCGGGCCGCTTGGCCTCGGTCGAGACCTGGACCGACCAGCTCAGGATCTCGATCGCGGCGTTCGGGATATGGCGCTCGAACAGGACGCCGTAATCACGCTCGTAGGCCTCGCGCAGGGCCGCCGTGTCGGCCGAAGTCAGCGGCCGCTGCGGCAGGGTCACCATGATCTCGTGGCCCTGGCCGACATAGCGCATGAAGGCGACGCGCCGCTCGAATGTCGGGAGGCCGCGCGAGCCCGGCACCACCAGCGCCGTCGCTTCGCGACTCATCTCTTCGAGCAGGTCGCTGGCCGCCGCCGCATCGAACGTGTCGAGGCGCATGTAGCGGCTGCGCACCAGCTCGAACGACACCGGCGCGGCGAGGAACCCCACGGCCGAGCCGACGCCGGCATTGGGCGGCACGATCACGCGCTGCACGCCGATCTTCTCGGCCACGCGCGCGGCATGGAGCGGTGCGCCGCCGCCGAAGGCGATCAGCGTGTATTGATTGACCACGGAGCCGCGCTCGACCGCGTGGACGCGCGCCGCGCTGGCCATGTTCTCCGACACCATCTCATAGACGGCGTAGGCCCCCATCTCGGTGGAGAGACCGATGCCTTCGGCCACGTCGCGCTCGATGGCGCCGCGCGCCGCATCGATGTCGAGCGCGATCGATCCACCGGCGAAATGCGCCGGGTCGATCGTTCCCAGCACGACATTGGCGTCGGTGACGGCCGGATGCCGGCCGCCGCGCCCGTAGCAGGCAGGTCCCGGCTCGGCGCCGGCGCTTTCGGGGCCCACCGTGACCCGCTTCAAGGCATCGAGCCGGGCAATCGAGCCGCCGCCTGCACCGATTTCGACCATCTCGATGACGGGAATGCGAACCGGCAGTCCGGATCCCTTGAGGAAGCGGGCTGCGCGATCGACCTCGAACAGGCGCGCGGTGTGCGGCTGGTAGTCGTCGATCAGGCAGACCTTGGCCGTCGTGCCGCCCATGTCGTAGCTCAGCGCCCGCGCCTCGCCCGCGCGCGCGGCGACCTGCGCCGCGAAGATCGCGCCGCCGGCCGGCCCGGATTCGACGAGACGTACCGGAAAGCGCCGCGCCGTCTCGATCGCCGTGAGACCGCCACCGGAGGTGACGAGATAGATCGTGCCGGTGAACTTCTCGGCCGCGAGCGCCGCCTGCATACGGGCCAGGTAGGAGTCCATGAGCGGCTGCACATAGGCATTGGCCACCGCGGTCGACGTCCGCTCGTACTCGCGGACCTCGGGGCAGACCTCGCTCGAAAGCGTCACCCAAAGCTCGGGCAACTCTTCCTTCAGGATCTCGCGCACCCGCCGCTCATGGGCCGGATTCACGTAAGAGTGCATGAAGGCCACGGCGACGCTTTCGATTCCCTCGGCCTTCAGCGTATTCGCCAACGTCCGTACTGCGCCTTCGTCGAGCGCCAGGCGGACCTTGCCATGTACGTCCATGCGCTCAGGGATCGTGAACCGCATCGCGCGTGAGACCAATGGGCGAGGCTTCTCGATGCTGAGATCGTACTGGTCGTAGCGGCTCTCGTTCGCGATATCGAGGACATCGCGAAAGCCCTCCGTGGCAATCAGCGCCGTGCGCGCACCGCGCCGCTCGATAACGGCATTGGTGGCCAGCGTGGTGCCGTGCACGAACACGCCGACATCACCGAACCCCTTGCCGGCGTCCCCGAGAATGAGGCGCACCCCGTTGAGGACGGCCTCTTCCGGTCGCTGCGGCGTTGTCAGCAGCTTGCGGGTGATCCGACGGCTCCCCTCTTCCAACACGACGTCCGTGAACGTGCCGCCGATGTCGACGGCAATGCGCAAATCGTTGATCACCTTGAGTGCAAACCTCTGTCTGGGGGGATGGTCCAACGGTAGACCGGGCGCCGCCACGTTGCAATTCGCAGGCCAGCACGCCTATGGTCGCACCGTGACGGCTCCAGCAAAGACGCTCCGCGCGCAGCTGTTCGAAATCCTGCGCCCCAACGCCCCCACGCCGGCCGGCCGGCGGTGGCGGAAAGCCCATCTGGTCATCCTCGCGGTCGGGCTGCTCGCCGTCATTCTGCTCTCGGTCGACGAATTTTCTGTTCAGAACCGCGTGTTTCTGCGCGCGGCGATCTGGTGCGTGACACTCTTCTTTCTCGTCGAGTATGTGGCCCGCCTGTGGGTGGCGCCCGAACTGCCTCACATGGCCGACGTGCCTCCTCTGGCGGCGCGGCTGCGGTGGGCGGGCAGCGTTCCTGGCCTGATCGGATTGCTCGCGATCATGCCCGCCATCATGCTGGCCGGTGGCTACAGCATCGCCGGGACCGATGCTGCCTCAATCTTTTGCATCCTCTGGATATTGAAGCTCGGTCTGCACGCCCCGGCCTTCGGCACCCTTGCCCGCGTGATCTCCAACGAGCGCGCGCCCATTGCCAGCGTGCTGATCGTGTTTGCGATCCTGCTGATGTCCGCGGCGACCGGCGCCCACATCGTCGAGCGTGACGGCCAGCCCCAGCAGTTCGGCAGCCTTCCCAACGCGATGTGGTGGTCGGTGGTCACCTTGACGACGACCGGCTATGGCGACGTGGTGCCGCTCACGCCGGTGGGCCGCATCATCGGCTCGCTGCTGATGATCAGCGGCATCGCGGTGCTGGCGCTGATGACCGGCGTGCTGGCCACCGGCTTCGCGCAGGAAGAGCGGCGGCGTGAGTACCTGCGGGTCTGGGACCAGGTGACCCGGGTGCCGATCTTTGCGTCGCTGGGCGTCGTCACGCTCTCGGAGATCGTGGGCAAGCTGCGCACCCGCTATTACCCGGCGCGCGTGCTGGTCCTGCGACGGGGCGATCCCGGCGATTCGATGTTCTTCATCTGCGACGGCGAGGTCGAGGTGCGGCTGCCGACCGGCGGCACGGTGCGCCTGGGCGACGGCGCCTTCTTCGGCGAAATGTCGCTCCTCAACCGCCAGCCCCGGGCCGCGTCGATCGTCACGACGGCGCCGACCACCCTCCTCGTTCTCTATGCCAGCGACTTCTACGAGATCGCGTCGCACATTCCAGCACTTGCCGAGGCTGTGGAGAATGAGGCCCGGCGCCGGCACGAGGAGAATCTCGGAAGGCATTCGGGGGCTTCGACGCCGGGTGGAACAAAAGCATGATCGAAACCGATCTTCTGGTGGTGGAATCCGGCGCTGCCGGTTTCTCGGCGGCGCTCACGGCCTCCCATGCCGGGCTCGACGTGCTCATGGTCGAGAAGGAAAAGCTGTTCGGCGGAACGACGGCCTACTCGGCCGGCGTCATCTGGATCCCCGGCAATCGCCACGGCCGGGCACTCGGCATCGCCGATTCCAAGGAGGACGCGCTCACCTACCTGCAGCAGGAGGCCGGCAATAGGCTGAACCTGGAACTGGCCAATGCCTTTCTCGACAACTGCAACCCGGCGGTCGAGTTCATCGAGAACAACACGCACGTTCGTTACGAGGCGGTCCCGATCTGGGCCGACTACCATCCCACCAAGCCGGGCGCCGCGCAGGGCGGCCGGTCGCTCCTGCCCCTGCCGTTCGACGGACGGCGGCTGGGCAAGCGGTTCGACCAGTTGCGGGCGCCGCTGCGCACCATGATGGCCTTCGGCGGCATGATGCTCGGCCGCAACGACCTGCCCCATGTCTTCAAGATGACCCGCTCCGTGCGCTCGGCGCTCCACGTCGCGGGCATGACCGCGCGATATGCGATCGACCGGGTGAATCACGATCGCGGCACGCGCCTCACCAACGGAAACGGCCTGATCGCCGCCCTCGCTCTGTCGGCCGAGGAAAGCGGCATCGACCTCTGGCTCGAATGTCCCGTCGTCGAACTGGTGCAGCACGAAGGTGCGGTCACGGGCGCGATCGTGCAGCGCGAGGGCAGGCGACAGGAGATCCGTGCGCGACGCGGAGTCGTGCTGGCCTGCGGCGGCTTCCCCGCCAACGACGAACTCAAGAGCCGTTACTACGGCCATGTGCGGGACGGGCATTTCCATCGCTCGGCGCCGCCGCCAGGTAATCGCGGCGACGGGATTCGGCTCGGCCAGTCGGTCGGTGGCGCCATGGCGGAGGATGTCGCCCATCCTGCAGCCTGGGTCCCCGTTTCGCTGGTCCCGCAGCCCGATGGCTCCACCCTGCCGTTCCCGCACTTCTACGAGCGCGGCAAGCCCGGCTACATCGCGGTCGATCCGACCGGCCGGCGCTTCGCCAACGAGTCCGCCTCGTACCACGACTTCGTACCGGCCATGGTCGAGGCCTGCCGCGGCCGCGCCGAGACCGGCTGCTGGCTGCTCTGCGACCATCGTGCCATCCGGCGCTATGGCATGGGCGCCATCGGGCCCGCGCCGCTGCCGCTTGGGCCGCACATTCGGAGTGGCTACCTGCTGACGGCGGGCACCTGGCCGGAGTTGGCCGGGAAGATCGGGGTGGACGCAGGCACCCTGCAATCCGCGATCGGGCGATTCAATGCCAATGCGACCCGCGGCGAGGACCCCGATTTCGGCAAGGGGACCGATGCCTATCATCGCTTCAACGGCGACCCGACACACAGACCCAACCCCTGCCTCGCGCCGCTCGAGCAGGCGCCGTTCTACGCCATGAAAATGGTTCCGGGGGACATCGGCACCTTCCTCGGCCTGCGGGCGGACGGGCATGCGCGCGTTCTCGACGCCGAGGGAGCCCCGATCCGCGGCCTCTATGCCGCCGGAAACGACATGACCAGCGTCATGGGCGGTACCTATCCCGGCGCCGGCATCACCATTGGCCCGGCCCTCACCTTCGGCTATATCGCGGCCCGGCACGCCGCCGCAGAAGCCGGCCAATAAGCCCCTCCGTAACGAAAGCCGTCGAAATGTCGCTCATCACGCCCGTTATCCTCGTCGGAGGCTCCGGCAAGCGCCTGTGGCCGCTGTCGCGCGAAAGCATGCCCAAGCAGTTCGTGCCGCTGCTGGGCAAGCAGTCGACCTTCCAGCAGACGCTTCTGCGCGTGGCCGATCGCAGCCTGTTCGGCAAGCCGGTGATCGCCACCAACGACGCCTATCGCTTCATGTGCGAGAGCCAGGCCCGCGAGATCGGGGTCGACATCGACATCCTGGTCGAGCCGTCGCGGCGCGATTCCGGCCCGGCCATGGCCGCCGCCGCCGCCTATACGCGCGACCTCGGCGCGAAAGCCGTGCTGGCGCTCGCGTCCGACCATCTGGTGATCGGCGCCGAGGAGTTCCTCGCCGGATGCCGCGAGGGCCTGGTGGCGGTCGAACAGGGCGGCATCGTGACCTTCGGCATCCCGCCCACGGAGCCCAAGACCGACTACGGCTATATCCGCCCCGGCACTGAAAAGATCGGGCCGGTGATGAAGGTCGCAGCCTTCGTCGAGAAACCCAATGCCCAGAAGGCGATGCAGTACATCGCCGAGGGCCTGCTGTGGAACAGCGGCAACTTCCTGTTCCCGCCCGCCCTGCTGCTGTCGGAAATGGCCCGCTTCGAACCGGCCATGGCGGCCGCTGCCGAGGAGGCCGTGGCCAAGGCCCGGAGAACCGACTCGACGGTGTTCCTCGACCCCGATGCCTTCGCCAAGGCGCCGGCCAAGTCGATCGACTACGCCGTGATGGAGCGGACGGACAAGTGCTGGGTGGTCCCGGCCCGCTTCCGCTGGTCCGATCTGGGCACCTGGGATGCGCTGCTCGATGTCGGCCATGCCGACAGCGAAGGCAACGTCACCGAGGGTCCGGTCGAGATCGACCATGTGCGCAACTCCTACATCCGGTCCGACGGCCCGCTGACCGCCGTGATCGGCGTCGAGGACGTGGTGGTCGTGTCGATGAACGACGCCGTGCTGGTCGGTCATCGCGACAACCTCCCTCGCCTGAAGGACGTCGTGCAACGCATGTCGGACGGCAAGCACCGCGCCGCGACCGAGCACGCGCTCATGCATCGCCCGTGGGGCAGCTATCAGGACATCGACCGCGGCGAGCGATTCCGCGCCAAGCGGCTGACCGTCAAGCCCGGCGCCAAGCTCAGCCTGCAGAGCCACAATCGCCGTGCCGAGCATTGGGTCGTCGTCAAAGGCATCGCCGAGGTCACGCTCGACGGCAAGGTCATGACCCTGCGCGAGAACGAATCGACCTATATCCCGATCGGCGGCGTCCATCGCCTCGCCAATCCGGGGACCGAACTGCTGGAAGTGGTCGAGGTGCAGACCGGTGACTATGTCGAGGAAGACGACATCGTCCGCTACGAGGACATCTACGCCCGGGTCTGACCATGCTGTTCGGCGCACACCACGAATGGGGCAAGCTGCGCGATGTGGTGATCGGCATCTCGCCGGCCGAAGACTTCGTCGTCTTCCATGAAGACTCGTGCCGCTGGCTGACGCCGGAAGGGCTCGAATTCAGCCTCCGCCACTCCGGGAAGCGGCTGATCGACGTCGATCCCGAATGGGCGCACCGGATCGAGCGCCAGGTCGATGCGCTGGCCGAACTCGTGGCGCGCGAGGGCGTCACGGTGCACCGCCCGCAGCGGCTGAAGGGCGATGAGCGCACTTTCCTCGCGCCGAACGGCGAAGGCGCCCAGCTGTTCGCCCGCGACGCCATGATCGTCGTCGACACGCACGTGATCGACGCCTCGCTGCGCCTGAAATGCCGCCAGCGCGAGCGCTATGGTCTGCGATCGCTCGTTCAGAAGGCCGTGGCAACCAGGGGCGCGCATTGGTCGAGTGTCCCGCTGGGTTCGCCGGGCGGCGTCGACGGTCCCTTCCTCGAAGGGGGCGATACGCTGCTCAACGGCCGCGAAATCTATGTCGGAATCTCGGGCTGCGCCTCCGATCTCGCCGGCGCCGACTGGCTGCAGGCCCTGCTCGGCGACACCTACCGCGTGATCCCCGTCGCGCTGAAATCGCATGTCCTCCATCTCGACTGCGCGATGGCCCTGATCCAGCCCGGCCTGCTGATCCACTGCCCGCAGAAGCTGATCGACGGCCTGCCGATGTCGCTGCGCGACTGGGACAAGATCGAGGTCTCGCCCGAGGAAGCCACGCTGCTCGCCACCAACGGCCTCGTGCTCGAGGCGGGCCGGGTCATCGTCGATGCCGACAACCGCCGCGTCATTGACGAGCTGCGCAGGCGCAAGGTCGATGTCATTCCCCTGCCCTTCGATGCGCCCATCCGGCTGGGGGGCGGCCTGCGCTGCGCCCACCACCCACTGCTGCGCGAGAGCGTGCTGGCTTAGGTACCGCGCTTGGGCGTGCGGTCGAACACGACCGGCTTGGGCTTGCTGAACAGCTTCTTCACGTGGACGCCGAGCGAACGCACCACGGTCGCCACCTGCCCGCCCACGAACCGCAGCAGGACCACGGCGAACTGCAACGGCGGGATCTCGCCGCCGCGGATGAAATTGTGGCCGGCCCGCAGGAACGTCGTCGCACAGACGAGCACCCAGGCGACGGTGATGACGAACAGTGTCAGCAAGAGCGGCACGAGCGAGGGTGCCAGCAGGCCCGCGAGGATGCCGGAAACCACACCCACCAGCAGCACCGGCTGGTTGAGGGCCATGCACAGGTGCAGCAGGGCCGCCAGCTTGGCCGAGGGGGTGATGTCGCGGCTCCTCAGGATCTCGGGGAACATCCGCATCGAGACGTGGCGGAAACCATCCTGCCAGCGCTGCTGCTGACGCAGCCAGGTCTTGGTGTCGGCCGGCAGCTCGCCCGGCACGCCGACGCTGGTGAGGAACAGGGCCCGCCAGCCCTTCACCCAGCCGCGGTAGGTGAGATCGAGATCCTCGGTGACCGTGTCGCCCTTCCAGCCGCCGCCGGCGTCGATGGCGGCCCGCTGCCAGATCCCGCAGGTGCCGTTGAACGGCAGCGGATGGCCGGCCCAGCAGCGCGTCGCCTGTTCGATGCCGAGATGGGCGTCGAGCGTCACCATCTGCATCTCGGTGAGCGCGTTTTCGCGCGGATTGAGGAAGTCGAAGCGGGCCTGGACGAAGGCCGTCTTCGGCTCGGCGAAGAACGGCCGCATGCAGACGCGCAGGAAGTCCACAGGTGGAATGTAGTCGACGTCGAAAATCGCAAAGAAGTCGTGCGGCGTCTTTTGCATCGCCTCGTGCAAGGCGCCGCCCTTGTAGCCGCTGCGATCGGTCCGCTGCAGCGCCACCACGTCGTACCCCTTGGCGCGCAGCTCGGCCGCGACCTCGCGCACCATTTCGGCCGTCTCGTCGGTGCTGTCGTCCAGGAGCTGGATGTGCAGCTTGTCGCGCGGCCAGTCGAGCGCCGCCGCCGATTCGGCACCGCGCCGCACGACGGGACCTTCGTTGAAGGAAGGAATCTGAACCACGACGTGAGGCAGCTCCGCGTCGGGCGGCAGCGGCGTCGCCAGCAGGATTTCCTCTCGTCGGAGCCCCGCGGGCTTCAGGCGATGGTGCAGCACGACCATGTAGAGCAGGCTGCCGATGAAGGCCGCGAGCAACACGCAGCAAACCGCGAAGACGGCGCCGAAGAGAAGCGCCAGGGTGGCGAGAATGGCCATCGGCGCTGCCTCAGGTCCCCGTCTTGGGTGTGCGGTTGAACTCGGTCTTCTTTCCGAAGCCTGCCCCGACGATCGCGGCGGCATTGGCGACGGCGAGATATACGATCAGCGCGGGCACGCTGGCAGCCGTGACCAGGTAGCGCACCAGCCCGCCGCGCTGCAGGCGGCGGTAGGCGCCCCACGTCATGCCGAACAGCACCGCGAGCATGCCGATCAGCCAGAGCCAGAGAGCGAGCTGGAAAAAGCCGAGCAGCCGGCCATGGCCAAATATGGAGACGACCAGGCCCAGCACGCCGACCACGATCAGCGGAAAGACGAGCTGCTGGGCGAGCGCGACGGTGGTCGTCAGCTTGGCCTCGGTCGGCCAGGCCGACTTCCAGATCGGCCCCATCAGCTTGCGGGCGACCTGCACGAAGCCCTTCGACCAGCGACTCTGCTGGGCGCTGAAATCTTCGACTTTCTGCGGCAGCTCTCCGACCACATGCGTGTCCATCAGGAACACGCCGGTCCAGCCCTTGAGGTAGGTTCGGAGGACGAGATCGAGATCCTCCGACAGCGTGTCGTGCGACCAGCCACCCGCCTCCTCGACGGCGGCCCGGCGCCAGATGCCGCCTGTCCCATTGAACTGGAACGGCACGCCGCGGCGCGCACGTATGTCCTGCTCGACGGCGAAATGCGCGTCCTGCATGAGGCGCTGGGCCCGTGTCAGCCAGTTGCGCTCGCCGTTCCCCCATTCGATGCGGGTCTGCACGAAGGCGGCACGCGGATGGCTGAGCATCGCGGCCATGGCCTCCTTCAGCCAGCCCGGCGGCGGCACGAAATCGGCGTCGAACACCGCGACATAGGGCGCGTCGTCGAGCGCCAGGCCCGCGGCCAGCGCGCCGGCCTTGAAGCCGCCGCGGTCGCTGCGCCGGACATGGTGCGCGTCGATGCCGGCGCGGCGCAGACGCGCGATGGCATGCGCGGCGATATCGGAGGTAATGTCGTTGCTGTCGTCGAGGAGCTGGATGGTGAGCCGGTCACGCGGCCAGTCGAGGGCGCCCATGGCCGCCATCGAACGCTCCACGACCAGCGGCTCGTTGTAGACCGGCACCTGCACCAGAACGCGCGGCAGTTCCGCGGGCAGTGAGGGCGCCGGGGCTTCGTCGCGCGGCAGTTCGAACAGCCAGTAGACCAGGTAGAGGAAATAGCCCGCGATCGCGAACTGCGCGGCGAGGCACAGGAACACGAGGAGATCGATCAGGAACAGCAGCATGCTGGTGCCGCCGCGTTCAATGGTAGTGAATGGGCACTTCGAAGCAGCGGCCGTCCTCGATATGGAGACGGCGCGACGCCACGTCGAAGATGCGCTCGTCGTGGGTCGACAGCACCACGGCGCACTTGGCGCGCATCGAGAGGTCCTTGAGCTGATCGACCACCAGACGGCCCGAGACACGGTCGAGCGCCGAGGTCGGCTCGTCGGCGATGATGAGATCGGGCAGGCCGATCATGGTGCGGGCGATCGCGACGCGCTGCTGCTGGCCACCCGACAACTCGTCGGGCCAAGCGGCGGCCTTGTCGCCGAGCCCGAGCATGCCAAGCAGGTGCCGCGCCCGCGGTTCGTCCCAGGCCGGATCGGCGAGCGGCGTCGTCGAGACGCCGGCGATCACGTTCTGCAGGGCCGTCAGAGAAGACAGGAGATTGCGCTTCTGGAACAGGAAGCGGATGCGATTGCGCAGCACGTCGAGGTCGGGACCGCCCAGGCCCACGATGTCGGTGCCCAGCAGCCGCAGCTTGCCCTCGGAGGGCTTGCGCATGGTTCCGAGGATGGTGAGCAGCGTCGTCTTGCCCGAGCCCGACGGGCCGGTGACGATCACGAGTTCACCTTCGCGGACCTGCATGTTGATGTCGAACAACACGTCCACCCGCTGGGCGCCTTCGCCGTAATGGTGATGGACGTCGACGGCCTCGACGACGGCCGGCCCGAACCCGTGAGTGTCTGACATCGCGGTCACTCGAACAGCATGATCGGGTCGACCCGCCAAAGGCGGCGGATGGCGAAGAGGCTGGAGACCAGGGTCATGATCAGGCAGGCGACCAGGGCCACGACCATCTCGCGCAGTCCCATCGACATGCCGAGATGCATGGCCGCTTCCGTGGCGCCGTAGACGAAGCGCCCGAGGGTGAAGGCCACGAGGAAGGCCGGCGTGATGATGGCTGCACCGATCTGGGCGATCATGAACAGGAAGAACCACCAATCGTAGCCCAGGCTCTTCAGGATGGCGTATTCGGGCAGGTAGAAGCGGATGATCTGGTACTGGGCATAGTAGATGAAGACCATGCCGATCATCACGCCCATCACGAAGCCCAGGTCGGTGATATAGCCGACCGGCGTCTCGCGCGACCAGTAGGTGCGCTCGCGTCTCTCGAACTCACGCAGGGTCAGGACCTCGCCCCGCCCCGCGAGGGCCGTGTTGAGTTGCTGGCGCACGGTATCGACGTCGGCCCCCTTGGCCAACTGGACCGCGATGAAGGCGGGCCGCTGGGACCACCAGGAACCGAACACCTCGGCCATCGTGTCTTCCGACATGATGATCGAGCCGTCGTTCAGCACGTTGGGGCCGAGCGCGAAGGTGCCGACAACGAAGAGCTGGCGCAGCAATCCTCGATTGTCCGGCGGACCCAGCACCTGGAATTCGGGCTTGCCCGGTCCGACCTGGTCCGCGAGATCGCCGAAATACGGCCGGGACTCGCGATCGTAGAGCATCCGGCGCGCTTCGCGCAGGCGATAGAGGTTCTCGCGCAGGCCGGGCACGTCGATCGCCGGCCGCTCGACATCGACGGCATACCAGGCAATCCGGCGCGCGCTTTCCATCCCCTTGTGCGTGAGGGACATGACGCCGAACCAGAACGGAAGCGTATTGGTCACTTCGGGATTGGCGGCGAGAACGTCGGTCAGGGATGCCGGTACCTCGGCGTGAAGCTGCAGCGACTTGAAGCCGTAGGGCACCATGACGAGGTCGCCAACCACCGAGCGGTGAAGCCGGATCGCCGAATCGTAGACGGCGCGCTCGATGCCCAGCTGGGCGAAGATCACCAGCAGGCTGGCCGTCACGCCGGCGAGCGACAGAAGCGTGCTCGTGCGCTGGCGCTTGAGCTGCTGGGAGCCCAACGGCATGCGCGTCGCGGTGATCGCAGCGGCGCGCAAACGGGAAAGGGAGAAGCTCGGCAGCCAGCTGAACCAGCGCCGCGGCTGCGACTTCGCCGCTGGCAGGGTGAGCGCCATCAGAGAAAGGTGACGCGTGTCTCGCGGCCCAGGACCTGCGGCATGCTGGACGGGTCATCGAGCTGGATCTCGACCTGGACCACGCGCGCGTCCGTGGACGAACCGCCATCGGGCTCCATGCGCTGCATCCGCTTCACGGTCGGGGCGACCCGCGAGATCGTCCCATGGTAAACCGTCGTGCTGCCCCGGAACGTCACCTCGACCTTGCCGCCGGCCGCGATGCGTCCGACGTTCAACTCGTCGACATCGGCCAGGACGCGCAGCTGCGACAGGTCGACGATCTTGGCGATCCCGTTGGGAGAAACGCGCTCCCCCTGGCGGGTGTAGATCTGGATCACCATGCCATCCAGGGGCGACCGCACCAGGGCCTGTTCGCGCGTGTTGCGCGCATTGTCGAGCTTCGCCTGGATGATCGAGATGTCCGTGTCGATCTGCTGCAGATCGGTCTGCAGCGTCTCCTTCAGGACGCGCAGCTTGGCCTGCTCGCGCTCGAGACTCTGCTGGGAAATGCTCTGTTCCAGCTGCTTCTGATCCGGCGGCTTGCCGGAGCGCTGCATCTCGAGACTCTTGAGCTTGACCTCTTCGGCCGTCGACTTGACCACGACTTCCTGCATCGCGATCTCAGCGGCGCGATAGCCACTGACCATCGCCTCACGTGCCTGGCGGGTCTTGGAGAGTTCCGCCTCGGTGGTGCGGACGGCAATGTCGGCTTTGGGATAATTGGACAGCACGGCAATGATCTCGTCGCGCTTCACCTTCTGGCCGTCGGTGATCCGAAGTTCGATCAGCACGCCGCCGCCAGCGGGATCGCCGGCAATGAGTGCCGTACCGGCCGGCGCATCGGTGTAGCCGCGCGAAATCAACGGCGCCACCGGACGAGGACCGTCCTGCGCGCTGCTGGTTTGCCGGCTGGGCATCATCCACAGGGTCAGCGCCGCCGCGACGAGCAGCACGGCCAATCCTGTGGCGCCCCAAGTGAACTTTTTTGCCTGCGCCATAACAGATAGTACCAGAAAACCCTCGGGCACGCTGCCCCTAGTTAGAAGCCGCCCGTCGAGACGATGTTTCCTCTCGCGACTCCAACAATCGAAACGGTACGATAGATTGATGTCAATATCTTGTCGTACTCGTAGAGCGGGGCGTTCGTAATGTAGACGACGTCCTTGGGCTGCACGGGAAACTGCTGTGCGATGAAGATGGACACCGGCTGATAGAGGTCCAGGCGGAACACTTTCGCCCGGGCCGTGGGATTGGTCTGCAACTCGCCCAATCGGAACACATACACGCCAGTCTTGTTGGCCCGCGTGTCATTCAAGCCGCCCACCATACCCATCGCCTCGAGAAGGCTGACCGTGTGCTTGGACATGTCGACATTGCCCGCCTTCACCACGGCTCCGAGAACCGTGAATACGCGCGGATTGGGACGCACCACGATCTCGTCGTTCTTCTGGAGACCGATATCACCGCCGGCCAGGACGTCGGAAAACTGCGACTGCAAAATGATCTGGCCGTTGCGGCGCACGATCACTTCGAACTGGTTGGCTCCTACTCCGTTCGCTGACTGACCCCCGATCCCGGCGGGACCGCCCGCCTTGTTGATCGCCTCGACGACCGTGCGGACGCCTTCGAGCAGGGAGACCCGGCCGGGATTCCTGACATCGCCCGACACCATGACGGTATGTGTCCGGTCGGCGACGAACTCGACGATGACCTGCGGCTCCTGGGCCTTGCCCGTCGCCGTCACCTGCTGGGCGACCTTCTTCTCGATCTGGCTCAAGTCGAGCCCGGCGACCTTGATCGTACCGACGAAGGGTACGTTGATCGTGCCGTCATCGGTAACGCGCTGGACGCCGAAATCCGCTCCAGGCCGCTGGATGGTCGGGAAAATGCTGCCTTCGTAGGGCTCGAAGATGCGCACCTTGATGGCGTCGCCCGGGGCCACGGCAACACGGCCTCCCGCGGGTAGATTGCTGACCGTCGAGGGGCGATCGATCGGCGGCGGCTGG
This sequence comes from Reyranella sp., assembly GCF_965227665.1. GTDB lineage: Bacteria > Pseudomonadota > Alphaproteobacteria > Reyranellales > Reyranellaceae > Reyranella. Next base: position 1,156,693 of record NZ_OZ245767.1, read on the forward strand.
CGGTAGTTCGCGATCGTCGTTGGCGTGAGGTCGATCACGTCGAACGGCAAGGCCTCGGTGGTCGTGGAGGCTGCGCCGCCCATCCACGGACCGTCACCGGGCAAGGCGGTACAGGCCGCCAAGCCAAAACCCAAGCCGAGGACAATGGCCGTAGGGCGCGCGGTGGCACGCAGCCAGCTCCAGATTGTCAAATCCCAATCTCCGTCCGGAACTGTCGCCACGCTGTGCGGCGCCTCGTCCCAACTCATTGATATCGCTCTCAGCCCGGTCGTAGTTAACCCGCGGTGGCGCGCTGGCGCAAGCATTCCCCGCCGGATCGCCACCGATCCTACTCCAGACGCGCTGTGGCCTGCGCGGTCGTCTCGGCGATCTCGAGAAGTTCGGAGAATCCGCTGACGAGCAGGCAATCCCAGGAGGCTCCGTGGAAGCTGCAGAACACGACGCGCGCCTCGACCTTTGCCGCCTCATGCATGACCGTCGCAAAGGTCCGAACCCCGGCGGCGCTCATGTACGCAACCGCGCTGCCATCGACGATGATTCGGGCTCCCGGCCGGAGTTCCGCCAGGAGCATGGCTTCGACAGCGGCCACGGTGAACGTGTCGACCTTTGCCGGCAGCATAACGGTGGAGATCGGCTGGCCGTTGTTTCTGCTGCTCATATGGACTTCCTGGTCACGGTATTCCCCGACGACTCTTTTGCCGATGCGCGCCGGTCCCGCCATTGCCCCCCGAGGTCGGTACCGCGCCAATCGATGGCCCGGCTCGAAAGCGCACTCGCGATCAGAACGGGCGCCAGGGCTTCGCGAACCAGCGCGGCGGCCGCGGCGCGCGGGCCGAACGCGAGACCATGGCCCGTCATGAACCATTTCTCCGCCAACAGCCAGGCGACGGTATGGACCACCAGCGCGAGTCCGATCGTCGCAGCGTTCGCCCCCGAACAGAAAAGCGCGGCGGCGCCTGCGGCGCCGGTCGCGGCCCAGCCGATTGCCGGCTCCCACAGGACGAGCGGCCAGACCGGCAGGCGCAGCCTCGTGCGAGCCCACCGGACCTGGCGTCGCCAGACCGTCGACCAGGATCGCACCCCGAGCGGCAGGCGCGGCATCACCGCCCCGAGACAGGTGGTGAGGCCGAGTTCACGAACCGTGCGCACGACCGAGTAGTCGTCCGCGATCCATCGGTTGAAGCCCCGCCAGTTGCCGATCCGCTGCAGGGTGTCGCGGGTCATGATCGTGACGCCACCGGAGGCCACGGCCACGCCCAGCCGATCCGCGGCGAACAGGAACTTGGCCTGATGGCCGTCGATATAGGCACGCTCGATCTCGGCCGCGAAGCTCCCCGGCTCATCGGCCGCCTTGAGCGCAAGCACCAGTCCTGCCCCGGCCGCGAGCGGTGCGGCGGCGCGGGTCAACTCGTCGGCGCCGAGCCGGATGCCGGCGTCGCAAAGCGCCACCACGTCCCGGCTGGCCGCCTCCAGCCCTTTGCGGACGTTATTCATCTTGGGGTTGAAGGTATCGTCGCTACCGACGAGGATCGGCGCCTCCGGCCAGAGCTTTTTCGTTGGCGCCACGGCGGCATCGTCCTCACGGGCGACGCAGATCAGGACTTCCGCCCCCGCCTCCGCCAGCCGGCGCAGCACCTCGACATAGTCCGCCGTCGCATCCTCGGCACCGGCCATCGGCGCCACGATGCTGAAGTCGCGCACCTGGTGCCGGATATCCGAAATTGCCCGCGGCGACCGACCCAGCGCGGCACTTGCCCACTGGATCGTCGAGCCGAGCGACCACCAGCCGAAGCCGAGCCACGCCAGGATGCCCGGCTCCATGAGGCCCTACTCGCCCGCTGCGACCTGCTTGGCGTTTCCGGAAGAGAATCGCTGGACGTCGTCCTTCTCGACCAGCAGGGCGCGATGGTAGGAGCGGATGACGTCGTTGGGATCACCCTGTTCGCGGATGCGACCCTCTTCGATCCAGATCGCGCGCGTGCACAGGCGACGGACCTCGGCCATCGAATGGGACACGAAGAGCAGCGTCCCCGTCTTGCGGAAATTGTCGATCCAGTCGAGGCACTTGCGCTGGAACGCGGCGTCGCCGACCGACAGCGCTTCGTCGACGACCAGGATCTCGGCCTCGACATGCGCACAGATCGAAAAGGCGAGACGCGTGCGCATGCCCATCGAATAGTGCTTCACCGGCTGGTCCATGTACTCGCCGATGCCGGCGAACTCGGCGATCGACTGGAACTTGCGGAGGACCTCGCTGCGCTTCAGGCCGAGCACGGCGCCGCCGATCAGGACGTTCTCGCGACCCGACAGTTCCATGTCGAAGGTCGAGCCCAGTGCCAGCACCGGTGCGATGCGGCCCGTGACGCGAAGCTCTCCATGGCTCGGCAAAGTCATGCCGCAAACCACCTGAAGCAGGGTGGACTTGCCGCAGCCATTGCGACCGAGGATGCCGATGCTCTCGCCCTTCCTCACCTCGAGGCTGATGTCGCGCAGCACCCAGAACGGCTTGAAGTACGCCTTCCACCAGCCGAACAGGACCTGCTTCAACCAGTCGTTGCGGTGAGCATAGAGCTGGAAAGCCTTGCCGAGGTTCTTCGCCTCGACGACGATCTCAGAGGACGTCGACGATGACATTCCGATACCTGTCAAAGAACCAGTAGCCGAAATAGAAGCTGAACAGCGAAATAAACAATGTCCAGCCGTACAGGATCATGTTGGGCAATCTGCCCCCCAGCACCAAGTCGCGCAGAATTTCAACAAAGCAAACCAGCGCATTGCCATACATCCAAAAATCGTAGGGCGCCGGCACCATCGACGGCAGATAGAAGATCGGCGTCGCAAACATGAAAAGAGGCACGATCGTGATCATCAGATAGCCGGCATCGCGCGTGAATGCTCCGAGAGCCGCCAAGAACCATGACATGCCGATCAAGAACGCGATGAACGGGATGAAAATGAACGGCAGCAACAGCACCGTCACGGGCAGCTCGCCGATCACCGCCAATTGGAACAGCAGCATCACCGCCAGGGAGATCAGCGTATAGGCCGTGGCGCGCAGCGTCGAGATCACCGCCAGCATGTCGCTGGGAAAGATCGTCTGCTTGATGAAATGGGTGTACTCGTGCAGCAGCATCGGTGCACGAAACGCCATCTCTGAGAAGAAATTGAAGATGATGAGGCCGCCGAAGATGAACAGGGCGTAACCCGCCTGGCTCTTGGCAAGATTTTCGGGCAGCGGCAGAGTCAGGGCCGTGCTGAACACCAAGGAATAGACGGCGATCATCAACAGGGGCGCAATGATCGCCCAGATCCATCCGGCGATCGATCCCTTGAAGCGTTCGCGCACTTCACGCCGCAGGATGGCAGCGATCAGGTCGCGATGCTGCAGCATGCGCACGAACGGCTTCACGATGAAGCTGATGACGCGCTCGATCGGACCGAGATGCTCGACCACGATCTGCTTGCCGTTGACGACTTTCACCGACGGCATGAGCCGTTCTTCTCCTTCTTGGGTCCAGTGGTGAGCCCGGTGGGGTACGATCCCACGACCCTCTGATTAAAAGTCAGATGCTCTACCGCTGAGCTACGGGCTCTTTCCGGTTCCGCGCCGCGGGCTTCTCCACCGCGCGGCGCCGATATAAAGTGCGAAGGGCCGATGGTCAACGCGACCCCTGCCGCCCTCACGCCTTTGCGAACTTGGCCTTCAGGCGCTCGAATACCTTCTTGGACACGAACTGCGACGTGTCGCCCCCCAGCCGGGCGATGTCCTTCACCAGGGACGAGGCGATGAACTGGTGCCGGTCGGAGGCCATCAGGAAGATGGTTTCGATCGCAGGCTCCATACGGGCATTCATGTTGGCCATCTGAATTTCGTACTCGAAGTCCGAGACGGCCCGCAGCCCGCGGATGATGACCGAAGCGTTCACATCGCGCGCAAAATGGATCAACAAGCCCTCGAACGGCACCACCGTGATGCGATCGCGGTCCGCCTGTGGGAAATCCGCGATGTCCTCGTTGATGATTTCGATCCGCTCCTCGAGCGAGAAAAGCGGCCCCTTGCCCACATTGATGTGCGGGCCGATGACCAGCCTGTCTACGAGGCGCAGCGAGCGACGCACGACTTCCATGTGCCCGCTCGTGATGGGATCGAACGTGCCCGGATAAACCCCGGTGCGTTCTGCGGCCATGTCTCCCCCTTGTACGCAGACTGCGACGGCGAAGTCTTAGCGACACGACCGGTCCTTATCCACCGTTTGTTTCGGAACTGGAGTCCTGCTCTGTTCCCGTATTCGGATCCGCCGGGACGTCGCCGCTTCCGCCGTTGCCGGCATCGTCGTCGCCGATCCGAACGGCGGTCACGACCCGCTCGCCCTCGCTCACGTTGACGATGCGCACACCGCGAGTCGCACGCCCCGCGATCCGGATTCCATCCACAGGGCAGCGGATGAGCGTGCCGGCGTCTGTCACCAGCATGATCTCATCGGTGTCGAGCACCGGCACTGCCGCGACGATCTCGCCGCCTTTGGCCAGGCTCATCAGTTCCACGCCCTTGCCGCCGCGACCGGTCACCCGATACTCGTAGGCCGAGGTCCGCTTCCCGAAGCCGGACGAGGCGACTGTGAGCACGAACTCTTCCTTCGCGCGCAGTTCGGCGAATCGTTCGGGCGACAGGATATGCGCGGTCGAAGCCGCCTCCTCGCCGACAGCGGCGTCCTCTTCCGTCGTCTCCACCAGAGGCTCGCCCGACTCCGTGGCGTTCTCCGCCTGTCGCAGGGCCCGCGACTGACGCAGATAGGCGTCCCTGTCTTCGGTCGGGATTCCCTTGCCGCCGTCGACCAGGGACATCGAGATCACCTCGTCGCCCTCGGCCAGTGCGATGCCGCGAACGCCGGTCGAATTGCGGCTGGCGAAGACGCGGACCGTCGAGACCGGGAACCGCATGGCGCGGCCCTGGCGGGTCGCCAGCAGCACGTCCTGCTCCTCGGTGCAGACACCGACGCCGATCAGGCGATCGCCGGCATCCTCGCCGTCGAACTTCATGGCAATCTTGCCGCCCTGGTTGACGCTGGTGAAGTCGCTGAGCTCGTTGCGGCGCACGCCGCCGCGCGCCGTCGCGAACATGACGTTCAGCTTGGCCCAGCTCGATTCGTCCTCCGGCATCGGCATGACGGCGCTGATGGTCTCGCCCTCGCTGAGCGGCAGCAGGTTCACGAACGCCTTGCCGCGCGCCTGCGGGGCCCCGAGCGGCAGCCGCCAGACCTTGAGCTTGTAGACGATGCCGCGGCTGGAGAAGAACAGCACCGGCGTATGCGTATTGGCCACGAACAGGCTCGACACGAAATCGTCCTCGCGCGTCGCCATGCCGGAGCGGCCCTTGCCGCCGCGCCGCTGCGCCCGGTAGGCCGACACCGGCACGCGCTTGACGTAACCGCCATGGGTCACCGTCACGACCATGTCCTCGCGCTGGATCAGGTCCTCGACGTCCTGCTCGAACTCGTTGTCGACGATCTGGGTCCGCCGCGGCGTGGCGTAGTTCTCCTTGATCTCGCGCAGCTCCTCGCCCATCAGCGCGAACAGCTTGCCGCGATCGCCCAGCAGCTCGAGATAGCCCTCGATCAGCTTCGCGACCTCGGTCAACTCCTCGGCGATCTTGTCGCGCTCCAGGCCGGTGAGGCGCTGCAGGCGCAGTTCGAGGATCGCGCGGGCCTGCGCCTCGGAGAGCCGGTAGGTTCCCTCGGCCGAGACTTCCCGCCCAGGCTCGGCGATCAGGTCGATCAGCGGCTTCACGTCCGCGGCCGGCCAGTCCTTGGCCATCAGCCGCTCGCGCGCCACGTTCGGGTCGGGCGAACTGCGGATCATCGCAATCACCTCGTCGATATTGGCGACGGCGATCGCGAGACCGACCAGCACATGGGCGCGGTCGCGCGCGTGGTTGAGCTCGAAGCGGGTGCGCCGGGTGATCACCTCGGCCCGGAACCGGATGAAGGCCTCGAGCAGCTCCTTGAGGCTCATCAGCTTGGGGCGGCCACCGTCGAGCGCCAGGGCGTTGACGCTGAAGCTCGTCTGCAACGGCGTGAAGCGATAGAGCTGGTTCAGCACGACGTCGGCCATGGCGTCGCGCTTCAGGTCGATGACCAGCCGCACACCGTCCCTGTCGCTCTCGTCGCGGATCTCGGAGATGCCTTCGACCTTCTTGTCGCGCACCACCTCGGCGATGCGCTCGTGCAACCGGGCTTTGTTCTCCTGGTACGGGATCTCGGTGACGACGATCGACTCGCGGCCGCCGGACTTCTGCTCGATGGCGGTCTTGGCGCGCATCATCATCGAGCCACGGCCGAGCTCGAACGCGGCGCGGATGCCGTTGCGGCCGAGGATGAGGCCGCCGGTCGGGAAATCCGGGCCCGGCACATATTCCATGAGCTGCGGCACCGTTAGCTCCGGATTGGCGATCAGCGCCAGACAGGCATCGATCAGCTCGCCGAGATTGTGCGGCGGGATGTTGGTCGCCATGCCGACCGCGATTCCACCGGCGCCGTTGGCCAGCAGGTTCGGATAGGCCGCCGGCAACACCGTCGGCTCGCTCTCGCGCTCGTCGTAGTTCGGCTGGAACTCGACCGTGTCCTTGTTGATGTCATCGAGGAGCGTCTCGGCGACCGTCGCGAGACGCGCTTCGGTATAACGCATGGCCGCCGGCGGATCGCCATCCATCGAGCCGAAGTTGCCCTGCCCCGAGATCAGCGGCAGCCGCATCGAGAAGTCCTGCGCCATGCGGACCATGGCGTCGTAGATCGCGCTGTCGCCGTGCGGGTGATATTTGCCCATCACGTCGCCGACGATGCGGGCAGACTTGCGGAAGGGCCGCGTCGAGTCGTAGCCCCCCTCCTTCATCGCGTAGAGAATGCGGCGCTGCACCGGCTTCAGCCCGTCACGCGCGTCGGGGAGCGCCCGCGACACGATCACGCTCATGGCGTAATCGAGATACGAGCGGCGCATCTCCTCTTCGATGGTGATCGGCGCGATATCGTGCGGGGAAGACGGGGGCGGAGGCGCGTCGGAGGGCGGCGGCGCCGGCGGCAGGGTCGTATCGTCGCTCACGGAGACCTGAGATTTTTCTCGTTCTTGCAGCCCGTCCGGAGACTCCGGCAGGGGTATTCCGCAACCTACCAAACAAGCCCCGGAAGACCAACAAAAATCGCCCAGCGGACCGCCCTTTAATGCTTTGATTTTATTGACTAAATTCGCACCGAAAATACCTCGCGGAAAGGCAGCGAATTGCCCCCAGAAAATACCCCTTCCCGGCCCTCCGTCGTCGTCTTCGACATGGGCGGCGTGCTGATCGACTACGATCCGCGGCATCTCTACCGGAAGCTGATCCCGCTCGAAGCGGAGATGGAGGATTTCCTGGCCAATGTGACCACCCGCGAATGGCACATGCGGCAGGACTATGATGGCGATCCCGCCACCGCCACGCGCGAACTGCAGGCCCGTCACCCCGGCAAGGAGGCGTTGATTTCGGCTTATTACGACCGTTTCGACGAAATGCTCGACCACGCCTTCCCGGCCATGGCGGCCCTGGTCGAGCGGCTGGGCGACGCCGGCGTGCCGCTCTATCTGCTGTCCAACGCGCCGGGCTTCCTCGACGCGTGGCTGCGCGGACCGGCGCCGGCGAAGCACCCCTTCGTCGGCCGCTTCCGCGACTTCATCGTCTCCGGGAACGTCGGCTGCTGGAAACCCGACGCCGCCATTTACCGGCTTGCCTGCCAGACCGGCGGCTTCAGTCCACAGGACGCGGTGTTCATCGACGACGTGATGGCGAACGTCGAGGGAGCGCGGGCCACCGGCATGGGCGGCATCCATCACCGCTCAGCGGAAGAGACGGTGGCCGAACTGCGGGCCCTCGGCTTTCCCGCGTGAAGGTCCCCCCGGCTCTGGCGGGCCTGCCTCAGCCGCTCTACTTCTTCGACGGCCAATGCGTGCTGTGCAGCCGCTTCGTCGCCTTCTGCCTGAAGCGGGATCCGGCCGGGCGCCTCAAATTCGCCAGCGCGCAGTCGGCCCTCGGCAAGCGAGTTCTCGCCGCCCTCGACCTGCCCGGGGACACGCTGGACCGGACGATCCTGCTGCTCGAGGACGACAGGGTCTACACGCGCTCAACGGCCGCGCTGCGGGCCTTGCGCCATCTCTCCGGTCCGGCGCGCGCGCTCTATCCGCTGATCCTGCTCCCGAAGATCCTGCGCGACCCGATCTACGACATCGTCGCCCGCAACCGGATCCGCTGGTTCGGCCGCCTCGACTCCTGCCTCGTGCCGTCGCCACAGACGCGGGACCGTTTCATCGACCTGTGAGGAAACCGCGATAGCGCACCAGCCGGCCGATCCAGGGCAGGCCGATCTCGACATCGAAGCGGAATCGCCCCTCCTCATCCTCGGTCTCGGCAGCGTTGATGAGGGGCCATAAGACACGCGGCAGCGGCACTTTGCCGAAGCGCATCCCCGCGATCACGAGTTCGAGCCGGCCGTCCCTCACCGGCACCGCGAGATCGAAGGCGAAAGGCCCGAACCGCTCGACGATCCAGCCGCCGGGCCGACGCAGCCCGATATATTGCTCGGAACGCATGGTGCGGCCGCCGACCCGCCGTATCCAGGTCTCGCGACCGCCACGCACGACGAAGTCGACTTCGATCGGGGCATCCGCCGTCGCGGGCGGCAACGCGAACAGTCGCGCCACGAGTCGCCCGGCGAGGTTGGCCGGGCCCTCGACCGAGCACCGGCCGCTCCAGTTGCCGCCCGTTCCACCATGAAGCCTTTGCCCCGCCTCGGACATGGCGCCGTAGGCGCGGCCCAGGACGCGGCGATAGAGCGACGGTCGGAAAGAGGCCCCGTCCTCGCCCCAACCGCAGGCGATGCGTAGGGACGCCCTCACCCACTCGGTCTCGATCTCGGTCAGCGACAGGAGGCCGATGCAGGGCATGGCGCCGCGCCGGGTCACCTCCCCTCGCGCCAGCTTGCGAACCAGCGCGGCGGCAGGCGTGGCGGGAATGAAGGGACCATCGCCGGCCTCGGCCACGAGCGACCAGGTGCGCGGACCACCCGCCGCCTCGAAATCGATGCGCAGCCCACCCTTGTCGGTGCCGAAGGCGCGCAACCGGTCGGCGATCCACGCGAGCGGCGTCGCCGCCGGGCTGAGCGAGCGAAGCACCCCTAGGCGGACGGGCACGGCCAGCAGCCAAAGTCCGAGATGCAGGACCGAGAGTTCCAGCCCCGCGCCGGCATAGGTCTCCGCGACGCCGAAACGCTGCCGAAACAGGGCGGGCTCCGGCAGGTCGCAGGACGCTGCCCAGCGGCGGCCCAGTCCAGGCACGGCGATGCGGCGAAGGCTGCCCCAGACGTGCCTGCCCGGCTGATCCGGAATGGGCTTGCCCGCACCCGACAGGATGGCCTCGATCAGCGCCCGGCCGCGCGGCGCGTCATTGCCCGGCACGATGGCGAACGACACGCGGTCGACCGCCATCCCCTCCTGCAATACGTGCTCGAGGACGGCGCCGGTGAGCGCGGGCGCCGTGCTTGCCCCCGAGCAAACGAACACCCCGGCAGCCCGGGCCGCGGCATCGAGCCGGTCGATGCCGCAGACAAAGGCGCGGTCGTCGGAAAGATCGAGATAGTGCACGCCGTGGCGGATGCAGGCTTCCGCGACTGCATAGTCCTGGCCCTGGAAGGGCCCCGCCACGTGGACCACGACGTCGAATCGCTTCGAGGCGAGAAGTCGATCGAGGTCGGACCGCCAATCGAGCACCAGGCCGGCGATGCCCAGTTCGGCCGCCAGAGCCTCGACCTTCGCACGATCGCGCGCGCCGATCGTGAGATCGACGAGAGGATCGTTCGCCAGCAGGCGGCACAACCGGCCGCCAAAGACGCCCGTCCCACCCAGGACGAGCGTCCGCACGGCCTAGAACGGAATGTCGTCGTCGAGCTCGGCCTTGCCGCGCGGTGCCGCGCGACCGCCCCCGCCACCACCACCGCCGCTGGACATCCCGCCACCGCCGGACATGCCGCCGCCGCCGAAATCGTCGTCCATGCCGCCGCCTCCACCGCCCTCACCGCCGCCGCTGCGGCCGTCGAGCATGGTGAGAGAGCCACCGAAACGCGGAATGACCACTTCGGTCGTGTAACGTTCCTGGCCGCTCTGGTCGGTCCACTTGCGGGTGGTGAGCTGGCCTTCGAGATAGATCTTGGCGCCCTTCTTCAGGAACTTCTGGGCCACTTCGGCGAGCTTGTCGTTGAAGATCACGACACGGTGCCACTCGGTGCGTTCCTTGCGCTCGCCGCTGTTGCGATCGCGCCAGGTCTCCGACGTCGCCACCGACATGTTCACCAGCGAACGGCCGTCCTGCATGGACTTCACTTCGGGGTCGCGGCCGAGATTGCCGACCAGAATGACTTTGTTGACGCTGCCCGCCATGGGGGCCTCCTTGGGCTTTCCCGGTGCCACGGGACGCGGCACCTACCTCACGGCGGCAACCTAGCCCCGGCCGCCTGTGGGCAGCCACCAATTTTGGGTTGTGACGTGAGCTTCCCTCATGTGGGCCCTCCGACAATTCATTGGTTGTCGCGGCAAACTCTCCCGTATCTTCGCCGGCCATGAGCAAATCCTTCCACGTTCCCCAGGTTTCGACCGGCCAGGCCTACGCCATGCTGAGCGGCGCGGCCCTGATGATGACCCTCGCCATGGGCATCCGTCAGAATCTCGGCCTCTTCCAGGCGCCGGCGTCCAGGGAACTCGGGATCGCGATCTCGGACTTCGCGCTGGCGATCTCGGTGCAGCAGGTCGCGTGGGGCGTGAGCCAGCCGGTTGCCGGCTTTTTCGCCGACAAATACGGGACGCGCTGGGTCGCGATGATCGGCAGCGCCCTCTACATCCTGGGGATCTGGCTGACCGCCACGGCCCAGGGAGTCCTGCCCATCATCATGGGCGCCGGCGTCCTGATCGGCATGGCGCTGGCCTGCACGACGTCCGGTATCACCGCCAACATCGCCGCCCGCGTCGTCGAGCCGGGCCGGCGGACATTGGCTTTCGGCATCGTCTCGGCCGCGGGATCCGTGGGCACCATGGTGACGGCGCCGATCGCGGCCTACCTTCTCAATACCGACGGCTGGCGCGCGGCGGTCTGGGCCTTCGTGATCCTGGCGCTGGCCATGCTGCCCGCCGCCTGGATCGGCAGCCGCGCCGACAAGCTCCCCAACACGCTGTCGACCGACCGCAACCTCACCCTGGTCGGCGCCCTCGACGAGGCGCGGCGCCACACCGGCTACGTCGTGATGGCGCTCGCCTTCTTCGTCTGCGGGCTGCAGCTCGTCTTCATCACCACCCACCTGCCGACCTATCTCGCGCAGTGCGGCATGGATCCGTCCTACAGCGCCGTGGCGCTGATGCTGATCGGCGGCTTCAACATCCTGAGTTCGTGGCTGTTCGGTTGGCTGGGTGACAAATACCCCAAGCGCCTGCTGCTGGGCGCGATCTACCTGCTGCGCTCGCTGGCGGTGGCGCTGTTCTTCCTGTTCCCGCCGACGCCGCTCTCCGTCGTGCTTTTCGGCGCCGCCATGGGCACGCTCTGGCTGGGAGTCATTCCCCTCGTCAACGGGCTGGTGGTGCAGATCTTCGGCCTGCGCTTCCTGTCGACCCTGACCGGCATCGCCTTCCTCAGCCACCAGGCGGGGTCCTTCCTCGGCGCCTGGGGCGGCGGCTATCTTTTCGATCTGCTGGGCTCCTACGACCTCGCCTGGAAGATCGGCGTCCTGATCGGGCTGATCGCGGGGACCGCGCAGCTTCTGATGAACGACCGTCCGACCGCCCGGGTGCTGGCAGCGCAAGCATCGCCAGCGTGACGCAGGGCACTGGCGGAGCTGTGGGCTAATCGCCATATGCGCTGATCCCGCGCTTACCTTATGGTTCCGGTCCTGATGGCCAAGTCCCGCTTACAAGCTGCCGAGCCGCATCGCTTCATCTCCGTCCGGGGGGCGCGCGAGCACAATCTCAAGAACGTCGACGTCGACCTGCCGCGCGACAGGCTGGTGGTGATCACCGGCCTCTCCGGCTCGGGCAAGTCGTCGCTCGCCTTCGACACGATCTATGCCGAGGGCCAGCGCCGCTACGTCGAGAGCCTCTCGGCCTATGCCCGCCAGTTCCTCGAGCTGATGCAGAAGCCGGACGTCGATTCGATCGAGGGCCTCTCGCCCGCGATCTCGATCGAGCAGAAGACGACCTCGCGCAATCCGCGCTCGACGGTCGGCACCGTCACCGAGATCTACGATTATCTTCGCCTGCTGTTCGCGCGCGTTGGCGTGCCCTACTCGCCCGCGACCGGACTGCCGATCGAGAGCCAGACCGTCTCGCAGATGGTCGACCGCATCAAGACGATGCCGGAGGGCACGCGCCTTTATCTGATGGCGCCGATCGTGCGCGGCCGGAAGGGCGAGTATCGCAAGGAACTGCAGGACCTGCAGCGCAAGGGCTTCCAGAGGGTCAAGATCGACGGCAAGCTCTACGAGATCGCCGAGGCGCCGACACTCGACAAGAAGTTCAAGCACGACATCGACGTGGTCGTGGACCGCATCGTCGTTAAGCCCGACCTCGGCAACCGCCTCGCCGATTCGCTCGAAACGGCGCTTACCCTCGCCGAGGGCTTGGCCATCGCCGAGAACGCCGACAATGGCGAGCGCACGGTCTTCTCCGCCCGCTTCGCCTGTCCGGTCTCGGGCTTCACCATCGAGGAGATCGAGCCGCGCCTCTTCTCCTTCAACGCGCCGCAGGGCGCCTGCCCGGCCTGCGATGGCCTGGGCGTGAAGATGTTCTTCGATCCCGAGATGGTGGTGCCGGACGACCGGCTCTCGCTCTCCGAGGGCGCCGTGGCGCCATGGGCCGATTCGTCCGGCCAGTATTACATGCAGACTCTCGAGAGCATCGCCAAGCACTTCAAGGTGAAGACCTCGGTGCCTTGGCGCGACCTGCCGAAGAAGGTGCGCGACACGATCCTCTACGGCAGCGGCAGCGAGTCGGTCGCCATGCGCTACGACGACGGCATCCGCCAGTATCAGACGACCAAGCCGTTCGAGGGCGTGATCCCCAATCTCGATCGCCGTTGGCGCGAGACCGATTCCTCCTGGGTGCGCGAGGAGCTGGAGCGCTTCCAGCACGAGAGCAAGTGCGAGGTCTGCAACGGCGCGCGCCTCAAGCCCGAGGCGCTCGCGGTCAAGATCGCCGGCCTCAACATCAGCCAGACCACCGAGTTCTCGATCGGCGAGGCGGTGAAGTGGTTCCTGGCGCTCGATCCCAAGCTCACGTTCAAGCAGCGCGAGATCGCCGCCCGCATCCTGAAGGAGATCAACGAGCGGCTGGGCTTCCTCGACAATGTCGGCCTGTCCTACCTGACGTTGAACCGCACCTCCGGCACCCTGTCCGGCGGCGAGAGCCAACGCATTCGCCTCGCCTCCCAGATCGGCTCCGGCCTGACCGGCGTGCTCTACGTGCTCGACGAGCCGTCGATCGGCCTGCACCAGCGCGACAACGACCGGCTGCTGAAGACGCTCACGCGCCTGCGCGACCTCGGCAACACCGTGCTGGTGGTCGAACATGACGAGGATGCGATCCGCTCGGCCGACTATCTGGTCGACATGGGTCCCGGCGCCGGCGCGCTCGGCGGCACCGTCGTCGCCCAGGGCACGCCCGAGGAGGTGATGCGCAACAGCGCGAGCCTCACCGGCCAGTATCTCTCCGGCTTCCGCCAGGTCCCGATTCCCAAGGTGCGGCGCGAGCCGCCGCCGAAGAACGGCCGATGGCTTACGTTGAAGGGCGCCAAGGAGAACAATCTCCAGAACGTGACGGCCAGCATCCCGCTCGGCACCTTCACCTGCGTGACCGGCGTGTCGGGCAGCGGCAAGAGCACGCTGATCGTCGAGACGCTCTACAAGGCTTTGGCCAAGCAGCTGAACAAGGCACGCGAGCATGCCGGCGCCCACGCCGCACTCGAGGGCGTGAACCATCTCGACAAGATCGTCGACATCGACCAGTCGCCGATCGGGCGCACGCCACGCTCGAATCCTGCCACCTATACCGGCGCCTTCTCGCCGATCCGCGACTGGTTCTCGCAACTGCCGGAATCGACCGAGCGCGGCTACAAGCCCGGACGGTTCTCCTTCAACGTCAAGGGCGGACGCTGCGAGGCCTGCCAGGGCGACGGCGTCATCAAGATCGAGATGCACTTCCTGCCCGATGTCTATGTCGAGTGCGACGTCTGCAAGGGCAAGCGCTACAACCGCGAGACGCTCGAGATCGTGTTCCGCGGCAAGTCGATCGCCGACGTGCTCGACATGACCGTCGACGAGGGTTGCGAGTTCTTCAAGGCGGTGCCGGTCATCCGCGACAAGCTGCTGACCTTACAGCAGGTCGGGCTGGGCTACATCCATATCGGCCAGCAGGCGACGACCCTGTCGGGCGGCGAGGCCCAGAGGGTCAAGCTCGCCAAGGAACTGTCGCGGCGCGCCACCGGTCGCACGCTCTACATCCTCGACGAGCCGACCACGGGTCTGCACTTCGAGGACGTGCGCAAGCTGCTGGAAGTGCTGCATCGCCTGGTCGAGACCGGCAACACGGTGCTGGTGATCGAGCACAATCTCGAAGTCATCAAGACCGCCGACTGGGTGCTCGACATGGGCCCCGACGGTGGATCGGGCGGCGGCCGCCTGGTCGCCGAGGGCCCGCCCGAAGCGATCGTGAAGGTGGCGGAGAGCTATACCGGGCAGTATCTCGCCCGCCTGCTGCCGCGCAGCTCGACGGCGAAGAAGCGGGCTTAGGAGCTAGATGCGGGCATCCCAGGTGATCGTGAACTCGACCTTCACATCCGTGAGTTCCGGGATGTCTTTCAGTGTGGTTACCTTGAAGCGATAGAGGCCCGGGGGCAGTCCAGTGCCGCCGGCGTGGCGCGAGATTTCCAGGTATCCCCATGAGCCGGCTGCCTGCGTATCGATCGTCCGATCGTAAAACGGCGCATTCCCTTCATTGGCGACCGTCACCCGTATCGGAATGGCAATGCCGGGATTGGTGTACTTCCCGTCGGGCCGCCGGGAGCCATCTCCAGCGACTTCCCGCAGCGACCGCATGCCTGAGATGCTTGCTGCCCGGAACGTCAGCTCGAATTGATAGTGCCGAGTGTCGGGGATCTTCACGAGGACGTCGAGTTCCGTCGCAGCACGGCTGGCATCGAGAGGAAACGAAACGGGCGGTGCCGCCGCCCCGAGCTGCTTGACGATCGAGCCTGTTACCGCACCCACCGCCGAGTTCGCGCTGTAGTCGCCTCGTGTTCGCGGCGCTAGGCGTACATAGATCCGCATGTATCCGGGCGGATCGGTACCCCGTTCGAGGCTTGCCCTCACCTGGTAGTCATGCCGTGGAATATGGGCGGGCTCCATCACGCCGTTGGGTGGTCTCGGCCAATCGACGGTCAGTCCGGCTGCCATGAGAATTCTCTCGGCTTCGTCGAATGAGGTTCCGACAGGAATGTAGTGCCTGACGATCCTACTGATATCGATCGAGTAGCCCGCATAAGGCGGCGCGAAGTACTTGTAGACCCATGGCTTCCGGGTCTCCGGCAGCGACGCGTAGTACTGGTCGATCTTCGCCCGCAGCGCCTTGCCCCGGGCGTCGGCGTCCTTGAGATCCGAAGTATCCTTGGGCAACGGCGGCAGCCGCGGCACGGTCGGATCGATCGCGTCCCAGGCGGGAATGACCCCGTCGCCTACGATCCACAGCGGGAAGAAGAACACCGGGGGGATGGCCGAGCCCGCGATCGCGAACAGGGTCCCGACCAGGATCGAAAGGGTGAGCAGGAGCCCCGCCATGCTTCCTGTCTTGCGCTCGGATACTTCCGGCTTGCTCATCGCGGCTCCTGACGACCGCTACGGTCGGCCATCGGAAACCTTCTTTCAGAAGTCAAGCAAGATCGCTCTTTCAACCACCACCACGACCCATGATCCGAAGGGTGCGACATTGAATTCATTTATTTCGTTTATTTCGGTTGTTTCGTTTACTCGCCAGGACTTCGGGTTTTAGACGGCCTGCTGGAAGGTCGAGATCGCGGTGACTCGGGCGGCGCTGCCGCTGTCGGCTTCCCAGCCGGCGACGGTCACCTGGCCCGTCGCGGGACACATCTCGACCGACAGACGCGTGCAGGCGTTGAGGACCGGGGCCGTCACCCAATCGAAGTCATTGGCATCGCGCCCTGACCAGGCGGCGAGCGTGCTGCGGCGGCGGATGTTGTTCTCGACCGGCTCGCCGGCGCCGCAGGCGCGGGGTCGCCACGTCGGATGGGGTTCGCGCCAGTCGTTGGCGAAGACCGTGTCGTCGCGATAGGTCCGGACGCTGGTTTCTTCCCGTTCGATCACGATCCGCTCGCCCGACCGCGTGCCGACCAACAGGAACAGGACGGGTCGTGCGACCGGCGCGGTTTCGAGCCGATGGCGCGCTTCGTCGAAGGTCGTGCAGGTCTCGAAGACATGACGCAGAAGATGCTCTGGCGGCAGGCGCCCGCTGCTGCGAAGGCCGGCGAGCGCGTTCAGCACATAGTCGAGCCACAGCAACATCGGTGTCCGCCAACGGCGGCGCATCGGCGCCTGGTTGATCGAGGCGGCGAAGCGCCCCGGGGCCATCGCGGAGAGTACGCCGACGAAGCCCGGCCAGGTGACGTTCAGGAATTCGCCGGCCGATCCGCGCTGGCGCCTCACCTCGACGAGGCGGCCGAGACCGGGAAAGGGCCAGTCGAGCGTGCGGCGGAGACGCGGCCCCTGCGCGGTGTCGTCGGCCAGCGCGTGCAGCCGAAGAGATAGGCGCCGTGCAGGAGCCAGATGCCCGGCTTCCTGAGGGTGCGGGCGACGACGTCGATCTCGGCCGCATAGGGCGTCCCTGCCCGCCTCATCCAGGCCCGCACGATCGGATCGGCGAGCCTGGCCAGCACTCCTCCGAACGGGAGCCAACCGAGGCAGGCGTCGCGAACGGCCAAGGCTTCGGCCTCCCGCCGGCGCACATGACCGGAGGCCGCGCCATCCGCCACATCGATCAGTTTCACCGACTTCATAAGTGAGTGATTACTCACTCATACTATTTCCGTCAAGCCGAAGTCAGCGACGTTCCCAGTCGATATGTCCCAAATCGTACGCGAACTGGCGCTCGACCACGATTGCCGTAGCGTCGGAGGCGTCGCCCTTCCGGTCCGTCACGCGCTGCTGCGCCACATCCTTCGGCACGTCGAGCCAGATGCCCTGGAACGCCACACCGACCCTTTGTGCCAACGCCGCGACCGCCGCCCGTTCGTCGGGCCGGGCGAAGACGGCATCGAGCACGACGCTGTGCCCGGCGCGCAGCACCCGCTCGGCCCGCCCAAGACACGCGGCGTAAATTCGGGCGGACGCCTCCGGCGAGTAGCTGCCCGCCGGCATACGCTCTTCCAATGGGATGCCGGCCTGCCGCTTGCGCTCGACATCGGTCCGCACCACGACGGCGCCCGGGGTGCGGCCGATCTCCGGGGCGAGCTTCAGCGCCAGCGTGGTCTTGCCGCTGCCCGACAGGCCGCCGACCGCGACCAGGCGCGGCGGCGCGGGCTGCAGGAAGGCGAGCGCCGCCTTCTGGTAGGCGCGTGCCGGCGCATTGTCGGCGCCACTGACGGCCGTGACCGCTGAATCGACATAGGCCCGGATCGCCGCCCGCCGTGCGAGGAACATCGGCAGCAGCGCCAGCGCCTCCTCGTGCGAGGCGCCCTCGACCTCGCCGACCCGCCACAGCCATTCGTTCAGCAGGCGGTTGGCCAACGCGCCCAGCCCCTGCCGCGCCAGATCCATCAGCGCGAAGGCGAGGTCGTAGAGCACGTCGATGTTGGCGATCTTGTCGGAGAATTCGATGGCATCGAACGGCACCGGCTGGCCGTTCAGCGTCACGATGTTGCGCAGGTGCAGGTCGCCATGGCAGCGCCGGATCGCGCCGGCCGCGACGCGGCGCGCCACGATATCCACGAAGGGTTCGAGCGACCGCGGCATCGCCTCGGCCAACGCCTCGCTGGTCGGCGGATCGAGACGGTCCCCCGCCTCGCGCATCTGGCGCACATCGGCCGCCACCGAATGACGATAATCGTCGGGCGAGCAGAAGCCCGACGTGATGGCGGGCAGCCCATCATGGAACTGCGCCACGCGCGCGCCGAGCGCGGCCATGAGGTCCGGCGTCAGCGCGCCTCGCGCCGCCATGCGGTCGAGCAGCCCCTCCTCGTCGAAGCGCCGCATCACCACCAGCCAGTCGACCGCGTGCTCGGAGGCCTCGCCGACCTCGCCCAGCGCCAGCCTGCCGTCGAGGCGCTTCACTGGCGCAATGCCGAGATAGATTTCCGGGGCGGAGCGCCGGTTCACGTCGATCTCGGCGGCGCACATCGCTGCCCGACGTCCCTCGGTCGAGAAGTCCATGTAGGGGAACTTCACGGCCCGCTTCAGCTTGTAGGCGCGCTCGCGGCACAGGAAGACGACGGCGCCGTGCGTCTCGATCCGTCGTTCCGGCTTCAGCTCGGCCTCGAGGAAGGCAACGGTCTCGGACTGGTCCTCGACAATGAAAGACGGACGCGTGGTCATGGGGCGGGCGACGGATCGACGTGCAGGATGATCTCGGCCCCGGGAAACGCCCTCGCAATCTCGGCCTGGACCTCGAGGCCGATTGCGTGACCCAGCACGACCGAGAGGTCGCGATCGACCTCGATATGGAGCTGGATGAACCGGGTGAGACCGCTCGACCGGGTCTTCAGGTCGTGCGCGTCCTTCACGCCGGGATGCGACCGCGCGATCGCCTCGATCTTCCGTCCGTCCTCCGGCGGCAGTTCGTGGTCCATCAGCACGTTCAGCGCTTCACGGCCCACCGACCAGGCGCCATGCATGAGGTAGAGCGCCACCAGGGCCGCGACTCCGCTGTCGATCAGCGGCTGATCCAGCAGGCCCGACAGGAAGACGCCCGCGCCGGTGACCAGCGTCGCCACCAGATCGGTATTGTAGTGCGCCATGTCGGCGCTGATGGCGAGTGAACCGCTGCGCCGAACCACGTACTTCTGGAACGTGACGAGGCACAGGGTCAGCCCGATTGCCAGCGCGCTGACGCCGAGACCGATCGCCTCTTCGCGGACCTGCCTGGGATCGCCCAGGCGCTCGACGATCGCGACCAGGAGCGCACATCCCGACGCGGCAATGAACCCGGCCTGGATGAGCCCGGCCAGTCCCTCGGCCTTGCCATGACCGAACCGATGATTGTCGTCGGCCGGCACGAGCGACTGGCGCACCGCGAAGAAGGTCACCATCGAGCTGACGAGATCGAGCGAGGTATCGACCAGCGACGACAGCATGCTCACCGAATCGGTGAGCCGCCAGGCCGCGAACTTGGCGACAATCAGGATGAGCGCCGTCGACATCGAAGCGACGGTCGCCAGTCGCATCAGCCGTTGGGGCCCCATCGCCGTCACGCCCTCAGGGATAGAGCGTTCGCGTGGTCCACGGCTCCGCCGCAGAGCCGCGGCGATATTCCAGCCGGTCGTGCAGGCGGAAGGCGCCGTCCTGCCAGAATTCGATCAGGGTCGGCTGCAGGCGGAAACCGGACCAGTGCGGGGGACGCGGCACCGTCCCGATCACGTGACGCGCGCCATATTCCGCCACCCGCTTCTCCAGCGCGAACCGGCTCTCCAGCGGCCGAGACTGCTCCGAGGCCCAGGCGCCGATCTGGCTTCCCCGTGCCCGGCTCGCGAAATAGGCATCGGCCTCCGCAGCCGTCGTCTGGGTGACCGGCCCCTCGAGGCGAATCTGGCGCCGCAGCGACTTCCAGTGGAAAAGCAGGGCCGCCTTGGGATGGGCCAGAAGGTGGTTGCCTTTCCGGCTTTCATAGTTTGTGTAAAACACGAAACCGTCGGAGTCATAGTCCTTCAAAAGGACCATACGTACGGCCGGCGTGCCGTCCGGTCCGACCGTGGCCAGGGCCATGGCGGAGGGGTCGTTGGGCTCGGAAGTGGCCGCTTCGCCATACCAGGCGGCGAAAAGCTCAAGCGGATCGGTCGTTTCCCTGATCATGACCACAATATGAGGGGGCCGGCCGCGTTCCACCACCGGCATCTTGTCCCAATACCGTTCCCCAGCTAGAACGAGGCATGACCGTAGCTGCACAACTGATGGCCGGTAAAAAAGGCCTCGTAATGGGCGTCGCCAACGAACGCTCGATCGCTTGGGGGATTGCCAAGGCCTGCCACGACCAGGGGGCCGAGGTGGCCTTCACTTTCCAGGGCGAAGCCCTGGAGAAGCGTGTGCGGCCACTGGCCAACTCGATCGGCGCCAAGATCATCGAGCCGTGCGACGTGACCAACCCCGCCAGCATCGACGCCGTCTTTGCCAAGCTGGAAAAGGAATGGGGCAAGCTGGACTTCGTGGTCCACGCCATCGCCTTTTCCAACAAGGACGAGCTGCGCGGCCGCTACCTCGACACGACGTCCGACAATTTCAATCTCACGATGAACGTGAGCGTCTACTCCTTCACCGCCGTGTCGCAGCGCGCGGTGCCGCTGATGAAGGATGGCGGCAGCCTGCTCACCCTCACCTACTACGGTGCCGAGCGGGTGATCCCGCACTACAACGTCATGGGCGTGGCCAAGGCCGCCCTCGAGGCGAGCGTGCGCTACCTGGCGGCCGATCTCGGCGAGCAGAAGATCCGTGTGAACGCGATCTCGGCCGGCCCGATCAAGACGCTGGCCTTCGCCGGCATCAACGACGGCCGCTACATCCTGAAGTGGAACGAGCTCAACTCCCCGCTGAAGCGCAACGTCACGACCGAGGAAGTCGGCAATGCCGGCCTCTATCTCCTGTCCGATCTCGGCACCGGTGTGACCGGTGAAGTGATGCACGTCGATGCCGGCTACCACGTCGTCGGCATGATCAACACCTCGTCCGCGAAGCAGATCGCCGAATTGCTCGGCAACTTCGAAGGCGAGTAGCACAGGAGGCCGGCGGCCATGGCCGGCAGCAGTTTCGGTACCCTCTTCCGGTTCACCAGCTGGGGCGAAAGCCACGGCCCTGCGATCGGCTGCGTGGTCGACGGCGCGCCGTCGCGCATCCCCCTCAGCGAGGCTGACATCCAGGTGTGGATGGACAAGCGCCGCCCGGGCCAGTCGCGCTTCGTCACCCAGCGCCAGGAGCCCGACACGGTGAAGATCCTGTCGGGCGTGTTCGAGGGCGTCACCACCGGCACGCCGATCGGGCTGCATATCGACAATGTCGACCAACGCAGCCGCGACTACGGCGAGATCAAGGACCAGTTCCGCCCGTCCCACGCCGACTACACCTATCAAATGAAGTACGGCGTGCGCGACTATCGCGGCGGCGGCCGCCAGTCGGCGCGCGAGACCGCCGTCCGCGTCGCCGCAGGCGCCATCGCGCGCAAGATACTGGGTGATGGCGTCACCATCCGCGGCGCCGTGGTCCAGATCGGCACGCAGAAGATCGACCGTGCCAACTGGGATTGGGACGCGACCGGCGACAATCCCTTCTGGTGTCCCGACCGTCAGGCGGCGCAGAACTGGGAGGGCTATCTCGACGACGTGCGCAAGCGCGGCAGTTCGTGCGGCGCGGTCATCGAGGTCGTGGCCTCGGGCGTGCCCGTCGGTCTCGGCGACCCGGTCTACGACAAGCTCGACGCCGACCTCGCCAAGGCGCTGATGAGCATCAATGCCGTGAAGGGCGTGGAGATCGGCGACGGTTTCGCGTCGGCGGCGATGAGCGGCGAGGAGAATGCCGACGAGATGCGCATGCGCGACGGCAAGCCGTCGTTCCTCAGCAACCATGCCGGCGGCATCCTGGGCGGCATCTCGACCGGCCAGGACATCGTCTGCCGTCTGGCGGTCAAGCCGACCAGCTCGATCCTGACTCCGGTCCGCAGCGTCGACCGCAACGGCCGCGAGATCGAGTTGCGCACCAAGGGCCGCCACGATCCCTGCGTCGGCATCCGCGGCACGCCGGTCGCCGAAGCGATGATGGCCTGCGTCCTCGCGGATCATCTGCTGCGCCATCGCGCGCAGGCCGGCTAGCGCACCGCGGTGGCCGCCCGGCAAGCCCTGGAAGCGCGCTACGGCACGCTCCACAATGCGGGCATGGCCGTCGTCTCCCTGTTGATGATCGGCACCGCGATCGCGCATTTTGCGTCGGGCAGCTCGGCCAACGCGCCAACCCTCTCCCTGAACGACCCGCGGTTCGTGTTGTTCTCGGTGCTCGCCCTGGCCATGGGCTACTACGTCTACGCAGGCATCAGCCGCTATCTCGACCGCACGCCGCAGATCGTTATCGACCACGACGGCATTACCCTGGGTTTCGGCCGCAACGTTCGCCTGGCGTGGAGCGACATCCAGTGGGTGCGCCTGCGGCGTCTCGCCCTGCGCCCCCAACTGCAGATCGGCGTCGAGCCCCAGGCTTTTCTCGCAGCCGACCTGCGCCTGTCGCTGCTCAATCTCGACGACAGCCTGCGCCCGATCCGGGGCATGCCGACCGCCATTCTGGTCCGTGACAACGGTCTCGATACGAGAGCCGTGACCATGCTTGACGCGGTCCAGGCGTTCCGGCCGAATCTCGTTCAATCCTAGTCAGCAAACCCAGTCAGTTCAGGGAATCTCCCGCATGCGGCGTTTCATCGTCGGCTTTCTTGCGACCATCGGCACCCTCGTCCTGCTGGCGGTGGTCGCCGGCGTGGCCTTCTTCGCCTCGGGCCCCTTCTCGCCCAAGCCGCTGCCGCAGCAGATGGTGTTGTCGCTGGACCTTCGATCGCTGCCGCCGGAAACGACCTCGACCGGGCTGCTGAGCGGCGGCCTGTTCGGCAGCTCGCGCGACATCGTCGAAACGGTACAGCTCCTGTGGCAGGCGGCGGACGATCCGCGCGTCGTCGGCCTGTACGTCGAGATCGGCGACGAGGAAGGCGGACTGGGGCGCG
Organism: Reyranella sp.; assembly: GCF_965227665.1. GTDB lineage: Bacteria > Pseudomonadota > Alphaproteobacteria > Reyranellales > Reyranellaceae > Reyranella. Next base: position 1,179,715 of record NZ_OZ245767.1, read on the forward strand.
TCCAGGAGCTGCGCCAGGCGCTCGCCCACTTCCGCGGCAAGGGCAAGTTCGCCGTGGGCTTCGCGGAATCCCTCGGCAGCGGCGGCACCCATGTCGCCGACTACTATCTCGCGGCCGCACTCGACCAGATCTGGCTGCAGCCCAGCGGCGGTTTCAGCGTCACCGGCATCGCCGTCGAGACGCCCTTCCTCAAGGGCGGTCTCGACAAGCTCGGCGTGAAGGTCGAGGGCGGCAAGCGCTACGAATACAAGAGCGCGCCCGATTCGTTCACCGAGACCGGCTATACCCGCCCCGCCCGCGAGAACCTGCAGCAGCTCATCGACAGCCTGTTCGACCAGTTCATTGCCGACGTGGCCCGCGATCGCAAGATGGAGGCCGGCCATCTTCGCCGCCTGATCGACACGGCGCCGCACGAGTCGGAGCAGGCCCGCCGCGAGGGTCTCGTGGACAAGATCGGCTATCGCACCGACGCGCTCGAGGAGGTCTACCAGCGGGCCAACGGCAAGCGCGACCTCGTGACGCTCGCGGAATATGCCGGCGACGCGGCGCGTCCCCAGACCAGCGGCGAGGTCATCGCCCTGGTGCGGGCCAGCGGCGCCATCGCGTCCGGCACCGGCAACGGCAGCCCTCTCGAGGACGAGGCGATGGCCAACGCCGAGGATGTCGTCGAGGCGCTGGAGAACGCGGCGCAGGCCAAGGACGTGCGGGCGATCGTCCTGCGCATCGACTCGCCCGGCGGCACCTACCCCGCCGCCGACGCGATCGCCGACGCGGTCGGCCGCGCCCGTGCCGCCGGCAAGCCTGTGATCGTGTCGATGGGTGACATCGCGGCGTCGGGTGGTTACCTCGCTGCGGTGCGGGGCGAGGTGATCGTCGCCCAGCCGACGACCATCACCGCCTCGATCGGCGTGTTCAGCATCTGGCCGATGGCCCAGGAGCTGCTGACCACGCTCGGCGTGAATGTCGAACGCGTATCGGTCGGCCGCAACGCGGGCATGCATTCGACCTTCCAGCCGCCGACGCCGGCCCAGCGCGCCGCCATCGATCGCGAACTCGACGTCATCTATGCCGCCTTCACCGCCCAGGTGGCGGAATCGCGCAACCTCGACGCCAACCGCATCGACGCGGCGGCCCGCGGGCGGGTGTTCAGCGGCATCGACGCCAAGCGCATGGGCCTCGTCGACGAACTGGGCGGCCTGCAGCTCGCCTTCAACATCGCCAAGGCGAAGGCCGGTATCGACGAGGGCCGTAAGGTCGAGATCCGCCGCTATCCCGACGAAACCGATCGCCTGCAGCGTCTCATCGACCGGGTGTTCAAGCTGGCAGGCGTCACCGCGTCACCGAACCTGGCGATGCCGCGCGAGGTGCGCGAGGTCCTGGCGAAATTCGGCGTGGCGACCCGGCCCGGCAACGTCCGCCTCCCGCCGCAACCGCCGCTCTGGCGTTAGGGTCCTTCCGATTCCGACGGAATCACCACCACCCACCTCATGCTGAGGAGCGCTCCGCAGGAGCGCGTCTCGAAGCATGGGCACGAGCACCGCGCCTGTTGCCGATCCTTCGAGACGCGGTCCGGAGTTTACCCCGAGGTATTCGAGGGGGCCGCTCCTCAGGATGAGGTGGTGCTGAAGTGGAAAGACCCTAGCGCCGCTCCTCCAGGAGCGCGACGATCGCCTGCCACATCTTCCAGGCGTTGGCGACGTTGACCGCCGTGAACTCGACGTGGCCGATATCATCGATCAGGAACAGCGATACACGCGCCTTCGACGCTGCCACGGCAAGGTCCTGGCTCTCGCTGTAGGGCACCATCGGGTCGGTGCGGCCGTGCACCAGGATGAGATGGCCACGCAGCCTCGACAGATCGTAGAAGGCGAGATTGAGACCATCGATCTCGCGCCGCACGCTCTCGGGCAGTTCCTCGATCAGGCGGTTGACGGCATCGGGATCGCGATTGTCGACCAGGGCCAGCACCGCGCGGCCCTGGGGGCCGAGCATCGAGGCCTCGCGGGAGATGTCGGCATTGCGGTCATGGAAACGCTGCAGCGCGATCTCTTCGAGGAGGCGTGCGTCTCGCGGATCGTCGAGGCGGCTGGCGTTGGCGCGCAGGATCGCCCAGCGGCCATAGGCGTTCGGCTCGACCCGGAACTCGCGACTGTCGCCCCTCGGCCGGAAAGCGCCCGTGGTCACGAAGCGGATGGCCGCATACGCATCGCGATAGCCGCCGATGGCGACCACGAAGGCGACACGCGGGGCAAGATCGTCCTCGATCGCGGCGATGATGGCGGGAGCCGCGGCATAGGAAATGGCAGCGACGCCGAGCGGCAGGTCGGGCAGGCGCTTGTTCAGCTGCCGCAGGGCACTGGCCACCCGGTCGCCGTCGGCGCGTGATAGCACGAGCTGGCGCACCTCGGGCAGCTCCGGCACCAGAACGGCGAAGCCCGCGCGGGCAAGCGTCCGGGCAAGGGCCTGCAGCCGCGGCTCGTCGCGCCCCAGCACGGCGGCGCCCGGCACCAGAACCATCGCGGCCCGCGCCTGGCTGGCCGGCAGGTAGAGGTCCCCCTCGCCCTGCTCCCAGTGCATCGCCTGTTCGGCGGGCACCGCGGTCAGGTCCTGCCACAGGGTCGGTGCGCCGCCCGCCGCGACGTCCCACATCACCAGCACGGCTTCGGCCCAGACGATCGGCCGGCCAAAGACGAACAGCAGCGCGAGGCCCGCCACCAGGAAGATCGCGAGCCGGCGCAGTGCCTTCATGCGCCGAGGCGCACGCTGGCCAACGTTTCCAGCGTGTCGGCGGCTCGCCGCAACAGGGCCAGCTCCTCGATGCGGCCGGTCATCGGCAGGTTCTGGCGGCCGACGATGCGCGCCACCTGCTCGGCCTCGGCAGGGCTGCGAAACCGCCCCAGCGTGATGTGCGGCTCGAACGGCTCGCGCCCCGGTGCCGGATTCAGCGCCTCATGAAGCGCCGTCAGTTCGGCGGCGCCGTCGGACGGCTCGGCATAAAGGTAGAGGTCCGAGCGCACGATGCGCTCGATCAGGAACCAGAAGGGTCGTTGCGTGACGCCCTGCAGGGCCGCGCGCAACTGGCCCTCGCGCTCCGGCGCCTCGCCGAACACGAGCGTGAAGTGCGGGCCGATCATCTCCGCTTCCTGCGGATGGTACTGCGCCCGCAACCGGCGCAGCGCCGTGTCGTCGGCCTCGCCGAGCACCGGCCAGGCCACGACGTACAGCATGTCAGCTGTAGCTCTTGGCCATACCCAGCGCCGGGTCCATCACCGCACCGTAGGGCGGGAACGGATAGCGCAGGCCGTTCTTGCCGAGATGGCCCATGCCCTCGACCGCCCGCAGCAGTTCGTCCGGCGGGCAGGCCATCAGCAGCTCGTCGTCGGCGACGCCGCCGTAGCGGCGCTCGGCGAAGCACGGCAGCGACAGCGAGGTCTGGCGCGTGGCGAGGGCCCGGCCCCACGAATCGGCACAGGCGCTCTCGCCCGTCACCGTGAAGTCGTAGCGGCGGTAGCGGTGATACTGCAGGCCGTTGATGAAATAGATCATCTGGCCGGGCGTGCCGTAGAACAGGCAGATGTCCGGCGGATCGAGGCGCGCGGAGCGCAGCGGCGACACGACGAGGCCGTTGTACTTGCCATTGGGCACGCGCGGCATCTGCGCCTGGTGGGCGGCCGAGGCTTCCTTGTTGCCGAACCAGACGCCGTTCATGTGGTCGCCCGAGAGGAAGCCCTCGCCGGGATGGTTGAGGCCCACGACGCCGCCGCAATTGCCGCCGCGCGTATTGTCGACGGTGATGCCCAAGGTGAAGCCGTACCAGCGCGACTGCGTCACCATCTGGCACATGGTGAACTTGAAGCCCTCGGTCGGCTTGCGCACGCCCTTGATCTTGTCCATCTCGGCCGGGTCTTCGAACAGGCGCATGCCGATCGGCTGGGTGCGGATGCGCAGCAGTTCGATGAGCTTGTTGCTCGCCTCGGCCAGCATGGCGCCGGTGATGGTCTCGGGCGGCGTCCATGGGGCGGTCTTGTAGCCCGGCGGCAGCGTCTGGACGTTCATTGTTGTTTCCTCCGTGTCTGGCTAGGTGAGGTTCAACCCACCGTCGGCGATGACGATCTCTCCCGTAACGTAATCGTTGGCGCAGAGCGCGGCCACGAGATCGGCGATGTCCTCCGGTTTCGCAGGGCGCTTCATCGGCGACTTCGTTTTCCACATCTCCAGCATGTCCGGCCAGTTCGCCGTCATCGGCGTTTCGACCAGGCCCGGCGCCACCGCGTTGACCCGTATGTCCGGCCCCAGCGACAGCGCCAGCAGCCTGGTCACGTGATGCAGCGCCGCCTTCGACGCCGCATACGGGATCGACGAGCCCTTGGGCCGCGCGCCGGCATGCGTGCCGATGTTGACGATGCTGGCGGGTCGACCGCTTGACGCGGACTGCCGCAGCGCAGACTCGGCCTCCGCGACCAGGACGAAGGGCGCGATCAGGTTGACGTCGAGCATCTGCCGCCACAGCGCCGGCGTCGCGGCCTTGAGGTCGGTGTGCGGGATGCGGATCGAAAGACCCGCGTTGTTCACCAGCACGTCGAGACGGTCATGCCGCTCCAGGACCGACGCGACGAGACTGCGCGCCGCCGTCTCGTCGCCGAGATCGGCCTGGTGATAGCTCGCGCGCGGCAGCTCGGCGGCCATCGCCTTTCCGGTATCGGCGGAGCTGCGCGAATGAAGGGCCACGGTGTAGCCGTCATGCGCCAGGCGGCGCGCAATGGCGGCGCCGATTCCGGAGGTCGAACCGGTGACGAGAGCAACGCGATCAGACACAGGCCTTCAACGCCTCCAGCGTTTCGTCGGGGCGCTCGACCATCATGAAGTGCCCGCAGTTGGGAATGGTCACGGCTGTCGATCCGGCGATGGCGGCGACCAGCGGCTTCGCCTTGGCGGCAGGCGTCATGAGATCGCCGTCGCCCAGAACGAATACGGTCGGGCATGTCACGGCAGCCGCCCGGGCCGGCGCATCCTTGTAGGCGCTGCAGGCGGCCAGGTCGGTATGGATCACGTCCGGTTCGTTGCCTGCCAGCACCGCCAGAGACTCGCGACGCAACCACAGGCCGGGCGAGACCATGCCGCCTTTGTGGAGCGCAGTGCCCATGCCCCAGAAGGTCATGAGTTCCTGCACTTTCGTCGTGTTGGCCTTGGCCGATTCGAGCATCTCGGGATGGACCGGCATTTCCGACGCGACGCCGCACAGGCCGAGCGCCCGCACCTTGTCGCCATGGCGCGCCGCGCAGTCGAGGGCGACCAGCGCGCCCATCGAATGGCCGACGAGGGCTGCCTGCTTCAAACCGGCGGCGTCGATCACGCGTGCCGTCCAGTCGGCCATCGCGGCGATGCTGTCGAGCGCCGGCCCGCCCGACCAGCCATGCGCCGGGAAATCGACGGCCAGCACGCTGCGGCCGTGATGGGCGAACCAGCGCGTCTGCAGGCGCCATGCCGTGCGGTCGAAGCCCGCGCCATGGAGGAAGACGATCGCGGGCTTGGCCGCATCGAATTCGGTGCCGCCGGTCGTCGCGAAGACGGTGCGGCCATCGACGGTGAGCTTCATGGTCAGCCCTTCTGCGAGGCGCGCAGCGCCTGTCCGAGATCGTCGATCAGGTCCTCGGCATCCTCGAGCCCGACCGAGAGCCGGATCATGCCCTCGCCGATACCCGCCTGCGCGAGCGCGGCGGCATCGAGCTGGGCGTGCGTGGTCGAGGCAGGGTGGATCACCAGCGACTTGGCGTCGCCGACATTGGCCAGATGCGAGAACAGCTTCAACCGCTCGATGAAGCGGCGGCCGGCCTCGCGCCCGCCCTTGATGTCGAAGCTGAAGATCGAGCCCGTGCCCTTGGGCAGCATCTTCTGCGCCAGCGCATGGTCGGGATGATCGGGCATGTCGGGTGAGGCGATGCGCTCCACCGCGGGGTTCGACGTCAGGAAGGCCATCACCTTGCGCGCATTCTCCCCGTGCCGCGCGACGCGCAGCGGCAAGGTCTCGAGGCCCTGGATGAGATAGAAGGCGTTTTGCGGCGACAGGCAGCAGCCGAAGTCGCGTACGCCCTCGGTGCGGGCGCGCATCACGAAGGCGTGCGGGCCGAACTCCTCGGCGAAGTCGATTCCGTGATAGCCGGCATAGGGTTCGGTGAGCGTCGGGAACTTGCCCGATGCTTCCCAGTCGAAGCGGCCGGACTCGACGATCACGCCCCCGATCGCCACGCCATGGCCGCCGATGAACTTGGTCGCCGAGTGGAACACGATGTCCGCCCCCAGGGTCAGCGGCTTGCACAGGATCGGCGAGGCGAAGGTATTGTCGATCATCAGCGGGATCTTCGCCTCGTGGGCGATCGCGGCGATGGCCGGGATGTCGAGCACCTCGCCGCCCGGATTGCCGATGGTCTCTCCCAGCACGAGGCGCGTCTCCGGCCGGATGGCCTTGCGGAACCCGTCATGGTCGCGCGGATGGACGAACGTCGTCTCGATGCCGAAGCGCGGCAGCGTCAGCGCCAGCATGTTGCGCGTGCCACCGTAGAGCGACGTCGAGGCGACGATGTGTTGGCCCGCGCCCATCAGTGTCGCGATGGCGATGTGCAGCGCCGCCTGGCCGCTCGACACTGCGAGCGCACCCGATCCCTCTTCGAGCGCCGCCACCCGCTCCTCGAACACCGAGACTGTGGGATTGGAGATGCGGCTGTAGATGTGGCCGCCCACTTCGAGGTTGAAGAGGCTGGCGGCGTGGTCGACGTCGCGGAACACGAAGGACGTCGTCTGGTAGATCGGCACGGCACGCGCACCGGTCGCCGGATCGGGATGCTGGCCCGCATGCAGCGCCAGCGTGTCGGGCTTCAGGAACTTGGCTTCGACCACGTCGTCTCCCTCTCAGCGGGCGATTTTGCCGCCGCTATTTCTTGAACAGCGACGCCGCTACCGCGGCATGGCTCTGCTTGGCCTTGATCTTGGCTTGGACACGCTCGATCTCGGCCTTGAGAACGAGGACGTATTCCTGCAGGTCCTCGACGTTCATGACGTCGAGATTCTTCGGTTGTGTCTTCTTCTGTCGGGGGTCGAGATCGTCGAGTTCGAAGGCCATGGCGCGTCTCCACGGAAGCGGCTAAGGCAGGACTAGCACCGCTCCCCCCGCTTCGAAAGGCCGACCATGAGTGCCCTGCCCGCCACGATGACTTGCATCGAGATCACCAAGTTTGGCGGCCCGGAGGTCCTGGTGCCGGCGACCCGGCCGGTGCCACGGCCGAAGGCGGGCGAAATCCTGATCAAGGTCGCCGCGACCGCGGTCAACCGGCCCGACATCGCGCAGCGCATGGGCAACTACGCGCCCCCGCCGGGCGCCTCGGACCTGCCGGGCCTCGAAGCCGCCGGCACCGTTGCAGAACTCGGCGAAGGAGTGAGCGGCTGGAATATCGGTGACGAAATCTGCGCGCTGACGCCGGGCGGCGCCTATGCCGAATACTGCGTCGTGCCGGCGCCGCAGTGCCTGCCGCCCCCCAAAGGCTTCGACCTGCTGCACGCCGCAGCCCTGCCGGAGAACTACTTCACCGTCTGGCACAACCTGTTCGAGCGCGGGCAGCTCAAGGCCGGCGAGACCGCGCTGATTCATGGCGGCGCAAGCGGCATCGGCACGACGGCGATCCAGCTCGCCAAGTCATTCGGCGCGACGGTGCTCACCACCGTGCGGACGCAGGAGAAGGCCAATGCCGTGAAGGCGCTCGGGGCCGATCACGCCATCCTCTACAAGGACAATGACTGGGCGGCCGAGGTGAAGAAACTCTCGGGCGGCGTCGACGTCGTGCTCGACATGGTGGCCGGCGACTACCTGCCGAAGAACCTGTCGCTGCTGAAGCTGGACGGACGCTGCGTGGTGATTGCCGTGCAGGGCGGCGCGACGGCCACGATCAGCGCCGGCTTCCTCATGGTGAATCGCCTGACGCTCACGGGCTCGACCCTGCGTCCGCAGAGCATCGAGAGCAAGGGCCGGATGGCGCGCGGCCTGAAGGAGAAGGTCTGGCCGCTGCTCGAAGCCGGCAGCATCAAGCCGATCATCTACAAGACGTTCCCGCTGCGGGATGCCGCCGGCGCGCATGCCGAACTGGAGCGCGCCGACCATGTCGGCAAGGTGATGATGACCGTCCAGGTCTAGCGCTCGGCGAGGTCGGGCTGGTCGGCCTCCGCCGGATCGAGCCCGGCCTCCTCGACGACCTCTTCGACGTGGCCCTGGTCCGCCATACCCTTCTTGCGGGCAGCATCCTCCCGGGCGGCCTTGCGGCGCGCGCGGTCGACCGCGTCGTTCAAATCCTTGAGCGTGCAGAGGCCGAGCGTCACCGGATCGCGCTGGCGCAGGTTCTGCATGTTCCAGTGAGTGCGGTCCTTGACCGACTGGACCGTGCTCTTGGTCGAGCCGACGAGTTTGGCGACCTGGCTATCCTGGAGTTCGGGATGCGTCTTCAACAGCCAGGCGATGGCGTCGGGGCGATCCTGGCGCTTGGCAACCGGCGTATAGCGCGGGCCCTTGGAGCGGGCTTGCGGCATCGGCACGTCGCGCGGGCTGAGCTTCAACCGGGCGTTGCTGTCCGCCTCGGCCCGCTTGATCTCTTCCTTGGTCAGCTGACCGTTGGTCGTCGGATCGTATCCCGTCATGCCGCCTGCGACTTCGCCATCGGCGATCGCCTGGATCTCGAGCGGATGCAGGCCCGTGAAGGCCGAGATCTGGTCAAAGGTCAGGGTCGTATTCTCGACCAGCCAGACGGCGGTCGCCTTGGGCATCAACACTTGCGACATGAATTCACTCTCCTGTGCCCGGATATAGAGGCCGGCTCCCCCGCCGCCAACCCGAAAAGCACATAGCCCGAAAATGGAAACGGCCGGGGTTGCCCCCGGCCGTTCCTGAAGTCAACGCTTCGGATCGTCTTACTGGATGACGATTTCGACGCGGCGGTTCTGCGGCTCGCGGACGTTCGGGCCGGTCTGCACCAGCAGGCCCTGCTCGCCACGGCCAACCACCGCGATCGCGGTCGCCGGCACGCCTTCGCGAACCAGGGCGTCCTTGACGGCGTTGGCGCGACGCAGCGACAGCGCCATGTTGTAGGCCGGCGCGCCCGACGTATCGGTGTGACCCGTCGCCGTGATGCGGGCGTTGCCCTTGGTCTTGTAGGCGCCGGCAGCCTGCTTGATCGTGTTCAGAGCCTGAGCCGACAGGTTCGAGCGATCCCAGTCGAAGAACACCATGAACGACGGCGGCGCAACGACCGGCGGCGGCGGCGGCGGAGCGGCCGGCGTCGAACCGAACTTCAGCTGCAGGCCCAGCATGATGCTGAAGTTGTTGTTCGTCCAACCCACGCCGTTAACCTGCGGGTTCGTCGTGCCGTAGTAACGGCCGTCCAGGTTCACGCGGAAGTTCGTGTCGGCGTTCCAGCCGAGACCGATGATGCCCTGATAGGCGAAAACCGTGCTCGACAGCGACGAGTTGCCGTCGACCAGACCCAGACCGGCGCCAGCGCCGATGTACGGGGTGATCACCGAACCCGGCATGAAGTCGTACAGCAGGTTCGCCATGATGCCCAGCTGGCCGACCTGGTTGTTGACGGCCGTGTTCGGCACGCCGACATTCGTCGGGTTCCAGCGATAGATGCCTTCCAACTCAACGCGCGGACCAACGAAGTCGTAGCCGATCACGCCACCGGCCATCCAGCCCAGCTGCGGGGTCACGTTCACCGTCGGGAACGCCGGGATGTTCGTGTTCGCCGTGAAGTTCGTCAGCCAGTTGATGCCGCCCTCGGCACCAATGTACAGACCCGGCTGCGGGGCCTGCGCCTGCGCAGCCACCGGCAGCGCTACAATGGCGGCGGCCGCCAGAAGAGCCTTCTTCATGAGTTCTTCCCCTCGTTTCTGATACTTGCAGACTGAAACTGTATATCGCTCGTCGGCGGGCTGTCCGTGTCGCCAACTTTGGAGAATATACACACCACCACTGGTGCGGTGCAACCAAACCGCCCTGTCCGCGATGACTCGCCGGAAACGTGTGACACGGACGCAACAGTGAGGGTTAAGGGCCGGTGGAGACCGACTGCCGTGGCAGCCGCGTCCTCGGCTATCGAGCACCAGATGTAGTGGTCTGCCCGGTGGAGCCCCGTTGCGCCGGTAGAGGCAACCGCAGACCGAGGACCCCGCCCCCGCTCTCGCCGCGGCCGAAGGGGGTCGGGCCTGTCAGGGGCCTCGCCACGTCAGTCCTGTCCGAAAACTCTTCTGAAAGTCTTGGATGCGGCAAAGGCACGTCGGGATCGGAGGCGCCGGGATTGAGCGACCTGGCGGCGAGTTCTGCGGGGGTGCCAGGCTCCACCGCCCCGAGGCTCGCGGCAGGCTTCTTGATCTGGGCCGTCTGCAGGGCGCGCGGCCGGCCACCAGTGGGCGAATCCGCCTGTCCGGCCCACACAACCGCTTGTGGACGGCTCGGGACGATCTGAAGATCGTGGTTTAAGGTCGACGCGTAAGTGAGGCTGGCCGACAGCGCGGCGAACACCCCTGCGAGGCCGCCGAACACGCCCCGGAATGCGGTGAACTTCATTTCACGATGCAGATAGGCATCGCACTCCGGCTTTTCACCGTGGCATTTTGGGCGGTAAATCGCCGTTCACCAAAAAGGGAGTATGCCATGGGCCAGTACAGCAAAGTCGAGACCGACGGCCACCTGATGATCGTCACGATCAACCGCCCCGAGGTCTACAACGCCTGCCATCCCATGGCGAACCAGGAGATGATCGAGGCGTTCGACGAGTTCCAGGCCAACCCGGACCTCTGGGTCGCCATCATCACCGGCGCCGGCGACAAGGCCTTCTGCGCCGGCAACGACCTCAAGTACCATGCCGAGATCCAGGCCAAGACCGGAAAGCGCCCGGTCCATCCGGCCAAGGGCTTCGGCGGGCTGGCCAACCGTTTCGACCTCGACAAGCCGGTGATCGCCGCGGTGAACGGCATCGCCATGGGCGGCGGCTTCGAGATCGCGCTGGCCTGCGACATCATCATCGCATCCGACCAAGCCAAGTTCGCCCTGCCCGAGCCGCGCGTCGGCCTGGCCGCCGGTGCCGGCGGCATGCAGCGCTTGAGCCGCATGATCCCGCTCAAGAAGGCGATGGGCATGATGCTGACCGGCCGCCATGTCGGCGCCAAGGAAGGCTACGAGATGGGCTTCGTCACCGAAGTGGTGCCGCACGCCGAGCTGATGGCGTCGGCCAGGAAGTGGGCCGCCCAGATCCTCGAATGCTCGCCGATGTCGATCCGCGCCACCAAGCAGGTCGTGATGCGTTCGCTCGACCAGCCGTCGCTCGAGATCGGCATGCGCAACCAGACATACCCCGCCTTCGTCGCCATGGCGCACAGCGAGGACACGGTCGAGGGCCCGAAGGCCTTCGCCGAAAAGCGCAAGCCCAACTGGAAGGGCCGCTGACACAAAGCGTTTCCGCAGGATGTTGATTCGTTCGTGTGTATGGTACCGTTCAATCATACACACGGACGACAATTCATCATGCGCACCAATATCGAGATCGACGAGAAATTGGTGGCCGAGGCCCAGAAGGCATCCGGGCTCACGACCAAGAAGCAGACCGTGGAACAGGCCCTTCGCCTGATGGTCAAGCTCCGTCGACAACAGGAGGTGAGCGCCGCCTTCGGCAAGTACCCATGGCGCGGCGATCTTACGAAAAGTCGCGCCGGCCGAGGGGCGGCTTGATTGTCGTCGACAGCAGTGTCTGGATTGATTTTCTGAACGGACACGAAGCGCCTTATGTGAAGCGCCTTCAGATGGCCCTCGGCGTCGAAGAGATCGTCGTGGGCGATCTGATGCTGTGCGAAGTCCTGCAAGGCCTGAAAGACGAACGGGCGGCCCGCAGCGTCGAGGCGCTCCTGCGCCGCTTCGATATCGTCGCAATGGCCGGTGCAGAAATCGCCGTCGCCGCAGCGCGCAACTTTCGCGCGCTCCGGCGCCGAGGCATCACGGTACGGACCACCACCGACTTACTGATCGGAGCCTAGTGTATCGAAAACCAGGTGGCACTGCTGCACAATGATCGTGATTTTCACCCGATGGCCCGTCACCTTGGTCTGATCGAAGTCCCGCTGGGGCCCTAAGAACGTCACCTCACCGCCCCTTGAACTTCGCCTTCCGCTTTTCGAGGAAGGCGCTCAGGCCCTCGAAATGGTCCTCGGTCGCGGCGCAGGCGGCCAGGCCCTCGGCCTCGCGGTGCGAGTGCTCGTCCCAGCTGTTGTCGAACGAGTTGCGGATCAGCTTCTTGGCGACGCCCAGCGCGTAGGTCGGACCGTCGGCCAGCTTGCGCGCCATCTTCTCGGTCTCGGCGGCGAGCTGATCCTTCGGCACGACCCAGTTGAGGATATTGTTGTCCTTGGCCTCCTGCGCCGAGAAGCGCTCGCCCAGCAGGGCGATCTCCAGCGCCTTCCGCTCGCCCACGACCCTCGGCAGGAAGTAGGTCGCGCCGCCATCGGCGCTGAGGCCGATATGGCGGTAAGCCAGGGTGAAGAACGAATCGTCGGACGCGATGGCGAGGTCGCAATTCAGGATCAGCGACAGGCCGAAGCCGGCGGCGGCGCCCTGCACCGAGGCCAGCACCGGCTTGTTCATGCGGCGGATCTGGTAGATCGCCTGGTGCGCCTTCACGACCCGCATCTCGAAGCCCGCGAGATGGGCCTCCTTGTCCTCGGTCAGCGACTTGTGGAAACCGCGAATGTCGCCACCTGCCATGAAGTGCGTGCCGGCGCCGCGGATCACCACGCAGCGCACCGCCGGGTCCTTCTCGAACTTCGCGCTGTGCTCGATCAGCAGGTCGCGCATTTCCATCGACAGGGCGTTGAGCGACTCTGGCCGGTTGAGCGTCATCCAGCCGATGCCATCTTTGACTTCGGCGAGAACGTGCGGTGCAGACATGGGGCAATTTCCTCAGGCGTTTATTGGACAACGCCCCAAGGTTAGCCCGTCGCGCGGTGCGGTGCGAAAAGAATGATGCCGGCCCCGATCAGGCAAATCAGGGCGCCGGTGACGTCCCAGCGATCGGGCCGCGTGCCCTCGACGGCCCACAGCCAGACGAGCGTCGCGGCGATATAGACGCCGCCGTACGCGGCATAGGCCCTGCCCGCCGCATCCGATTCGATGAAGGTGAGCAGCCAGGCAAACAGGCCCAAGGCGATGAGGCCCGGCGCCAGCCACCAGGGCGATGCGCCGAGCCGCAGCCACGCCCAGAAGGCGAAGCAGCCGGCGATCTCGAGGAACGCCGCTGCCCCGTAGGCAAGGACCGACTTCAGAAGGCCTCGGCCGGCAGCGCCATCAGGGTCGAGGCGCCCGCCTTGATCTGATGGTTGAGCGACACGGTCTGCGGCAGCACGCGGGCCATGAAGAAGCGCGCGGTGACGATCTTGGCTTCGTAGAAACCATTGTCGTTGCCGGCCGCGAGTCCCTTGTGGGCGGCGACGACAATGCGGTTCCACATATAGGCCATGGCCGTCAGCGCCATGAGGCGCAGCAGGTCGGTGGCGGCGCCACCGGCCTCGTCGGGGTTCTTCATCGCGTTCTGCATCAGGAAGAGCGCCGAGTCCTGCACGCGGCCCATCGCCTTCTCGAGCGGCTCGACGAACTCCTTCATCGTCTCGTCGGACTTGTGCTGGGCGATGAAACCGGCGATCTCGCCGAGCAGGCGCTGTGCGGCGCGGCCACCCTTCATCGGCAGCTTGCGGCCGACCAGGTCGAGCGCCTGGATGCCGTTGGTGCCTTCGTAGAGCTGGGTGATGCGCGCGTCGCGCACGAGCTGCTCGACGCCGTTCTCGCGGATGAAGCCGTGGCCGCCCCAGGTCTGCACCGCGAGGTTGGCGCACTCGCTGCCCATGTCGGTGAAGTAGGCCTTGATGATCGGCGTCAGCATCTGGATGAGATCGTCGGCGGCCTCGCGCGTCGCGGCGTCGGGATGGGAATGCGCCTCGTCGATCAGCATGCCGACCCACAGCGACAGCGCACGCGCGCCCTCGGTGAAGGACTTCTGGATCATCAGCATCCGGCGCACGTCGGGATGCACGATGATCGGATCGGCCGGTCCGCTGGCGTTCTTCGGCCCCGTGAGCGAACGGCCCTGCAGGCGGTCGCGCGCATAGGCGACGGCGCTCTGGTAGGCCGTCTCGGCAATGCCGAGGCCCTGCATGCCGACGCCGAGGCGCGCGGCGTTCATCATGACGAACATCGCCGTCATGCCCTTGTTGGCCTCGCCGACCAGCCAGCCGGTGGCGCCGTCGAGGTTCATCACGCAGGTCGCGTTGGCCTTGATGCCCATCTTGTGCTCGAGGGCGCCGCAGCGGATGCCGTTGCGCTCGCCGACCGAGCCGTCCGCCTTCGGCAGGAACTTCGGCACGATGAACAGCGAGATGCCCTTGGTGCCGCCCGGCGCATCCGGCAGGCGCGCCAGCACGAGATGGACGATGTTCTCGGTGAGATCGTGCTCGCCGGCCGAGATGAAGATCTTGGTGCCGGTGATGCTGTAGCTGCCGTCGGCCTGCGGCTCGGCCTTGGTGCGCAGCATGCCGAGGTCGGTGCCGCAATGGGGCTCGGTGAGGCACATGGTGCCCGACCAGGTGCCGTCCGCCAGCTTCGGCAGGTAGCGCTTCTTCAGCTCGTCGGAACCGTGGCGCGACAGCGCCTCGTAGGCGCCGTGGCTGAGGCCCGGATACATCGCGAAGGCCTGGTTCGCCGCGGTGAACATCTCCTGCAGCGCGAAGCCCACCGTCGCCGGCAGCCCCTGCCCGCCGAACTCTGGATCGCAGGTGATGCCCGTCCAGCCGCCCTCGGCGAACTGCTTATAGGCTTCCTTGAAGCCCTTGGGCGTGCGCACGACGCCGTTCTCGTAGTGGCAGCCTTCCTCGTCGCCGGTGCGGTTCAGCGGGAACAGCACGTTCTCGCAGAGCTTGGCGGCTTCCTCGACGATGGCGTGGATCGTGTCGGGGGTCGCGTCCTCGTAGCCCGGCAGCTTGGCGAGCTTCGAGACGTCGATGACTTCGTTCAGAACGAACTGGATGTCCTTGATCGGGGCCTTGTAGACGGCCATGGCTTCCTCCTCGGTCGCAGTTTTCCTAATCGCTTTCCGGATCGAGACCGCGCTGCTTCAGCTCGGCGCTCACTTGTGCTTCGACTTCCCTGAATTCGCCGATGTGCTGGTCGAGATCGGCGCGCTTACGCTCCAGATCGCCGATATGGAGCTGGCAGCGGCGCAGCAGCTCGCGCAGCTGCTGCATGCCCGTGCGGTCGACCTGGTAGAGGTCGAGCAGCTCGCGGATCTCGGCGAGCGAGAAGCCCAGCCGCTTGCCGCGCAGGATCCAGCTCAGCCGCGTGCGATCCCCCACGGTGTAAAGACGGGTCGTGCCATGCCGCCGCGGCTTGATCAGCCCCTCGTCCTCGTAGAAGCGGATCGTGCGCGGCGTGATCGCGAATTCGCGCGACAGTTCGGCGATGCTGTAGATGCGCTGAGCGTCTCGGGGCGCCAGCGTCTTGGCCGAGGGAATGGCGGCGACTGACATGATGGAAAAGTGTTAGTTGACGTTTACGTAAACGTCAATACGGCTTTACGTAAACGGAAAGACGTCGGTCGAAGCTGGCCTAGTGAATGAGTATGGGCAGCGGCGGTGGCGTTGGCTGGAAGGCAGCCGCAAGAGCCTTTGCCTGCGAATAGAGCCCCGGGACTTTCGCCAGTTCGCGAACGGTCGTCACCGCGTAGTCAAACGCTGCGGGACGCAGTTGTCCCGTCCCTACCTGAAACAATTCCGGGTCTCGTTCGAATGCAGACCTGACCGACTTGTCTTCAGCCGGGGCAACATTGTCGATCAAATCCCAGCCGACCGCGAATGCTAGCCACTTGGGCGATTCCGCGAGATCACGGCGCACCCCCTCACCTCTCAGATAGGCAACACCCAATCGATACTGAGCCGGCCGATACTGACGGAAAGCGGCGGTCCGATACAGGTCCAGTGCCTTGTCCAGATTAGCGGGCACACCGCGCCCGAACTCGTACATCGCGCCGAGTGCAAACTCGGCATAGGGCGCATGACCGCCATTTACAGCCGCTTCGTACCAGCGCAGCGCCTCCGAATAGTTCTGCGGTCCACCCAGACCCTTCTCATAGAACGTGCCCAGATACTCTTGGGCGATCCGCGCATTTGAATCGGAAGAACTGGCCACCTTCGTGAACCAGTGACGTGCCGCCCCCAAGTCCCGTGCAATCACCGAGCCAACTGCATATTGCACTCCGAGCAGAATCTGCGCGTCCGGGTGCCCTCCCGCAGCAGCCTTTTGAAACCATTCGAAAGAAGCCTTTTTGTCTCTCGGCCGCCCGTCTCCCCGCCAGTATGCCTCTCCCATCCGCTCTTGTGCGACCGGGTCGCCGTTCAGCGCCGCCTTCTCATACCAATTCAGTGCCTCGGCGCGATCCTTGGTTTCCCTTGCAAGGACGAGTTGAGCCTTGACGTCATTGCGATTCGCAGCCCCGCAACCATCTCAATCCTTCCTCGCGGTCCGGCTTCTTCCACCAACCAAAATACAGCGCCAAGCCCAACTGGGATTGCGCGGGAACATCGCCGGCGACTGCCGCCCGACGCAGGATCGAGACCGCTCCTTCGTAGTCCTGACGAGCGGCGGCGGCTTTCGCGTCTTGGACAGGATCGGCCTTTGCCGGAACTGCAGAAAATACAGGCGCAAGGAAGACGAAGCAGGCGAATACGAAGCGATACATCCTGGCGTCGCCTCCTGGACCATTTTGCCGGGCTATTGAACTGGCAGGGTCAAGGTGGCATGCCGGACGGCATAAGGACAACGCTTCGCGCAGGCAGAAGGAACCCAGATGCCGATCTATCAGCTGAACGACCGCGTGCCGGTGATTCCCGCCTCCTGCTACATCGCGGAGGGCGTCACGATCATCGGGTCGGTGATCCTGGGCGAACGCGTGAGCATCTGGTTCGGCGCCGTCCTGCGCGGCGACAACGAGCCGATCGTGATCGGCGATGACAGCAACATCCAGGAACTGAGCGTCCTCCACACCGATCCCGGCGCGCCGCTCACCATCGGCCGCAACGTGACGGTCGGTCATCAGGTGATGCTTCACGGCTGCACCATCGGCGACGGTTCGCTGATCGGCATCCAGTCGGTCGTGCTCAACCGCTCGGTGATCGGCAAGGACTGCCTGGTGGGTGCCGGCTCGATCGTCACGGAAGGCAAAAGCTTTCCCGACCGCTCGATGATCCTCGGCTCGCCGGCCAAGGTGGTGCGCGAGCTCAGCGAGGAGAATGCCTCGCGACTGTCGATGAGCGCGGAGAGCTACGTGCAGCGTGGCCAGGACTACAAGGCGAACCTGAAGCGCATCGGCTGACACCATGATCGCGGCACTCGACCATCTCGTCGTCGGCGGATCGCCCACGGTGTACGAGACGCTGCTGGGGCGGCGTGCGGTGGACGGGCGCCTGCGCACCGACAATGTCGGAGTGCGTTTCGAGCCCGAAGCGTCGGGCCTGCGATCGATGGTGTTCGCGACGCAAGACCTCGACAAGGCGGCGACGCTTCTGGAGCGCCGCGCCGTCGCGTCGACGAAAACGGACGAAGGTCGGGCGCTCCTCGGCCATGGCGTCGCGATCGGACTGTGCGCGCAAGGGGAGGAAGCTCCTTCTCCCCTCGCGGTCGAGGCGCCGGCTGCCATCTCGAGCCTCGACCATATCGTCGTGCGCACGCCCAACCCCGAGCGCGCCGTCGCCTTCTATGCCGGACGGCTCGGCCTCGACCTCAGGCTCGACCGCAGCAATCCCAAGTGGGGCGCGCGCCTGCTGTTCTTCCGCTGCGGCGACCTGGTGGTCGAGATCGCCCACGATCTCAAGAAGGGCGTATCGGACGAACCGGACCATCTCTGGGGACTGTCGTGGCGCGTGCCCGACATCACGGCGGCCCACGCGCGACTGAAGGCGGCCGGCCTCGACGTCACCGAGCCGCGCGACGGACGCCGGCCCGGCAGCCAGGTCTGTACCGTGAAGGACGGGACCGGCGGTGTGCCGACGATCCTGATCGGCGGGATCGGACGCTGGCAGGGAGCCGGCTGAGCCCCCCCATGCGTCCCCTTCTCGCGCTCCTGCTTCTCGTCCTCGCCGCCGCCTGTACGACGCCGCCGACGACGGACAAGCCGGTCGTGCAGGCGAAGGACTTGCCACCGCTCGGTCCCTGCCCCTCCTCGTCCTGGAAGCCCGAGGCCCCGCCGCCCTCGTCGAGCGCCCGGACCTCGATGGTCCTGCTGGCGGTCGGCGAATGGGGCCGTTACGGCAAGCAGGTGATCACCTACTCGACGGACGCGCCGCCCCGGACGGAACAACTCGGCATCAGGGAGCGCGAGGCGCCGCAGCGCATTGCCGACTACTGGGCTTCCGTCGGCAACAGGCTGAGCGGATTGAACGACGTGCCGTGGTCCGCGGCCTTTGTCTCCTGGGATATCGAGAGCGCCGGCGTGCCGCGCGACCTCTTCTGCCCCGACCAGCGCCACACCATCTACGTCGAACGCATCGTCGAGCGCGCGAAGAAGCCGGGCGCGGCATTCATCCCGCATGAGCCCGACGCCTATGCCCCGAAGGTCGGCGACCTCGTCTGTGCCTCGCGCGAGGGCAGCGGCACGACGTTGCAGAACCTGAATCGCGGGGCAGGACATTGCGACATCGTGGTCGACGTCCAGCCGGGCCACGTCTCCGCGATCGGCGGCAATGTAGGGGACTCCGTTACCCGCAGCGTCTTTCCACTGGACGCGAACGGTATTTTGTCGCCCATATCCGGCCGAACCGTCTTCACGGTCATCGAAAACCGGCTGCCCTGAAGGAAGGACAATGTCTTCGCTCTACGACTACATCATCGTTGGCGCCGGCTCGGCCGGTTGCGCTCTCGCCGCGCGACTCGCCTGGGAACGGCCCAAGCTCCGCATCCTGGTCCTCGAGGCCGGGGGTCCCGACAAGTCGTTCATGCTGAAGATGCCCGCCGGTTTCGCTTCGCTGGGCGAGAAGAACCCCTACAACTGGCACTACGAGACCACGCCGCAGAAGCACTGCAACGATCGCCGCATGTACTGGCCGCGCGGCAAGACGCTGGGCGGATCGTCGTCGATCAACGCGATGCTCTACGTCCGCGGCCATGCCTCCGACTACGATCACTGGCGCCAGCTTGGCAACGAGGGCTGGTCCTATGAGGATGTCCTCCCCTATTTCAAGAAGGCCGAGAACAACGAGCGCGGCGCCGACGCCTTCCATGGCACCGGCGGTCCGCTGAACGTCGCCGACCAGGTCGATCCCAGCCGATTGAACGAGGCCTTCCTCAAGGCGGCCGAGCAGGCTGGCCACAAGCGCAACAAGGACTTCAACGGCGCCGAACAGGAAGGCGTCGGCCTGTACCAGGTGACGCAGAAGAACAAGCAGCGCTGGAGTGCGGCGAGCGCCTATCTCCGTCCGGCGGTGGCCAACAGCGGCGCCCATCTCGAGGTCGTCACCGGCGCGCTCACCGAGCGCATCATCTTCGACGAGAACCGCGCCATGGGCGTGCGCTACACGCTGAACGGCCGCGACGAGGTCGCCCGCGTCACCCGAGAGGTCATCCTGTGCGGCGGCGCCATCAACTCGCCGCAGCTCATGATGCTGTCGGGCATCGGCCCGGCCGACCACCTGAAGTCGATCGGCATCCGGCCGATCCACGACCTGCCGGGCGTCGGCGCCAACCTTCAGGACCATCTCGATGCCGCGCTGCTGCAGTTCTGCAAGACGCGCGATACCTACGACCGCGCCAACAAGCTGGCCTCGCTCTATCAGTACGTCGTGAACAAGAAGGGGCCCGGCACCTCGCCGATCGCCGAATCCGGCGGCTTCCTGAGCACTCGGCCCGGCCTCGCGGCACCCGACATCCAGCTCCATTTCCTCCCGGTGCTGGTCATGGATCATGGCCGCACGCGCCTGAACCGCGACGGCTACAGCCTGCACGTCTGCACCCTGCGTCCCGAGAGCAAGGGCACGATCCGGCTCCGCAGCAAGGATCCCAAGGAACATCCGCTGATCGATCCGAACTATCTCAGCGAGCGCCGGGACCTCGATACGCTGATCGCCGGCGTGAAGATGGGCCGCGACATCCTCGCCCAGTCGGGCCTCGACCCCTATCGCGCCGCCGAGCTCGGGCCGGGGGCGGCGGTCAAGACCGACGCCGAGATCGAGCAGTGGATCCGCGCCAAGTGCGAGACGATCTATCACCCCGTCGGCACCTGCAAGATGGGCCCGGCCAGCGATCCCATGGCGGTGGTCAACGACAAACTGCTGGTGCATGGCGTCGAAGGCCTGCGCGTCGTCGATGCCTCGGTCATGCCGACGCTGATCGGCGGCAACACCAATGCACCGACGATCATGCTCGCCGAGCGCACCGCCGCGATCATGCACGCGGCGGGAATGACGAACTGAGCCGGCGCCGCCGGCTCAGGCGATCGCGATCTTCATGACCAGATCGTTGTAGTCGAAATCGCTGCCCTGGCTGGCGAGCAGGTCCTCGAAGCCGAACATGTTCTGACCGTAGGTCCGGATATGCTCCTGCCCGTCCGCGTTGGCCGTGCCGAGGACGAGCGTGTTGCCGCTCTCGGTGTAAAGGACCGGCGCGTAGTACCCCGTGCCCTTGGAGACGGTCCAGTCGTCCGATGCGGTGAAATTGCCCCGGCCGCCGGACACCGCGAAGTTCGGATCCCAGTTCTGCTGTACCGCCGTCCGGAAGGCGTCGGTATTGCTGTAGGGAACACCGCCGACGCTCCACTCCCCGGTCGTCGAATTGACGTCGATCTTCACGAAATGGATCGTGTTGAGATTAAATGCGCTGCCCGCCACGCTGACCTGAACGGTCGAGCCCTGGGTGAGATAGACCCAGGCCTGGTCGTCCTGCTGCTGGCTTTGCGCGAGCTGCGCCGCGGCCGAAAGCGTATTGTCCACTGCCGCCGACAGATTGAGCGTCCCGTAGCTGCCGCTGACATTGACCGCGAGCGAGCCGCTGCCCGTGACGACGATGCCGGGTAGCTGCTCGATCGAATTCGCTCCGGTCTGGATCGCGAAGTGGAGCTGCAGGCCGACCGGCAGGTAGACGGACTGTGTGCCCAGCCCCATGACCGTCCCGTTGTCGAAGGCGACCGAGCCGATGCGCGCCAGCACCGATTCCTCCAGTGACGCGCCCACCTGCCCGTCGCGACCGACCAGATCGCCGTTGGCGTCGGTCGCATAGACCAGCAGCGTACCGTTCGGCAGGCTGGAATTCGCCGTCTGCAGCGTGATCCAGTTTCCGGCCGCCCCGCCGCTACCCCCATCGAGGGCGATGTAGCTGCTGGCGCTCTGGAAATCGAGGCTGTCCAGTTCCACGGTGAAGGTCAGTTGGCTGCTGTGGTTGCCAATCTGATGCGCCGTGCCGTGGCCCAGGAATTCGGTCAGAACGGCAGTGTAGGTGCCGCTGCCGAACGAGGAAGCGGCTGTCGTCCACTTGCCGTCGATATCCGCCACGGCCGTGATCGGCACATGCGAGCTGAGACCGGCGCCCGACAGGAACGAGATCTGGGCGGTGTTCAGCGCCCCGATCTTGTTGGTGAAGTTCGCGATCACGCCGCCCTGGCCGTTCTCCGCATTGTGGTTCAGCCACGCCTGGTCCGACGCGTACCAGCCGAACGCGAGCGAACCGTCGGTCACGTCGGAGAGCTGGGCGTTTGGCGTGCCCAGCGTGGTGGAGCCTCCCCAGTTGGTGAAGGCGGAATTCGAGAGCGTGCCCAGAACCGGCGCCAGCGGCGCCTGCCAGACAGCGGGATTGGCCTGGATGATGGACAGGTCGGTGATCAGCTCGAGCAGCCGCGGATCCATCGACAGGGTGTTGCCGTTGAACATGTTGAACGCAAGACCGCCGGTGCCGGTGAGATACCGGTCCGCGACGTCGCTTCCCACGTACGAGGCCAGGCCGTCGATGGCGATGCTGCCCGCCTGGTTGACGCCCGTGGCGACGTAATTGGGATTGAGGATTCCCGATCCCGCCAACCCGTTCATGTAGATGTTGTAGGTGCGGCTGATGGGATTGTGCTCGGTCTTTTCGGAGAAGACGAGCTGATACCAGTTGATGCCGGTCGCGTAGGGCAGATCGTTGATCGTGAGGCCGGTGCCCGTCGGCGCGGCGGCACCCGCGGCCTTCAGCGTCTTGGTCGCAGCGTCGTAGGTCCACTGCTGGAAGAGGGTCTCCTTGGCCGTATCGAACACCGCGTATTCGAACTTGTAGTCGCCGGCGGTGCCTCCGGTGAAGAAGCCCAGGCTGACCTTCAGGTCGGTCGCGGGTCGCATCTGTCCAAGCCCGAGCGAGAA
The DNA here is from genome assembly GCF_965227665.1 of Reyranella sp. Taxonomy (GTDB): domain Bacteria; phylum Pseudomonadota; class Alphaproteobacteria; order Reyranellales; family Reyranellaceae; genus Reyranella. The sequence continues at coordinate 1,202,161 of NZ_OZ245767.1, forward strand.
CTGGATATCGACGGTGTCGGTCGAGCCCAACGCCTTCACGAACGGTCCGGGGCTCGTGTTGTAGATTTCGGTGGGCGTGTAGAGCTGATGGTCCGGCAACGTGCTGCCCGCGGGCGCGGTCTCGTTGTCGTCGTAGAGGGTCAGGGTGATGCTGGGGGCATCCAGCCCCGCAACCACGCCCGATCCGCCGCCCGTGACCGAGGACGTTGCGCTGGTTGCCGCCTGCACCGTGTAGCTGTTGCCTGTCACGCTCTGAATGACGAAGGCGGCCTTGCCCGGATCGCCCGGAATATTGAGGCTGGGCGGCGCCGACATGTTGATGCCGCCGACCGTGCCCGCCCCGGCGAACGTCACCAGGTCGCCCACCTGATACCCATAGGTTCCCGCATTGGGGTCGCTGACGGTGACGATGTTCGAACCCACCGTCGTCGTGAACGGGTTGGCGCCGAGCGGGACCGTATAGCCGGTCGGGATCAGCGGACCGCCCTGCTGGAAAAGGCTCATCAGGGCGTCGGAGTAGCCGTTCCCGTACGAGTTCGTGTGAGAGAAGAAAATCTCGGCATACTTGTCGTAGGAAACGCCCGCCCCGTACTTCGAGACGTCCCAGGTCCAGGGCGTCATCGTGCTGGCGCCGAAGGCGTAGCTGGGATCGAAATTCCAGTTCTGGCTGAGGTCGACATTCGCCGGTCCCCCGGCCCATTGGTTCGGCAGATTGCCCGTGCCGCCCATGTAGCCGCCGATATACCCGGTCAGCAGCTTGACGAAGAAGGCGCCCCATTGCGTGTTGAAGCCGGTGTTCAGGTCGGTCGTCGCGGCGCCGACATTGTTGACGAGCGTCGAGAACTCATAGGGCGTTCCGTCGGGGCTGTAGATCTGCGCGCCCCCGAGGGTCGAGTAGATGCTGTTCGCGAGATCCTGCGTGTCGATCTTGATGGTGCCCTTGACCTGGCTGTTGGCCTCCGGCGTGAAGACATAGGTGCCGGCATAGGGACGAACGTAGGTCGGTGCGACCGTATCTCCGCCGCCCGTGCCCTGATGGGCGGCCGTCGAGGTGCCAACCTCGTACTGCGTGGCGCTCAGGACCTTGGTGATGGTGAACTTCGTGCCGTTGAGGTAGTCGGCGGTAAAGCCCGCGAAGGCTTCTGCGCCTGTAAAGGTGACTTCGACTCCCTCGGCGGCGTATTTCGAGGCGGTGGGATCCGTTACCGTGAAGTACTTGTCGCCGGCATTGGCGGAGAATGGATTGTCGCCCAGCGGCACCGAGCTGACGACGCCGCTGCCGCCTCCCGTGGTCGTCTCGTTCGCCTGCGTGGCCTGGATGACGAATTGGTAGGTGTTGGCGTCGATGACGTTGCTGACAAGATAGGTCGAATTCAGTTCGGCCGCAGAGAAGCCCGCGAACGCTGCGACGTTCTCGAACGTCACATAGGTCTGGCCGGCGACGTACTGACCGGCGTTGGGATCCGTGACCGTGATAGCGCTGCTGTTCAGCTGCACCGAGAAGGGATTGGCGCCCAGCGTCGTCGAGGCATCGTAGACGGTTGCCGGATGCTTATCGTAGCTCAGCGTATAGGAATAGAAACCGGCATTGTGCCATTCCGTGTACGAGGCGCTCGGCGGTTGCCCGACGACATAGTCGACGGTGCCCGCGCCATTGTACTGGCCGGCGATCGTGACCCTCGAAGCCATCTCGTTGCCGATCGATTCGATGTAGGCGTTCCAGTCCGAGGCGGAGACGCCACCCGGTCCGCCGGGCGCCAACGCCGTCGTCGGCGCGGCCGCTAGGCGCGGTTGGCCGGCCAGCGGTCCGTACAGGAAGTCGTGAACCAGTCCCCCGCCGGCTGTGAAGGCGGTTTCGATGTCGCTGAAGACCGTGCTTCCGTTGACCTGATAGCCGCGGGTCTGCGTGACCGCGCCGTTGGGATACGCGATATCGACCGACATCGGGATACCGAAGACGTTGACGTCGGTCAGATTGCCGGCGTCCGCCGCGGCACCCAGCAGCGAGAGCTCGAAACTGTCGAAGCGAAACTGATAGGTTTCGGAATTGCTCCAGCTGATGTCCGATTCCTGCTGGATGACGCCGTTCGCCCCGAACGTGAGTTCGGCCGGAGAATTGGGATTGCCGGTGTCATAGCTCTGGATGAGCAGGTAGACCTTGCCGCCGTCGTACGGATTCGGCAGCGTAATCTGCGTTGACGGCGTGGGCGTGCTTCCCGCCTGGAGCGAGGTGGCGACGGGCACGCCCGTGTCCGTGAAGTAGACGGCCCAGATGCCGACCTGACCGTTCGATGTGCTCGACAGCGTCGTCTGAAGCTGCTGGCTGAGAGCGATCGTAAGATTGGTCGACACTGTGCGCTCCCGAACCGATGAAAGTGTCGGGATACTCATTCAGCGCGAATGAAAACTCAATTCGTGATGCGCCTGAGTTTCATTTTAGCCGCGCTTTTCTACCACGAGCAGCCACGGCCGACCCGATACGTTCATCAGGCGGCCCCGCGAATCGACCGGGAAGAGGCTCATCGCGACACTGTCCTTCACGTTGCCGCCGATCGCGTGGACATAGCCGCCCCTCACCTCGGTGACGATGTCGCAATGCGCGGCGGTGTTGTCGATCCGGCGGTGGGCCGTGCGCGGATCGGCATAGCGCCAGGTCGGACCGGCCGAGCCCGAGCAGACGAGGTCGCCCGGCTTCGGCGAATATTCGTTCGGGGCATGCAACACGAAGGGCGCACTGCGCGAGGCCCGCTGGCGGTCGTAGAGCGCCGCCAGATAGCTGCCGTGGCGCCCCTCGCGCGGGAACTGCGCGGCGCTATAGCCCGACTGGACCATTACCCAGGTGACGAAGGCGCCCGACCAGGGCTTGTCGGAAGCGCCGTTCCACTGCGGACGGCCGCAGGCCCCCCAATATTCCCCGACCCTGCTCGACAGGGGCTCACTGCGCTCGGTCATACCGTAGCGGTTGGTATAGCCATTGGCCTGTCCCCCATAGACGACCGTGGCGCGGCCGAATCGGGTCCACTCCTTCCAGGCGGTATAGGCGACCTTGTCGCTGGGCGGGCTGTCGTCGGCACCGGTTCCGCCGCCTCCGCATCCGGCCAACGCAAGCCCCAGGAGCAGAATGAGCGAAAGGATTGCTGGCAGCCGCTGCCTGGCCGGGAAACAAAGGAAACAACCGGCGGGCTGCCAGCAAACGCGAGAGCCGACATCGAGGGGGTCAGACTTCATGCGTCACTTACAGTTTTTTAAATAACTTGATGTTATTATTATATTTTAGACTAGCAGAGACCGCGCGCCATGTCATCTCTTAAGAATTTGGATGAAGTCCGCCGCCTAGAGCGGCTCGCCTTCCGCGGCTGGCCGGCCCTGGAGTCCCAGGACGTCCAGGGATGGCACCTACGCTTCTCCGGTGGCTATACGAAAAGAGCTAACTCGATCAATGCATTAGATCCGACAGCTTCACCTGATATCGAAGCCGTGGAGGCGCCCGTCCGCGAGCGGGGAAGGCCTCCCATCTGGCGCCTCACGCCGTTGGCGCCCGCTGGGATGTCGGATCTTCTCAAGGCCCGCGGCTACACGCCGATCGAGCGCAGCCTGCTGCAGCGCTGCCCGCTGCATGACGGGTTCAGGCCCGATCCCGCCGTCGAAATCGCTTCGAGCCCGTCCGCCGCCTGGATCGAGGCGTTCGCGGCGCACAGCCCCGTGAAGCCCGAGCATCGCGAGACCATGCAGAAGATGTTGCATGCCATCGCCCAGCCCGCCGGCTTCGCCTTCGTCCAACACGAGGGCCGGCCCATGGCCATGGCGATCGGCGCCGTCGACGGCGATCACATGGGCCTGTTCGACGTGCTGGTGATGCCCGAGGCGCGGCGACAGGGTCTGGCGCGGCGCGTCACCGAGAGCCTCTACGCCTGGGCCTGGGAACGGGGCGCGCGCTTCGCCTACCTGCAGGTGGTCGCGACGAATGCCGCGGCGATGCCGCTCTACGCGGCGCAGGGTTTCCGCACGGTCTACGAGTACGAGTATCTGATCCCGCCCACTTCTTGACCCTTCTGCTCCCCGCCTCGCATAGTCGATGCAGGGAGGAACTCCATAAATGTCGAACTATGTGTGGGAAAAAAGCTATCCGCCGGGCGTGAAGTGGGAGCTCGACGTCCCGAAGATGACGATCCATCAGAGCTTCGAGGAAAGCTGCGCCAAATATGGCGACCGGCCCTTCACCGACTTCCTCGACAAGGTGATGACGTTCCGTGACTACAAGCAGGCCTCCGACCGGGCCGCCGCCGGCTTCCAGAAGCTCGGCGTCAAGCCCGGCGTCAATGTCGGCCTCTATCTGCCCAATACGCCGCACTACCTCATCGCCTTCTTCGGCATCCTGAAGGCCGGCGGCCGGGTTGTGAACTACTCGCCGCTCGATGCCGCGCGCGAGCTTGAGTTCAAGATCGGCGATTCGGAAACCGACATCCTGGTGACGCTGGACGTGACCGCGCTCTACCCGAAGATGGCGGCGATGCGCGGCAAGACGCGGCTCAAGAAATTGATCGTGGGATCGATCGCCGACTATCTGCCGTGGCCCAAGAACTGGCTCTACCCGATCGCCAAGAAGAAGGACCTGTCGGCCTGGCCGCGCGACGACTGGCACATGTCGTTCAAGGATCTGTTGGCGAACGACGGCAAGTACACGCCCCACAAGCCCGCCAGCGAGAACCTGTGGGACGAGGTCGCGATTCTGCAATACACCGGCGGCACGACCGGCCTGCCGAAGGCGGCGATGCTGACCCATGGCTGCGTCATGGCGGCGATGAGCCAGGGCCAGGCCTGGACAACGCCCTACACGACTGCCGGCACCGAGAAGGTCGTGTGCGTGCTGCCGCTGTTCCACATCTATGCGCTCTCGGGAATCATGCTGGGCGCGGTGCGCAACGGCAACCAGCTCATCCTCTACCCGCGGCCGGACATCGACATGATCGTGAGCGATCTGGCGAAGAAGAAGCCGACCTTCCTGCCCGGCGTGCCGACGCTCTACACCGCGATCAACAAGCATCCCAAAGCGCAGGGTCTCGACCTCAGCTCGCTGAAGATCTGCATGTCGGGCGGCGCGCCCCTGCCGGTCGAGGTCCAACAGAGCTTCGAGAAGCTGACCGGCGCCACCCTGATCGAGGGCTACGGCCTCACGGAAACGTCGCCCACCGGCGCGATCTGCCCGGTCGACAAGAGCGTGCGCCGGGTCGGTTCGTGCGGCGTGCCGATGCCGGGCACCATCATCGAGATCCGTGACATGGAGGACGGCGACAAGGTGCTGCCGCCCGGCAAGGAACATGTCGGCGAGGTCTGCATCATCGGCCCGCAGGTGATGAAGGGCTACTGGAAGAAGCCGGAGGAGACGGAGAAGGCCCTGTTCCGACATCCGTCGAGCAACTGGATGGGCCTGCGCACCGGCGATATGGGCTACATGGACGCCGACGGCTGGCTCTACCTGGTCGATCGCTCGAAGGACCTCATCATCTCGTCGGGCTACAACGTCTATCCGCGCATGATCGAGGAGGCCGTCTACGAGCATCCGGCGGTCGACGAGGTGATCGTGATCGGAATCCCAGATCCCTACCGCCAAGAAGCGCCCAAGGTGTTCGTGAAGCTGAAGCCGGGCGCCTCGCTCACCTTCGATGAGCTGAAGAAGCATCTCGACGGCAAGATCGGCAAGCACGAGATGCCGGTCGCCCTCGAGATCCGCCCGGAGCTGCCCAAGACCCCGGTCGGCAAGCTCTCCAAGAAGGAACTCAAGGAAGAAGAGCGGGCCAAGGCGCAGTCGAAGGCTGCTTAAGCGTAATCATACCTCCCCGCATCGGAGGGCTATCGCATACGAGGTGAGGGTCCCTCACTGCGTTCGGGATGACACTGTTGGTTTGATCGGCGCACTGCGCAAAGCCCAACAAAATTGTCATCCCGAACGGAGTGAGGGACCTTTCACTTTCTTGCAAACGCCAACTACTCCGGCCTCTCCAGGCCATAGGCGATTGCCCACCGTCAATTCGGTGAGGTTGCCCCGACGCTGTTTACAGCGCCTTTGGCCTGAGGGGAGAGCCACAGGCCGGGTCTTCGTGGCAGAATGTGATCATGCACCTCGTTCGTTGCTTTCCCCCTCCGCCCCCTCCGGGGGCACCTCCCCCGTATGACGGGGGAGGAAGATGAAGCGGCGTATCCTCGTTCTTGGCAGCACGAGCCTCCTGCTGACCGGATGCTTCGACCGGCCCTGCCATGAGCGCAACCCGGCGCAGAAGGCGTTCCTCGACGGACTCCAGGAACTCGCCAAACCCGCCCTCGCCTCCAACAACCCGCTTCGGGTCGAGGAAGCCGCCCGCCAGAGCATCGCGCTGGCCGACAAGGTCGGAGCCTTCAGCGACTGGTGCGGTACGCTGACCAAAATCGAAGGAAACGCCCAGACCGCAACGGTCACGATCGACATCGGCCGGCAGGTTTCGCTCTACGCGTTCAACGACTGGGCGCTGGCCTTTGCCGGCACGGTCACCGACTTTTTCTCCACACGATCGCGTGCCACGCCGCCGCCGGGTCTTTCCGAACCGGCCGTCGCGGCGCTAAAAACCCTGCGGCTAGGCGAAAGGGTGACCCTTTCCGGCCGGATGGGCGAGATTGCAGGCTCCGGCGTGTTGGATCTCTCCCGTCTGTTCGGCAAGACCGCCACGGATCATCGCCAGTTCCTGCAGACGCCACGCTTCGTGGCGCGCATCGAGGCCCTCCAGGCCTCGAAGAAGTAGAAAGGATTTCGAGGTGCCGTCTTTTTCGTATGAGTTTCCCTACGCGTCCAAGAAACTGCCGGTCTTCGCCTCGAACATGGTGGCCTCCTCGCAGCATCTCGCGGCCACCGCCGGCCTGCGCATGCTGGCCAAGGGCGGCAACGCGGTCGACGCCGCGATCGCCGCCGCCGTCGCCATCACGGTCGTCGAGCCGACCATGAACGGCATCGGCGCCGACGCCTTCTGCATCCTCTGGGACGGCACGAAGCTGGTCGGCCTCAACGCCTCCGGCCATTCGCCGGCGCTGATGACGCCCGATCAATATGCCGGCCAGGCCAACATGCCCCATGTCGGCTGGGGCAGCGTCACCACGCCGGGCGCGGTGTCGCTCTGGATGGAACTGCACAAGCGCTACGGCAAGCTGCCCTTCGCCGACCTGTTCGAGCCCGGCATCAAGTACGCCCATGACGGTTTCCGCGTCTCCTACATGGTGGCACGCCAGTGGGAGAGCGCCATCGACCGGCTGAAGGGCCAGGAGAGCTGGGTGAAGGCGTTCCTGCCGAACGGCCGCGCGCCGCAGCCGGGCGAACTCTGGAAGTTCCCCGACCAGGCCAGGACCCTGACCAAGATCGCCGAGAGCAAGGGCGAGGCCTTCTATCGCGGTGAACTCGCCGAGATGATGGACAAGTACGCCCGCGAAACCGGCGGCGCGCTGCGCAAGGAGGACCTCGCCGAGCACAAGCCCGACTGGGTCGATCCGATAGGCCTCACCTATCGCGGCACGACGCTGCACGAGATCCCGCCGTCGGGCCAGGGCATCGCCGCCTGCATGGCGCTTGGCATCCTCGAGAACTTCGAGCTGGCCGGCCGCGACCCGGACGGTCCCGAGGTCGCGCATCTGCGCATCGAGGCGATGAAGCTCGCCTTCGCCGACATCTATCGCTACGTGGCAGACCCGCGCTTCATGGAAGTGACGCCGGCGCAGATGCTCGACAAGGGCTATCTGAAGAGCCGCGCCAAGCTGATCGATCCGAAGAAGGCGCAGGATTTCGGTCCCGGCACGCCCAAGGAGAGCGGCACGATCTATCTCGGCACCGCCGACGAGTCCGGCATGATGGTGTCGCTGATCCAGTCGAACTACACCGGATTCGGCTCGGGCGTCGTGGTCCCCGGCACCGGGATCGCGCTCCAGAACCGCGCCACCGGCTTCGTCACCAAGAAGGGGCATCCCAACGAGGTCGGGCCGAAGAAGCGGCCGTTCCATACGATCATCCCGGCCTTCATCACCAAGGACGGGAAGCCGGTCGCGACCTTCGGCCTGATGGGCGGCGCCATGCAGCCGCAGGGCCACATGCAGGTCTTCTCGCGCATTGTCGACTATGGCCAGAACCCGCAGGCCGCCATCGATGCGGGCCGCTGGCGCGTGCACGAGACCGACGGCACGGTCTGGACCGAGGATCACTTCCCCGCGGCGACGGCGACCGGCCTCGAGGAGCGCGGCCACAAGATCACCCGCACCGGCTGGCCGAGCTTCGCCTTCGGATCGAGCCAGATCATCTGGCGCTTCCCCGACGGTGGCCCCTATCTCGGTGCCTCCGAGAGCCGCCGCGACGGCGCTGCTGTCGGGTTCTAAGGACCGACTGCCCTCCTATGTCCTCTTCCCCGCGTCGCGGGGGAGAGGAACATGACACCTGGCACGCTTGTTGCTTCCCAAGGGAACTGCTTGGGAGGCATTTTAATGATCAATCGTCGTCGTCTGCTGGCCGGGGCCAGCCTTGCTGCCGTGGGAACCCTGGCCGCGCCGTCCATTCTTCGCGCGCAAGGCGGGCAGACGGTCAAGATGGGCGCCCTTCGCCTCGTTCATTCGATGCCGCCGCACTTCTACGCGCAGTTCGCACCTCCCGGCCTGAAGATCGAGATCATCACCTTCGACAGCCCGACCGACTGCAAGAATGCCGTCGTCACCAAGTCGGTCGACCTCGGCACGTTCGGCATCGCCGCCGGCATCCTGGGCGCCGCTGCCGGCGAGCCTGTGGTCGTCGTGGGCGCGATGTCGAACCGGGGCATGGGCGTGATCTCCAAGGCCGGCTCCGACATCAAGACGATCAAGGATCTCAAGGGCAAGAAGGTCGGCATCTGGCCGGGCTCGACGCAGGAGGTCTTTATCTTCGAGCGCATGCGCATGGAGGGTCTCACGCCGAAGGACATCACTTCGGTTCGCGTGCCGTTCGGCGAGATGCCGGCCATGCTCGCGCGTGGTGACATCGATGCCTATGTCGGCGCCGAACCGGGTCCGGCCCTGTCGATCACGTCCGGCGTCGGTCAGCTCGTCGAGTACCCCTATGGCACGGCCATGGGCGGCCTCAACATGATCATCGGCACCAACGAGGAGACCGTCACCAAGAACCCGGACATGATCCGCACCATGCTGAAGATCCACCGTCAGGCGGTCGAGTTCATGTCGGCCAACAAGCCGGCCGTGGTCGAGATGACGGTGCAGAAGCTCGGCGCCAACCGCGCCGCGGTCGAGCAGGCGCTGGGCGCCGACAATGTCGAATATGTGTGGAAGCTCGACGACAAGGTGCAGGGCCAGGCCAAGACCTATGCCCAGCACATGCTGGAGCTGAAGCAGATCCGCGCCCTGCCGAAGTTCGACGTCTTCCTCAATCCGAAGTTCTCGAACGAGATCGCCAGCTAGGCGAAAGACAGGCGACGGAGCGCACCATGGCGATCGTCGAAACAGGACCGGTTCCGGCGGAACCGGCCGCCGTCGTGCCGCGCAGAGCGGCGCGCTCGACATGGGCGCGCTTCAAGCCGACGGTGCTGGCGCTGATCGTGCCGCTGTTGTTGCTTGCCTTCTGGCAGGTGGCGACCACCCAGCAATGGACCCGGCTGATCCCGACGCCCTACGCGGTCGGCGAGTACATGATCGATTTCGCGGTGGGCGGCATCTACGACGATGCCTACTCCGCGACGCTGACCACCCATTTGCTGGCTTCGATGAGCCGCGTCTATGGCGGCTTCGCCCTGGCCGCGCTCTTCGCCCTGCCGATCGGCATCCTCGTTGGGCGCGTACCGACGGCGCGCATGCTGCTCGACCCGTTCCTGCAGGTGATGCGGCCGATCCCGGTCACCGCCTGGCTGCCGCTGTCGATGATCCTGTTCGGCCTCGGCGCCAAATCGGCCTTCGCCCTGGTCTGCCTCGGCGCCTTCTATCCGATCCTGCTCAACACGATCTTCGGCGTGCGCTCGGTCGACCCCAAGCTGTTCGAGGCGGCCTCGATGCTGGGCTGCCGCGGCAATGCCCAGTTCTACAAGGTTGTGCTGCCGGCGGCGACGCCGTCGATCTTCACCGGCCTGCGGCTCGGCCTCGGCCTTGCCTGGTTCGTCATCGTCGTCGGCGAGATGACCGGCGTGCCGCAGGGGCTGGGCGCCGTGATCATGGACGGCCGCACCCTGTCGCGCACCGAGCTGGTGATCTGCGGCATGATCGTGATCGGCCTTGCGGGCTACCTCTCCGACCGCGTCGTCGTGGCACTCGGCAACTATCTCCTGCGCTGGAGCCCCAATCACCATGGCTGAGTCTGCGACTCCGATCGTCGAGATCAAGGGCGTGTCCAAGGTCTTCCAGCTTCAGGACCAGACGATCCATGCGCTCTCGGGCGCCAACCTCTCGATCAACAAGGGCGAGTTCATCTGCCTGATCGGCGCCTCGGGCTGCGGCAAGTCCACCCTGCTCCGCATCATGGCCGGCTTCGACCAGCCTTCGTCGGGTGAGGCGCTGATGTGGGGCCGACCGATCGCCGGCCCCGATCCGTCCCGCGGCATGGTCTTCCAGGACTATGCGCTGTTTCCGTGGCTGAGCGTGCGCGCCAATATCGGCTTCGGCCCGGCCGCGCGCGGCCTGGGCGCCGCCGAGGTGAAGCAGATCGTCGACAAGTTCATCGACCTGGTAGGACTCGCCAAGTTCGCCAACGCCTATCCGCACCAGCTCTCGGGCGGCATGAAGCAGCGCGTGGCGATCGCCCGCGTGCTGGCCAACGACGCCGAGCTGGTGCTGATGGACGAGCCGTTTGGCGCCCTCGACGCCATGACGCGCGAGCGCCTGCAGGACGAGCTTCTGGACATCTGGGAGCGCACCAAGCTCACCGTCGTGTTCGTGACCCATGCGGTCGAGGAAGCGATCCTGCTGGCCAACCGCGTGGTCGTCATGACGCCGGGCCCCGGCCGCATCGAGAGCGACAATGCGCTGGACCTGCCGCGCCCGCGCGACGTCGCCAGCCCGGAGTTCAATGCCATCCGCCGCGTGCTGAGCGCCAAGCTGCACAGCCATCACGGCAAGAAGGCGGCCTGACCTCGCACGGCTAGTCCGGCCGCTTCCGCGGGTAGGCCGGGAGACCATCCGCGCTCTTCACCCACGACAGGCCTGACGCCCGCCATGTGTGGGATTTCGGCGGTGCCCGATCGGGATCGTCGAGCGAGCAGGTCGTGACGTCGATCTCGTCACCATGGTCGTCGGACCGGAAGGTGAGCGCCGTGCCGCACGCGCCGCAGAAGGTTCGCGTCGCGGCCGCGGAGGACCGAAAGCACGCCGGCTCGCCCGCCACGATTCGGAAAGCGCCGGCCCTGACGGTGAACCACGCCACGATCGGCGCGCCGCTGGTCCGGCGGCAGATCGAACAATGACAAACCGTCTCGTGCCAGGCCTCGCCCTCGGCCTCGTAGCGCACAGCACCGCAGAAACAGCCGCCTTTCAGCATCGCCACCTCCCACGCGACCGCGAGGTCAACCTCACTTCCCGCAATAGGCCTCGATCCGATAGCCATCAGGGTCAATCACGAAGGCCGCATAGTAGGTCTGGCCGTAGTCCGGACGAAGGCCGGGCTTGCCGTTGTCGCTGCCGCCGCTCTTGAGCGCCGCGGCATGGAACGCGTCGACCGACTTCCGATCCTTCGCAACGAAGCAGAAATGCAGGCCGGATTCCATGTCGGCCTTCACAGGCTTCGCCGCCTTGCCGATCCACAGGCCGACTTCCTTCTCACCGTAGCCCAGCGAGGTCTCGCCGTCGCTCAGCCGCGTGTAGCCGAGCGGCCCCAGCGAAGCGTCATAGAACTTCCGGGTGCGGGCGATGTCGGCGACGCCGATGGACACATGGTCGAACATGGCAAGTCCCTCTTTTATAACTATATAACTGGTTATATGGTTATTCGGACGTGCGTTCCTTGTCAACCGGACAACCGGTTAGTAAGTCCCATCAATGAATCGCCCTGATCTCTGCCTCGACTTCGCCAACACGCGTTACTGGCGCGGCCAGGACTCCCCGACGGAGACGCTGAAAACGCCAGCGGATCTGGCAGCCTGGGCCAAGGCGCCGAAGCCTCCCGCCCCCAAGGAGTTCGAGCGCGCGCTCGAGCTGCGCGAGACGATCCATCGCCTGTTCGACGCCGTGGCCCAGGGCAAGGCGCCCGCGGCCCGCGATTTCGAGGGTCTGAATGCGGCGCTGGCGGGCGCGCCGGCGCGCACGGTCCTGAAGCGCGGCAAGGAGACGTTCGACTGGGAAGTCGACATGCGATCGGGCACGGCGCTGGCCCTCCTCGCGCCCGTCCTGTGGTCGGCGGGTGACCTGCTGGCGAGCGGCAAGCTGGACAAGGTCCGGCGTTGCGCCAACCCGGAATGCCTCTACCTGTTTCTCGACGAAAGCCGGGCCGGCAAGCGGCGCTGGTGCACCATGTCGTCCTGCGGCAACCGCGCCAAGGCCAGGCGGCACTACCACAAGGCCAAGCAGGCATAGAAAAAGGGCCCCGACGGAGGGGCCCTTATTATTACCGTGTGGGCTTTCGCGCTTCGCGGCTTGTAACCAAGCCGCCTGAAAGCGCTGTCGCCCACCGGCGTTAAGCGCGAAGCGCTTAACGCAGGATCGACTGAAGCTTCATGGCGACGCCCATGTCGCCTTCGATCTTGAGCTTGCCGGTCATGAATGCGCTCATGCCGTCGAGCTTGCCCTCGATCAGGTCGGCGAAGTCGCTGAAGTCCATCTTGATGGTGCAGTCGGCGGCCGTGTCCTCGTTGGTGACGGCGGGCGGGTTCTGGTTGCCGTCGATATGGACGACGCCCTGATCCGTGGCGAACTTGACGCTGCTTCCGAAGGCCGACTTCTTCGAAGCGCCTTCCTTCATTTTCGCGGTGATTTCCTGCAAGGTCATGAACGAGTTCCTCCGGTCGGCAATGGTCTGGGGGATTACTTGACCTTTACGTAAACGTCAACTACAGGCCGGTAAACGGTCGTTCAATCGGAGGAAACATGACCTATCGCTCGGTCTTCAAACCGGGGTTGTTTGAGGGCCGGACGGTCGTCGTGACCGGCGGCGGCAGCGGCATCGGACGGTGCGCCGCGCACGAGATCGCCGCACTCGGCGCCCATGTCGTCATCACCGGCCGCAAGCAGGAAAAGCTCGACACTGTGAGGGCCGAGATCGAGGCCGCCGGCGGCAGCTGCGAGACGCATATCTTCGACATCCGCGAGGAAACCCAGGTCAAGGAAGCGGTCGCCGCGATCGTCGCGAAGAACGGCCGCATCCACGGCCTGTTCAACAATGCCGGCGGCCAGTTCCCCTCCCCCGCGGCGTCGCTCAGCGCCAAGGGCTTCGACGTCGTGGTGCGCAACAACCTGACGGGCGGCTTCATCGTGAGCCGCGAGGTCTTCACCCAGTCGATGCAGCATCACGGCGGCTCGATCGTGAACATGACGGCGGACTACCGCAACGGCTTCCCCAACATGGTTCACACCGGCGCCGCCCGCGCCGGCATGGCGAACCTCACCATGACGCTTGCCTTCGAATGGGCAGCGGCCGGCGTGCGCGTGAACTCCGTGGCACCGGGCTGGATCGCCTCCTCGGGCATGGACACCTATACCGGCGACTTCAAGGAACAGATTCCGAAGCTCAAGGGCTACTGCCCGCTGGGCCGCCTCGGCACCGAAAGCGAAGTCTCCGCCGCCGTCTGCTTCCTGCTGAGCGACGCCTCCGCCTACATCACGGGCACGGAGATCCGCATCGACGGTGGCGTGCCGCTCGCCAACCGCTCGGTCGAGCTACCGCCCACGGACAGATCGAAGCCGTTCGACGGCTTCCATCTGGCCAAGACGCCCAAGGTCCTGGGCGGCTGAGGACGACATGCCCATCCTCGAAAGCCAGGTCGATCGCAACAGCGACGAGTTCAAGCAGAACCGCGAGCGCATGCTCGGCGCGATCGCCGAGTTCCGCGAGGCCGAAGCCAGCGTCCAGGCGGCCTCCGAGAAATCGCGCGAACGCTTCGCCAAGCGCCGCCAGCTCATGCCGCGCGAGCGCATCGCGCTGCTGCTGGACCGGGGCACGCCCTTCCTCGAACTGATGCCGCTGGCCGGCTACCGCATGCACGACGACAAGGACGGCTCGAGCGCCGGCGGCGGCTCGGTCGCGGGCATCGGCTATGTCGAGGGCGTGCGCTGCGTCGTGACGGCCTCGAACAGCGCGATCAAGGGCGGCACCGTGGCGCCCTCCGGCCAGCGCAAGGGCCAGCGGGTGCAGCAGATCGTCATGGAGAACAAGCTCCCTGTCGTGAACCTGGTCGAGTCGGGCGGCGCCAACCTGCTCTACCAGGCCGAGATCTTCGTGCCCGGCGGTCGCGGCTTCGCCAACCAGGCGCGCATGTCGGCCCGCGGCATCCCGCAGGTCACGGTCGTGCACGGCTCGTCCACGGCAGGCGGCGCCTATCTGCCGGGCCTCAGCGACTACGTCATCATGGTGCGCAACCAGGCCAAGGTGTTCCTGGCCGGCCCGCCGCTGCTGAAGGCCGCCACCGGCGAGATCGCGACCGACGAGGATCTGGGCGGCGCGGAGATGCACGCCACCGTCTCCGGCGTCGCCGAATGGATGGCCGAGAACGACGCCGACGGCATCCGCATGGCGCGCGACGTGATCGCGAAGTGGCACTGGAACGACCGGCTGCCGCCGCGCGCGGAGCGAACGTTCAAGGAGCCCCTCTATGACGTCGAGGAGCTGTGCGGCGTCGTTCCGCCGTCGCACAAGGATCCCTACGACGTGCGCGAGGTCATCGCGCGCCTGGTCGACGGCTCGGACTTCCTCGAGTTCAAGGCCCTGTTCGACCAGCAGACGATCTGCGGCTGGGCCACCATCGAGGGCGAGCCGGTGGCGCTGATCGGCAACAACGGGCCGATCACCGCCAAGGGCGCGGTCAAGGCCGCCCAGTTCATCCAGCTCTGCTGCCAGCAGGGCACGCCGATCGTCTATCTGCAGAACACGACCGGCTACATGGTCGGCACCGAGAGCGAGCGTGGCGGTATCGTCAAGCACGGCTCCAAGATGATCCAGGCCGTGGCCAACGCGACGGTGCCGCAGATCACCATCGTGATCGGCGGCAGCTTCGGCGCCGGCAACTACGGCATGTGCGGCCGCGCCTTCGACCCGCGCTTCATCTTCGCCTGGCCCAACAGCCGCACGGCCGTGATGGGCGGCGAACAGGCGGCCGGCGTCATGAAGACCGTGACCGAGCAGAAGTTCCTGCGCGAGGGCAAGGAGCCGCCGCACGAACAGATCGACAGGATGTTCAAGGGCATCGTCGATCAGTTCGAGCGCGAGTCGACGGCGCTCTATGGCACGGCGCATCTCTGGGACGACGGCATCATCGACCCGCGCGACACGCGGCGGGTCCTGGCCTTCACCCTGTCGATCGCGCGCGAGTCGATTGTGCGACCGCTCAATCCCATCTCCTTCGGCGTGGCGAGGATGTAAGCAATGAAGTTCACCCCCGAGCATGAGGCGCTGCGCCAGACCTGGAAGACGCTGATCGATCGCGAGATCAATCCCCATGTCGACCAGTGGGAAAAAGAGGGCCAGTTCCCCGCCCATGAACTCTTCAAGAAGATGGGCGATGCCGGGCTGCTGGGCGTCGACAAGCCGGTCGAATTTGGCGGCTCCGGCCTCGACTTCTCCTACGCCATGGTCTGCGCCGAATCGCTGGGCTGGGTGAATGGCGGCTCGATCCCGATGGCGACCGGCGTACAGATCTCGATGGCGACGCCCGCCCTCGCCCGCTACGGCAGCGACGAGCTGCGCAGGGAATTCCTCACGCCGTCGATCACCGGCGACTACGTGGCCTGCCTCGGCGTCTCGGAGACCGGCGCCGGCTCCGACGTCGCCTCGATCAAGACGACCGCGCGCCGCGTCGGCGGCGACTGGGTGATCAACGGCGGCAAGATGTGGACGACCAACGGCGCCCAGGCCGACTGGATGTGCCTGCTGGCCAGCACCGACGATGGCCCTGCGCACAAGAACAAGTCGCTGATCGTCGTGCCAATGAAGACCAAGGGCATCGAGATCGCCAGGAAGCTCGACAAGCTCGGCATGCGCGCCTCGGACACGGTCCAGACCTTCTTCGACGAGGTGAAGGTGCCGGTGCGCTACACGATCGGCCAACCCGGCATGGGCTTCACCTATCAGATGCAGCAGTTCCAGGAGGAGCGGCTGTGGGCCGGCGCGGGCTCGCTCAACACATGCGAGCGGGTGATCAACGCCACCATCGACTACACGCGCGAACGCAAGGTGTTCGGCAGGCCGCTGCTCGACAACCAGGTGATCCACTTCCGCCTGGCCGAGCTCAAGAGCGAGGTCGAGGCGCTGCGTTCCATCGTCTACCGCGCCTGCGAGGACTATCTCGCCGGCAAGGACGTCACCATGCTGGCCTCGATGGGCAAGCTGAAGGCCGGCCGCCTGCGCCGCGAGGTCTCCGACGCCTGCCTGCAATACTGGGGCGGCGCCGGCTATCTCTGGGACAATCCCGTGGCCCGCGGCTACCGCGACGGCCGCCTCGGCTCGATCGGCGGCGGCGCCGACGAGGTCATGCTGCAGATCATCTCCAAGCTGATGGGCACGCTCCCGCGGCTGGGAAATCGCTAGGAGCCCGCCATGCAATTCACCCAGGAACATGACGAGATCCGCCGCACCCTGCGGGCGATCATCGACCGGGACATCAATCCGCATGTCGACCAGTGGGAAGAGGACGGCATCTTCCCCGCCCACGAGGTCTTCAAGAAGCTGGGCAACGCCGGCCTGCTCGGCATCAACAAGGCTGCCGAGTTCGGCGGCATGGGGCTAGACTATTCCTACGCCATGGTGATGGCCGAGGAACTGGGCCACATCCATTGCGGTTCGGTGCCGATGGCGATCGGCGTGCAGACCGACATGGCGACGCCGGCGCTGGCCCGCCACGGCAGCGACGAGCTGCGCCGGGAGTTTCTCAGCCCCTCGATTGCCGGTGACTATGTCGCCTGCCTTGGCGTCTCCGAGGTCGGCGCCGGCTCCGACGTCGCCTCGATCAAGACGACGGCGCGCAGGGTGGGCGGCGACTGGGTGATCAACGGCGGCAAGATGTGGACCACCAACGGCACGCAGGCCGACTGGATGTGCCTGCTGGCCAGCACGGGCGAAGGCCCGATGCACAAGAACAAGTCGCTGATCTGCCTGCCGATGAAGACCAAGGGCGTGCAGATCGTGAAGCAGCTCGACAAGCTCGGCATGCGCTCCTCCGACACCGCGCAGATCTTCCTCGACGAAGTGAAGGTGCCGGTGCGGAACCTGATCGGCCAGGAGGGCATGGGCTTCATCTACCAGATGCAGCAATTCCAGGAGGAGCGGCTGTGGGGCGCCATCAGTGCCGTCGTGGGCATGGAGCGGCTGATCGACCAGACCATCGAATACACCCGCGAGCGCAAGGTGTTCGGCCGCCCCCTGCTCGACAACCAGGTGATCCATTTCAAGCTGGCCGAGCTGCGCACCGAGATCGAGCTGGTGCGCTCGCTCTGCTACCGGGCCTGCGAGGAGTATCTCGACGGGACGGACGTCACGATGCTGGCCTCGATGGCCAAGCTGAAGGCCGGCCGCATGGTGCGCCTGGTGACCGATGGCTGCCTGCAATACTGGGGCGGCGCCGGCTATCTCTGGGAGTCCCCCACCGCGCGCGCCTTCCGCGATTCGCGCCTCGCCTCGATCGGCGGCGGCGCCGACGAGGTGATGCTGCAGATCATCTCCAAGCACATGGGCACCCTGCCGCGGCTGGAGAACCGATAGTTCATTTGCCTCCCCTCGCGGCGCAAGGGAGGAAAGCTTGAGTGGAGCAATGATGACTGAATTCGCCGACAGGTACGAAGCCCTCCTCCTTCGCCGTGAGCGCTCGCGTCTCTACGTGACGCTCAACCGGCCCGAGGTGAAGAACGCGCTGAACCCGACGCTGATCGAGGAGCTGAAGTCGGTGTTCGGCATCCTGCGCGACCGTCGCGACATCAAGGTCGTGATCCTGCGCGGTGCGGGCGGCACTTTCTGCGCCGGCGCCGACCTGAAAAACATGGAGCAGAGCTTCACCGACAAGCCGAAGCCCGGCGAGAAGGATCCGATCGCCGTCTGGAACCGCCAGTTCGGCGCCTTCCTCGAGATGCTGAACGGCACACCGCAGGTGGTCGTGGCGGCGGTCGAGGGCTACGCCATCGCCGGCGGCTTCGGCATCCTGTGTGTCTCCGACGTGGCGATCTGCACCGAGGGCGCGGGCTTTGCCATGAGTGAGACCGCCATCGGCATCGTGCCGGCCCAGATCGCACCCTTCGTCGCCCAGCGCATCGGCGTGCCACAGACGCGGCACCTCGCGCTCACTGCCGCGCGCTTCAAGGGCGCCGAGGCGCTGCGGCTCGGCATCGCCCACTATCTGGTGGCCGACTCGGCCGCCCTAGACGCCAAGCTCGAGGAAGTGCTGAAGCAGATCGACAAGTGCGCGCCCATCGCCAACGCGCTCACCAAGCAGGTGGTGATGAAGGTCGGAACCGAGCCGCTGTCGGCGGTGCTCGACTTCGCCGCCGACAAGTTCGCCGAGGCGCGCCGCGGCCCCGAGGCTTCCGAGGGCCTGCGCGCCTTCGCCGAGAAGCGGCCGCCGCGCTGGGCCGTCGAGTGATGACCTTCGGCAAAATCCTGGTCGCCAATCGCGGCGAGATCGCGTGGCGGGTGATGCGGACCGCCAAGGCGATGGGCTATCGCACGGTCGCGGTCTATTCCGATGCCGACAGGGACGCGCCGCACGTCGCCTTCGCCGACGAGGCGGTGCGGATCGGCCCGTCTCCCGTGGGCGAAAGCTATCTCAGCATCGATCGCATCCTGGAGGCCGCGCACAGGAGCGGCGCCGACGCGGTCCATCCCGGCTACGGTTTCCTGTCCGAGAACGAATCCTTCGCGGCGGCCTGCGAGAAGGCCGGGCTCACCTTCATTGGTCCGCCGCCGGCCGCCATCGCCGCAATGGGCAACAAGGCGGCCGCCAAGCGGCGCATGATTGACGCCGGCGTGCCCTGCGTGCCGGGCTACCAGGGCGCCGACCAGAGCGACGCCAATCTCGAAGCCGAAGCGCGCAAGGTCGGCCTGCCGGTCATGGTCAAGGCCGCGGCCGGCGGCGGGGGGCGCGGCATGCGCCTCGTCGAACACGCGGGCGATCTGGTGGAAGCGATCCGGACCGCGCGCACCGAAGCGGAGAGCGCTTTCGGCTCAGGCGAGCTGATCCTCGAGAAGGCCGTCGTCGATGCGCGGCATGTCGAGATCCAGGTCTTCGCCGATGCCCACGGCAACGTCATCCACCTGGGCGAGCGTGACTGCTCGGTGCAGCGCCGCCATCAGAAGGTGATCGAGGAAGCGCCCTCGCCCGCCGTCGATGCCACGCTGCGCGACCGCATGGGTGCCGCCGCCGTGGCCGCCGCGCGGGCGATTGGCTATCGCGGCGCCGGCACGGTGGAGTTCCTGCTGGGCGCCGACGGTGCCTTCTACTTCCTGGAGATGAACACCCGACTGCAGGTCGAGCATCCGGTGACCGAGGCCATCACCGGCCTCGACCTGGTCGAATGGCAGCTCCGCGTCGCACGCGGCGAGCACCTGCCGCTGCGCCAGGAGCAGGTGACGTTCACCGGCCACGCCATCGAGGTGCGCCTGTACGCCGAGGACGCCTATGCCGGCTTCCTGCCACAGACCGGACGCATCGACGTCTGGCGTCCGGCGACCGGCCCCGGCGTCCGCATCGACCATGGCATGAAGGAAGGGGTGGCGATCTCGCCCTACTACGATCCGATGATCGCCAAGGTGATCGCCCACGGCGCCACGCGCGAGGAAGCGCGGCCGCGTCTCATCCGGGCGCTCACCGAGACCGTCGTGCTCGGACCGACGACCAACCGGCATTTCCTGATCCGCCTGCTGGAGCATCCGGACTTCGCGGCCGGCGAGGCCACGACGTCGTTTCTGGTGAAACATCAGTTCCCCGCACCCGAGATCAGCGATGCGCACTGGACCGCCGCGGCAAACCTGCTGTGGCAGGCCTCGGCGCAGAAGTATCCGCCGTCGCTGCGCGGCTGGCGCAACTCCAATCCAGAGCCGACGCCGATCCGGCTGACCGCAGGCGGCACCGAGCGCCTGATGCGGGTCCGAGAGCCCGAACCGGTCGACGGCCCCTTCCACATCGACGGCAACGACATCGTGCTCGACCTCGACGCGCTCACCGTCCGGTTCACCGACAAGACCTACGCTCCGCCCGAGACGGCGGCAGCCGGCAGCGACGGCAAGCTGCGCGCGCCGATGGACGGGCGCATCGTGTCGATCAAGGTGGCGGCCGGCGAAAAGGTGAGTCGTGGCCAGACGCTGATCGTCCTGGAAGCCATGAAAATCCAGCATCAGCTCAAGGCGGCGCTCGATGCGAAGATCGAGGCTATCCCCGTCCACGAGGGCCAGCAGGTCTCCAACCGGACCGTGCTGGTCACGATGGAGCCGGACGCCGCTTAGCGCTAGGCTCCTCCCAACAAGAGAAGTTCTGGGAGGAATTGCCATGCTGCGTAGAGTTGCTCTCGCCTTGCTCGCTATGGCCGCTGCCGGCCCCGCCTTCGGCCAGGCCTATCCCAACAAACCCATCAGCCTGATCGTGCCCTTCGCGGCCGGCGGCCCGACCGACGTGATGGCGCGTATCGTCGGCGAGCGCATGGCCAAGGAGCTGGGCCAGCAGTTCGTCATCGACAACGTCACCGGCGCGGCCGGATCGATCGCCATGGGCAAGCTCGCCCGCTCCGCACCCGACGGCTACACGATCGGCATTGGGCATCTCGGCACCAACGTCGTGAACGGCGCGATCTACAGGAACCTGAACTACGACCTGATCAACGACCTCGAACCGATTGCGCTCCTGCCGTCCAACCCGCTGCTGGTGGTGACCTCGAACCAGGTCCCTGCCAAGGACCTCAAGGAGCTGGTGGCCTACCTCAAGGCCAACGCCGACAAGATCTCCGGCGGCACGGCGGGCCTTGGCTCGGGCTCGCATATCGGCGCGCTCGCCTTCTTCGCCGTCACCGGCACCAACTACCAGCTCGTGCCCTATCGCGGCACCGGCCCCGCCGTGCAGGACCTGATCGCCAACCAGATCCAGGTCATGATCGACCAGTCGTCGAACTCGTTACCGCACATCCGCGCCGGCAAGCTCAAGGTCTACGCAGTCACCGCCAAGCAGCGCACCGCCGCGGCGCCGGACATCCCGACGACCGCCGAGGCCGGCTTCCCCGGAATCGAGGTCGCGATCTGGCACGGCCTGTGGGCGCCCAAGGGCACGCCCAAGGAGATCGCCGACAAGCTCAACGCCGCCGCAGTCAAGGCCCTGCAGGACCCGGAGATCCGCAGCAAGCTCGAGAATCTCGGCCAGGACATCCCGACGCCCGAACAGATGAAATCGGACGCGTTTGGCGCCTACCAGAAGGCGGAGTTCGCCAAATGGAAGCCGATCATCGACAAGGCCGGCGTGAAGGTGGAGTGAGGCGCGCCCCTCACGACGCGAAGGAAGGCGGCACCGGGCATGGGGGCAGGAGCTTCTCCAGCACCTTGGCGACGCCGAGAAGCTTCGCTTCGCCCCAGCGCTTGCCGGTGAGTTGCAGGCCGATCGGGAGCCCCTCCTTCGAGAAGCCGCACGGCAGCACGATGGACGGTTGGCCCGTCAGGTTGGCCAGGAAGTTGTAGGCGGTGCCGGCGAAGAAATATGGATGCTCGACGCCGTCGATGCGGAGCGGTTGTCTCTGCGACTGGCGGACGAAAGCCGCATCCGGCATCACGGGCATAAGCCAGGCATCGTAGTCGTCGAGGAAGGTCTCGCACTGGCGCACGATCCGGTCCCGCCGATCGAGAACGGCGAAGAATTGCGCCATGTCGAGACGCGCCGCCCGCGCGACCGATCGCGCCGTCGGATCGCGCGAATCGACCTTGCCGAATTGCCGCTCGCGCGCGGCCAGGGGCTTGGCATTCACGATCATGTACTGGAACAGGTCCGACCAGTCGTCCCAACCCTGCTGCCAGTCGAGGCCTTCGGGCTGGGCTTGCCTCACCCGCGCGCCGGCTTTCGACAGCAGCTTCGCCGTCGCCTCGACGACCGACGCCGTAGCGGCTGAGACCGGCACCAGCGGATTGCTCGTCAGGACGGCAAGGCGCAGGCCCTTGGCCGCGATTTTCGGTGTGGTCCCCAGCGGCACGGGCGCCGCCTCGACCTCGTGGCCGTCCGGCCCGGCGATAATGCGGAGCGCCAGATCGAGATCATCGATCGAGCGCGCCAGCGGCCCGAACGTGCCCATGTAGCGGGTGCTTCGCGTCGTCCCCGGAAGGTCCGGTACGTGCCCGCGCGCCGGGACGCGCCACTCGGTGGGTTTGAGCGAAAAGATGCCGTTGAAGTGCGCCGGATTGCGCACTGAACCGCCGATGTCGCTGCCGATCTCCAGTGGCGACAGGCGGGTCGCCACCGCGACGCCGCCCCCGCCCGTAGAGCCGCCCGGCGTCCGGGCTTCGTCCCACGGATTGAGTGTCGTGCCGAAGATCGGGCTGTCCGTCTGAAAATCCGCGCAGAGTTCCGGCACATTGGTCTTGCCCAGGATCACGGCGCCCGCCGCCCGCAACCGCGCGACAACGCTCGCATCCTCGCGGGCGACGTTGTCCGCGAGCGGCGGATGGCTCGAGGTCGTCTTCAAGCCGGCGACGTCGAACGCTTCCTTGATCGTGATCGGCACGCCGTGCAGCGCCGCGAGGTCCTTCCCTTTGCCCCGCGCACGATCGGCGGCACGGGCGGCCTTCATGGCGCCCGCCTCGTCGACCATAACCAGCGCCTTGAGCGGCCCGTTCACGCGCGCGATCCGGTCGAGATGCGCCTGGGTCGCCTCGACCGAGCTCAACCGTCCGTTTCGTATGGCGCGTGCAAGTCGTGTCGCCGTTTCGAAGCACGGATTCATGCATGTCTCCCTTGAGTGCCGCGACACTAGCCGCCGCCGCCCTCGCCCGGCTATAGAGCCCGAAGATTTCTTGGGGACGCCATGAGCCTGGCTAGCAAAACCCTGTTCGTGACCGGCGGAAGCCGGGGCATCGGACTGGCCATCGCATTGAGGGCCGCGCGCGACGGCGCCAACATCGCCATCGCCGCGAAGACGGTGACGCCTGACCCGCGCCTGCCCGGCACGATCTTCACCGCAGCGGAAGAGATCGAGAAGGCCGGCGGCAAGGCGCTGCCGCTCGCCTGCGACATCCGCGACGAACAGAGCGTCGACAAGGCCGTGGCCGAGACCGTCGCAACGTTCGGCGGCATCGATATCCTGGTGAACAATGCCAGCGCCATCAGCCTGACCGGCACGCTCGCCACGCCGATGAAGCGCTACGACCTGATGCACCAGATCAATGCGCGCGGCACCTTCATGGTCTCGCAGAAGTGCATCCCGCACCTGCTGAAGGCCGCCAACCCGCACGTACTGAACCTCTCGCCGCCGCTCGACTTCGACGTCAAGTGGTTCGCCAATCACGCGGCCTACACGCTCGCCAAGTACGGCATGTCGGTCTTCGCCTGGTCGATGGCGGAAGAGTTCAAGGACAAGGGCGTCGCCTTCAACTGCCTGTGGCCGCGCACGGCGATCGCCACCGCGGCGATCCAGAACATCCTCGGCGGCGAGGAAGGCATGAAGCAGTGCCGCAAGCCCGACATCATGGCCGATGCCGCGCACGCGATCTTCAACCGCCCGTCGCGCGACTGCACCGGCAACTTCTTCATCGATGATGAGGTCCTGGCCGCAGAGGGCGTTACCGATTTCGACAAGTACGCCGTCTCGCCCGGTACCCCGCTGATGCCCGACTTCTTCGTGCCCGTCCCCGGCGCGCGCACCGTCGTCGGCAAGGCCTAGCGCGTGGCGACGTTTCTGCTGGTCCATGGGGCCTGCACCGGTGGCTGGTGCTGGGAGAAGGTCGTCCCCCTGCTGGAAGCGGCCGGCCACAAGGTCTGCGCACCCGACCTGCCCGGTCTCGGCAACGACCAGACCCCCCCCGCCAACGTCACCCTCGCCGACAACGTCGAGAAGCTGGCCCGTCTCCTCGACAAGATGGAGGAGCAGGTCATCCTGGTGGGCCATTCGCTGGGCGGCGTCACGATCAGCCAGCTCGCCGAGGCGCGGCGGCGCAAGATCAAGGCGCTTGTCTATGTCTGCGCCCTCCTGCCGACCTCGGGCAAGAGCGGCAGGGACATGACCGCCCTCGAACCGGACGCGATGTTCCGGCTGTCACGGCAGGTCAGCCCCGACGGCAAGACCTACACCTTCGCGCGCGACAAGCTGCCGACCCTGTTCTACGCCGACGTCTCGCCGGAGGATCGCTACAAGGCGATGCAGCGGCTGCGCCCGCAGCCGCTCGCCATCTCGACGACGCCCGTGACCCTCACGGAAGAGCGCTTCGGCTCAGTGCCGCGCTGGTACATCGAGTGCGTCCACGACAACGCGATCCGGATCGCCTTGCAGCGCACCATGGCGAAGGAAACGCCGTGCAAGGTGCTGCGGCTGGAAAGCGGACACTCGCCGTTCTTCAGCAATCCGGAAGAACTCGTCGAGCATCTCGAGGCGATCGCGGCGGCGCGTTCAGACGCGCCGGCGGGCGGCAGCGCCTTCTGAGGCGCGAGAGACCGCACGGTTCCAATTGCGCACCTAGTCAAAAAAAGCGAACGCCCTCGCTTCGATGCTCTGCCGTGGCCGCGGATTGGCGGGCGACGTCGGATCGTCGAAGGCGGAATGCAGCGAGAAGCGTGCGCGGCCGTCCTTCAGCGAGTCGTAGCACTTGATGAGGATCGCCTCGTCGCGCGTCATCTTCGGAAAATAGAACCAGCGGTGATCGGCGTTGTAGACGCCCTGGTAGATCTCACCGGTACGGTCGGCATAGACCAGGTCGCAGACCGCGAGATCGCGCGGCGCAATGCTCTCGGAATCGACGAAGCCGAGCGGCGCCATCTCGATCGGCGCGTGATCGATGTTGCGCCAGACATTGTACTCGGCGAAGCGCTTCTTCAGACGGCGCTCCGCCTCCTCGGGTGGGAGCAGGTCGCGGACCCGCTGCGGGCCCGACTTCTCGGTGTAGTCGTTGTGTACGCTGCGCACCGGTGTCCGGAGGCCGCGCTCGACGGCGCGGTCGGCCGTGCGCACCGTATGGTCGAACACCACCACTTTCGATGCGCCGGTTTCACGCCTGATCAGTGCCTCGACCTCGGCGTGGTACTTCGTGCGCACCTCCTCTTCGTCGTAGAAGTCACGCACGTCGGTGTCGTGGTGCGTCAGGATGAAGGCCTGGCGGTCGAGCGAGAGATCGCGCGCGATCGGACGGGCATCGTGGATGCGCACTGTGAAGTCCCGATAGTTTCCGTCCCGGCGCGGCAAGCCCGTGCCATGCGGCGGATTGTACGTCACCGGCTTGACGCTGAGATCCGCCAGGTAGTTCACCGGCGCATCGACCCAGCCGGCGAGCGGCGGCCGCGTGACGGCGGATTCTGCGGTTCGAACTTCGACCATGGCTTCACCCGTGATTTGCGTTGCTCCCCTTAGGTCGTGTGGCTTTAGCCCCTTGCCACCCCTCGGGCTCACGAGAAGAATTCATGGGGTCATGTCGGCCCGGCCCAATCGATTGCTAGGCCGCGAGTTCGAGGATCTCCATCACCTGCTCCGGCCCCTTGATGGGCCGTGGATTGTTGAGCACCGCCCGGTCGTGCATCGACTTCTCGGCGATCTCGCGGAAACGGTCCTCGCCGACGCCGACTTCTGAGAGACGGCCGGGCAGGCCGAGCGCCTTCACCAGCCCTTCGACGAGGTCTCCCGCCGCCGCCCCGGGCTGCCCGAACGCCTCGCCCACCCGCTGCTGACGCTCGGCATTGGCCGGCAGGTTCCAGCGCAGCACCGACGGCAGCATCACGCAGGACGTATGGCCGTGCGGCACATGGCACGCGGCGCCCAGCACATGGCCGATCCCGTGGCTTGCCCCCACGCCGACGCCCGACGTGCCGGCGCCGATCGACAGCCACATGCCGAACTGGAGATCGAGCCGCGTCGCCATGTCGTCCGGATTGGCCTTGTGCGCCGGCAGGGCGCGGGCGAGCAGCTTCAGCGCCTCGGTGGCGGTGCCCAGCACGAAGGGATGCGCCTGCTGCGAGCACAGCCGCTCGACGGCATGATCGACCGCCTTCAGGCCCGTGGAGAGCATCAGGTCCATCGGCGTCGCCAGGGTCGCGGCGGGATCAAGCACGATGACCCGCGGCACGATCAGGCGATGGCCGAAACTCTCCTTGATGCCCTTGCGCGGATCGGAGATGCCGGCAAAGGCATTGAACTCGGCGGCCGACAGCGTCGTCGGCACGGCGATCATTCGGATGGCATCGGCCGGCGGCTTGATGGCTTCCGACGGCGGCGCCGCGCCTTCCTTGGGCTTGCCGGCCCGATAGGCGTCCAGCTCATCCACCGTGGTCACGTTCTGCCACAGCGCGATCAGAATGGTCTTGGTGGCATCGATCACCGAGCCGCCGCCCACCGCCACGATCAGGTCCGCACCGGCCGCGCGCGCCATCGCGGCGCCCTCGACGACGCAGGGTCGCGGCGAATGCGCCGTGATGCCGGCATAGGTGCCTGCGTGCAGTTCACCCAGCCCATCGATCACCGACGCCAGCAGTGCGCTCTGCGCCACCGACTTCGACGTCGTGATGAACACCTTCCTCGCCCCGAGCCGCTCCGCCTCGGCACGCAACGCAGCGCCCGCCGGCTTGCCGTAGACGACGCGCTCGATGTCCTGATGTCCGTGGATACCGTTCAGCATGTTCTTGCTCTCTCTTTGTCATCCTGAGCGAAGCGAAGGATCTGGCGCCTCGGCGACATCCATTCTGATCGTTCTGCGAGGTCCTTCGCTGCGCTCAGGACGACAGGACTATCCGATGTGCCGACGAAACAGCGCCAGCATGCGCTCATAGTGCTTCTCGCGGGCATCCTCGTGCAGGTTGCCGCGATCGGAGAAGGCGTAGCCGTGATGTGTGCCCGCCTCGGTCTCGACCCGCGACGGGAACGGCGCGGACGCCAGCAGATTCTCGAACTTCGCGACGTCAGACAGCGGCACATAGGTGTCGTGCTCGGCGAAGGCGTAGTAGCCCTCGGCCGTGATGTTCCCCAGCATCAGGTGCGGCGAATCGGGCTTGTCGGTGATGAGCCGCGTTCCATAGTAGGAGGCGAAACAGCCGATCCGGTCCGGATGCGCCGCGGCCGCCGCGGTGACGAAAGCGCCGCTCATGCAGTAGCCCACCAGCCCGACCTTGCCAGGCTTTGCGTCGGGCAAGGTCGGCAGCACGTCGAGCACGGCGGCCGTGTCGGCCGCGACCCGGGCGTTGGAGAGCGTCTCCATCAGGCCGAACATGCGCTTCAGGTTGGCCTCGCCGTCGGGATGGTTGCGGGTCGGGCCGCAGGCGAATTCGCGCGTGCTGCGATAATAGAGATTGGGCAGCAGCACGTAGTAGCCGGACTGCGAAATCCGCCGGCAGATTTCCCTCAGTCCCTCGCGCACGCCGGGGGCGTCCATCAGCATGATGACGACCGGCAGCGGCCCGCCATCGTCGGGCCGCACCGTATAAGTGTTCATGGCGCCATCTTGCGTGGCGATATCCAGCTCGCGTTCGATCATGCCCGGACGGTACCGGGCCTCAGCCCCATGGTCTATAACCGCGCCTCCTGTCTGGATGCGAGGAGTGGAACGAGATGGCGGTGGCAAGCGGGGGCGCACTCGAGGGCCTGAAGGTGATCGACCTGTCGCGTGTGTTGGGAGGCCCCTATTGCGGCCAGATGCTGGCCGACCACGGCGCCGACGTGATCAAGATCGAGCCGCCGCAGGGCGACGAGACCCGCACCTGGGGCCCTCCGTTCGACGCCGAGGGAATCTCGGCCTACTTCGCGGGGATCAACCGCAACAAGCGCACGATCGCGCTGGATCTCTCCAAGCCCGAGGGCCGCGAGGTGCTGCTGAAGCTGCTCGAGACGGCCGACGTGCTGATCGACAACTTCAAGACCGGCACGATGGAAAAGTGGGGCATCGGCTATCACGACGTGCTGGCGGCGAAGTTCCCGCGGCTGGTCCATGCCCGCGTCTCGGGCTTCGGCGCAGATGGGCCGCTGGGCGGCTTCCCCGGCTACGACGCCATGGTCCAGGCTTCGGCCGGCCTGGTCTCGGTCAACGGTTCGCCCGAGGGCGGACAGGTCCGCATCGGCGTACCCGTGGTCGACCTCTCGACCGGCATGAACGCCACGATCGGCATCATGATGGCGCTCTACGAGCGAAACCGTTCCGGCAAGGGGCAGTTCGTCGATGCGACGCTCTACGACAGCGCCATCGCGCTGCACCAGCCGCATGCGCCGAACTATTTCATGGCCGGCCTCAAGCCCAAGCTGGTCGGCAACAGCCATGCGAGCCTAGTGCCCTACTCCAACTTCCCGACGAAGACCCGCAACATCGTGGTCGGCGCGGGCAATGACGGCCAGTTCCGGAAGTTGACGCAGATGCTGGGCAAGCCGGAACTGGCCGACGATCCACGCTTCAAGACCAACAAGGAGCGGGTCGCTCATCGCGCCGAGCTCGAGGCCGAGTTGCGCGCGCTGCTGAAGGACCGCGACGCCAACGAGTTCTCGCAGGAACTCATGCAGGGCGGCGTGCCGTCGGCCGCCGTGCTCGAAGTCTCCGACGTGATGGAGGCCCCGCACACCAAGCATCGCGGCATGGTGTGGGAGAAGGATGGCTGGCGCAACGTCGGCAATCCCGTGAAGCTCTCCCGCACCCCGCCCAAGGTCCGCACCAAGCCCAAGAAATTCGGCACCGACACGCGCGCCGTCCTCCAGGAGGCCGGCTACTCCGCCGCCGAGATCGACGCGCTCGTCGCCTCCGGGATCGCGCTCACCGAGATCAAGAAGTAGGAAAGAAGAAGATGTTCCAATCCGACCTGCTCAAGGGCAAGCGCATCCTCGTGACCGGCGGCGGCACCGGCCTCGGCCGCTCGATGGCGCATCGCTACCTCGAACTCGGCGCCAACGTGATCATCTGCGGCCGCCGCGAGGACGTGCTGAAGGAGACCGCGGCCGAGCTCGCGAAGGAGACCGGCGGCGAGATCGAGACGGTGGGCTGCGACGTGCGCATTCCCGACGCCGTCGAGGCGATGATGGACAAGATCTGGGAGAAGCGGCCGCTCGACATCCTGGTCAACAATGCCGCCGGCCAGATCCTCGCCCAGACCCACAAGATGTCGTCGCGCGCGATCGACGCCGTGCTGGGCATCGTGCTGCACGGCTCGGCCTACTGCACGGTCGCGGCCGGCCGTCGCTGGATCGATGCCGGCGAGCGCAACAAGGTCGTGATGTCGATCCTCACCGTCTCGTCGCTGACCGGCGCACCCTTCACCGTCCCCTCGGCGATGGCCAAGGCGGGCGTGCTCGCGATGACCAAGAGCCTCGCGGTCGAATGGGGCCCCAAGGGCATCCGCACCTGCGCGATCGTGCCCGGCCCCTTCCCGACCGAAGGCGCCTGGAGCCGGCTGATGCCCAAGGAACGCGGCGGCCAAGACGACATGATCAAGGCGATACCGATGCGCCGCACCGGCGAGCATATCGAACTCGCCAACCTCGCCGCCTTCCTGGTGAGCGACGGCGCGGGCTACATCAACGGCGACGCGATCGTCATCGACGGCGGCAAGATGCTGCAGTCGGGCGGCGGCGGCGCCAACACCTCGGCCATGCTCGACTGGACCGACGAGCAGTGGGACGCGCTCCGTCCGAAGAAGAAGTAATCAGGGCGCGGGAGCCGGAACGTCGACCTGATCGACCTTCCGGCCCGCCGCGATCCAGGCCACGAGCAGATCGTAGAAGACCGACAGGACCACCGGGCCCACGAACAGGCCGATGAGGCCGCCGGCCAGCGTGCCGCAGATGACGCCGGCCACGATCACCGCCATCGGAGTCGGCAGGCCGCGCGCCATCAGGATGGGTCGCAGCACATTGTCGACCAGCAGCAGCGGCAGCGTATAGGCGGTGAACAGGCCGGCATGCAGGGCCGGCAGATACATCCACGTCCAGATGATCACCGGGATCATGATGATGTTGGGCCCGACCTGCACGATCGCCAGCACGAGGCAGACGAAGGTGATGGCGCCGGCGAACGGCACGCCCGCCACCAGCATGCCGATCGCCAGCAGCACCGACTGCAGGAGGGCGATGCCGATGACGCCCTGCGACACGTTGCGGATGGTCGACCCGGCGATCTCGAGGAAGTGCCGGCCCCGCGTTTCGGCCACCCTCACCGCGAGGGCGCGGAGTGTTCCCGTCAACTCGTCGGAATAGGCCAGGAGGACGCCCGCGACGACGATGGCGCCGGCAAACTGCAGGACTCCGAGAAAGACTCCCGCCGCGATGCCGCCCATCCAACGGCCGACCGAGGCCAGCTGCCCGACATGGGCCGTCACGAGGGTGCGTGCATCGTTGGAGGCGGTCAGCCAGAAGTCGTAGACGCGCGCGCCGACCATCGGCCAGTCCTTCACCGATTCGGGCGGCGGCGGCACGACGTGCTCGCCGCGCAGAAGCATCCGGGCATACTCGTCGAGACTTCCCACGGCCGACACCGCGAGAAGAACGACCGGCGTCAGCAGCAGCAGGAGCAGCAGGATGGAGAACAGCGAGGCCGCGATCCCGTCCCGCAGGTGCAGGCGGCGCCGGGTCATGTCGAACAAGGGATAGACGGCCACCGACAGGATGATGGCCCACATCATCAGGGCCGCCACCGGCTGGAGCAGGAGCAGGCTGACATAGATGACGCTGGCGATCAGGCCGAGCCGGATGGCCACGTCGATCGTGAACCGCGTGACGTCCGCCCTGCCCTTTTCCGTGTCGATCATCGCCGTTCCCCCGCCCCCGTTGGCGGCGACGTTTATCGCACGGCGGCGGGCCGGGCGGTATCGATCACCCGGACCGGATCGCTGTTCGCCAGACCGTCCGGCGGGCTCTCGATCACGCGATCCTGGGCCGTGAGGCCACTGCCGATCTCGACGATCTGGCCGAGGTCGCGGGCGATGGTGATGGGCTTCAGAACCACCTTGCTGTCGGCATCGACCGTTGCGACCCGCAGGCCGTTCTTGTCGAAGATCAACGCTCCCGACGGGATGGCCAGCGACTGCAGGCTGGACGGCAATTCGATGCGGGTGTTGGCGAAGGCGCCGGGCATCAGCTCGCCGCTCGCATTGTCGACCACGACCTGCATCCGCGTGGTCCCCGTCTGTGCATCGACGGCACGGGCGGAGGCTTCGACCACCCCCCGATAGACCTTGCCGGGATACTCCGGCACCGTGATCTGCACGCTGGTGTTCAGCTTGACCGCCGGAACGAAGGCCTGCGGGATGTTGACGTTCAGGCGCAACCTGGCTACGTCGGAAATCACGAACAGCGCGAGACCGGAGCTCGATTCAGCGCCGATCAGGGCCCCGACGTCGGTATTGCGGGTCGTCACGATGCCGTCGAACGGCGCGGTGATCCGCTTGAAGTCGGACAGAACTTCCAGCCGGTCGACCGCAGCCTGCGCCGCCCTGGTCAGGGCCTGCTTCACCGTGAGATCGCCGGTCTTCTCGTCCACCGTCTGCCGCGACACGGTGTTGGCGCCACCGAGCTGCTGCCAGCGTCCGGCCGTCACGGTCGCCAGCTGCTCGGCGGCCTGGGCGCTCGCGAGCGAGGCCTTGGCCTGCAGGAGCTGCTGGTCGAGGTCGGGGGCCTCGATCTCGGCCAAGAGCTGGCCCGCCTTCACGGACGCCCCGATATCGACGTACCAGGCCTTCAGGAAGCCACCGACGCGGGCATAGATCGGCGCCCGGGAATAGGCCTCAAGCCGCCCGGGCAGGTCGAGCGACGTCTTGTTGGCGCCGGTCGTGGGGTTGAGGACGCTGACGGTCGGCACGGCCTGGGTGTCGGTCCATTCCTTCAGCTTGGCTTCGCTGGCCTGCCGGCTCCAGATGCCGTTGACCACGACGGCGCCCAGGCCAAGGGCGGCGGCGATCCCGAACAAGGCGAGCCCACGGCGCGACCGCGGCTTGGGTACTGCAGGAGGGGTATCAGGCGACATGAGGTGCTCCGGGGACGGCGGCGTTAGCCTTGTCGGCCGCCTTGCCATGGTTTCGATGGACGAGGCTGAAGACCACGGGAACGAAGATAAGCGTGGCGATCGTAGCAAATATGAGGCCGCCGATGACCGCCCGTCCGAGCGGCGCGTTCTGCTCGCCACCCTCGCCCATGCCGAAGGCCATGGGCGCCATGCCGATGATCATGGCCAGCGCGGTCATGACCACGGGCCGGAAACGCACGAAGCCGGCATCGAGGGCGGCGGCCGTCGCATCCCCCAGCTCGACCAGCCGCTCGCGGGCGAAGGAGATCACCAGCACGGAATTCGCGGTGGCCACGCCCATACACATGATCGCTCCCGTCAGCGCCGGCACCGAGAGCGTCGTGTCGGTGGCGAACAGCATCCACACGATCCCCGCCAGGGCCGCCGGCAGCGCGGTGATGATGACGAACGGATCGCTCCACGACTGGAAATTCACGACGATCAGCAGATAGATCAAGACGACCGCGCCCAGCAGGCCGAACAGCAGACCTGAGAACGCCGACTCCATGGTCTTCACCTGCCCTTGGACCTTGACCGAGCGGATGCGCGGCGACTGGAGCGGCGCCAGCTCGGCCACGACCGCGCGCACGTCGGCCGCCACGGCGCCCAGGTCCCTGCCCTGCACGGCGGCATAGACCTGCACCATGCCCTGCAGGTCGTACTGCGAGACCACGGCGTTGGCGGTGTCGCGCCTGATGTCGGCGACGCCGCCCAGCACCTGCAGCTGCGAGGCGGCCGGCGCCATGATCGGCAGGTTGCTGAGCGAAGACAGCGAATCCAGCCGGTACTGCGGCGTCTGCATGACGATGTTGTAGGTCACGCCGTTCGCCGGATTGAGCCAGTAGGTCGGCGCCACCTGGCTGGAGCCCGCAAGATTGACGACCAGCGAATTGGTGACGTCGCGCGTCGTGAGGCCGACGGTCTGGGCCCGCGAGCGGTCGATGTCGACGGCGAAGACCGGCGCGCCGCGGGCCTGCTGGATGCGCGCATCGACCACGCCGGGAATTTTGCGGATGCGGGCCAGCAGCCTGTTGGCGTGCTCGAAGCCGGCATTGATGTCGGAGGTCCGCACCTGCACGTCGATCGGCGACGGCGCGCCGAAGTTCAGGATCTGGCTGATGATGTCGGCCGGCAGGAACGAGAATGTGAAGCCGGGAAACAGCTCGGGCAGACGCTGCCGCAACTCGGCCACGTACTCTTCGGTCGGCCTGTGGTCAGGTGTCAGCTTGATCTGGATGTCGCCGTCCTGCGGCCCGATCGTGCCGGTATTGTTGTAGGCCATGTTGATGCCACTGACCGGCATGCCGACATTGTCGGCCATCGTCGCGATCTGATTGGAGGGGATGATGGTGCGGATCGCCTTCTGGATCGCCACGAACTGATTGGCGGTCTCCTCGACCCTCGTGCCGATCGGCCCGCGCACATGCATCAGGATCTGACCGGAATCGACGGTGGGAAAGAAATTGCGGCCGAGGAACGGCACCAGTGCGAACGACCCCAGCACGAAAGCCATGAAGCAGGCGATGAACAAGGGCCGGTTGCGCAGCGCCAGTCCCAGCAGGTCGTGATAGACGGCGCGCAGCGCCTCGAACTGCGCCTCGAAGCCGCGCTGGAAGCGCACCAGCGGGTTGCGCGAGCGCGGCGGCTCCGCGCCGTGCTCGTGCAGGACATGCGGCTTCAGCAGGAAGTTCGCCATCGTCGGCACCAGCGTGCGCGACAGGATGAACGAACAGACCATCGCGAACATCACGGCCATCGCCATCGGCACGAACAGGAAGCGCGCGACGCCCTCGAGGAAGAACATCGGCACGAACACGATGCAGATGCAGAGCAGCGAGACGAAGGCCGGCGCCACGATCTGCTGGGCGCCGTCCATGATGGCGGTTTCGACGTCCTTGCCCTGCTCCAGGTGCCAGTTGATGTTCTCGATGGTCACCGTGGCATCGTCGACCAGGATGCCGACGGCCAGCGCCAACCCGCCCAAGGTCATGATGTTGAGCGTTTCGCCGAACGCCGCCAGCAGCGCGATCGAGCCCAGGATCGCCAGCGGGATCGAGATGGCGATGATCACCGTCGACCGCCAGCTGCCGAGGAACAGTAGGATCATCAGGCTGGTCAGCACCGCGGCCAGAACCGCCTCGTGCGCCACGCCCGACACGGCACCTTCGACGAACAGGGACTGGTCGCCCAGGATCGCGAGCGACACGTTCTCCGGCAGCGCTCTCTTGAGCTCCGCCACGCGTTCCTTGATGCCGGCGATGATCGCGAGGGTCGAGGTGGCGCCGTTCTTCAGCACCGCCAGCAGCACCGACCGACCGCCATCGACATGGACGATGTTCTGCTGCGGCGGGTTGCCGTCGCGCACCTGCGCCACGTCGCGCAGGTAGACGACCGTGCCATTGGCGGCGAACACGGGGATATCCGCCAGGGCGTTGAAGTCGACCGGGGCGTTGTTGAGCTGGATGGCGTACTCATGCCCGCCGATCTTCTGGGTGCCGACCGGCGTCAGCAGGTTCTGCGCCGCCAGCGCATTGGCGACGTCAGCCGCCGACAGGCCGCGCGCCTGAAGGGCCGCCGGGTCGAGGTCGATCTGGATCTGGCGGAACTTGCCGCCGAACGGGAACGGAATGGCCGCACCCGGCACCGTCACCAGCGGCGTGCGCACCGTGTTGATGGCCAGGTCGAACACCGCCTGTTCCGAGACGCCCTTGCCGGCCAGCGCCAGCTGGATGATCGGCACGGTCGCGGCGTTGTAGTTGAGGATCAGCGGCGGCGTGATGTTGGGCGGCATCTGTCGCAGCACGGTCTGCGCGATCGCGGTGACCTGGGCATTCGCGATGCTGATGTCGACGCCCGGCTGGAAGAAGACCTTGACGATCCCGACACCGGTATAGGACGTGCCCTCGATATGCT
This sequence comes from Reyranella sp., assembly GCF_965227665.1. Classification (GTDB taxonomy): domain Bacteria; phylum Pseudomonadota; class Alphaproteobacteria; order Reyranellales; family Reyranellaceae; genus Reyranella. The sequence goes on from NZ_OZ245767.1 coordinate 1,237,370, forward strand.
CGATGTCGTTGACGGTGGTGGTGAGCGAGCGCTGGAAGTTCAGCATCACGCGGCCCGACATCTGATCGGGCGGCAGGCCGGTATACTGCCAGACCACGGCGATGACGGGGATGCGGATCTCGGGGAAGATGTCGACCGGTGTGCGAAGGGCCGCGAGCGGCCCGACAATCAGGATCAACAACGCCATCACGACGAACGTATAGGGACGCCTGAGCGCGACCCGGACCAGACCGATCATCTAGATTGTACTTCCACCCAAGTGAGCCGCTGCGCTCCCCAGCCGTGGCGGCCCGCTCATCGGAACATGGCAGTTCTGACCTGTCGAGGCGAGATTGCCCCTGTCAACTGCATGGCGGTGCGCTACGCTTGCATGACAACGAATGCCCGGGGAGATCAGGGGAAATGGCCGAGTACGACTACATCATCGTTGGCGCGGGTTCGGCGGGCGGTGCCCTGGCGGCACGGCTCACGGAAGTGCCCACCAACAAGGTCCTCCTGCTGGAGGCAGGCGCCGCCAGCCACCCCTACTCCCGCATGCCCCTGTCCTTCGGCCTGCTGATCGACAATCCGGCCGCCAACTGGCTCTACCAGTCGGAACCCGAACCCGGCACGGCCAACCGGGTTATCCCGGTGCCGCGGGGCAAGGTGCTGGGCGGCTCCAGCTCGATCAACGGGCTGGTCTGGGTGCGCGGCCAGCCGCTCGACTTCGACACCTGGGCGCAGATGGGCTGTCGCGGCTGGAGCTGGCGCGACGTGGCGCCGCTCTTCACCCGCATGGAGAACTTCGTCGACGGCGACGGCTCGAACGGCCGCGGCACCGACGGGCCGCTCAAGGTCTCGACCGTGCCCGACCAGAACCCGCTCTACGACGCGCTGTTCGAGGCGTCCAAGGCCGCCGGCTTCAAGACCAATCCGGACTACAACAGCGAGGACCAGGAAGGCGTCGTGAAGACGCAGACCTCGATCTACAAGGGCCGGCGCATGAGCGTCGCCCATTGCTACATCGAGCCGGCGATGAAGCGGCCGAACCTGCGCGTCGTCACCAACGCCCACACGCTGCGCGTCCTGCTCGAGGGCAAGCGCTGCGTCGGCGTCGAGTACGAGAAGGACGGCAAGACGGTTCAGGCCAAGGCGAAGGAAACGATCCTGTCGGCCGGCGGCGTCGCCAGCCCGCAGATCCTCGAACTCTCGGGCATCGGCCAGCCGGACCTGCTGAAGAAGCACGGCATCGAGGTGAAGCACGAGCTGAAGGCGGTCGGCGAAAACTTCCGCGACCACATCAACGCCCGCATCATCTGGCGCCTGAAGGTGGCCAGCGTCTCCTACAATCACATGGCGCGCGGCATCGGTGCCGTGACGCAGATGATGAAGTACCTTGCCACCGGCGGCGGCTTCATGAGCCTGCCCTCGGCCCCGCTGCTGGGCTTCCTCAAGACCCGGCCGGAACTCGAAACGCCCGACGTGCAGATGCATCTCGTGCCCTATTCGATCAAGGACCCGAAGACCCGCAAGCTGCAGGACTTCCCGTCGATGACGATCGCCTGCTACCAGCTGCGGCCCGAGAGCCTGGGGTCGATCCACATCCGCTCCGCCGATCCCAAGGCGCATCCTTCCATCCGCTTCAATTTCCTGGCCGACAGGATCGACCAGGACGCGATGACGGCCGGCTTCCGCATGATGCGCAAGATCGTCGATGCGAAGCCGATGGATCCCTACCGCGACGAGGAGTTCTCGCCGGGCCCGTCGGTGCAGTCCGACGAGGAGATCCTCACCTGGATTCGCAACAACTCGCAGACCGCCTATCACCCGATCGGCACCTGCCGTATGGGCCCCGAGGGCCCGAACACCGTGGTCGACGACAAGCTCCGGGTGCACGGCATCGCCGGCCTCCGGGTCGCCGACGCCTCGATCTTCCCGACCATGCCCTCCGGAAACACGAACGCGCCCTCGATCATGGTCGGCGAGAAGATGGCGGACATTCTGAAGGGCGCTGCTTAGCAATGAGCCCTGTCGTCCTGAGCGCAGCGAAGGACCTAGCGCAACGACCAGCGGACTCCGTTGCGCGCGCAAGATCCTTCGCTGCGCTCAGGATGACATGAATTGTATGTGGTTAGACAACGACCGGCTTGCCGCTGATCAGGGCGGTGCCGGTCATCGCGGCGACCAGTTTGCCGTCGCCACGAACGACGTCGATGCGGTAGGTCGAGGCCTTGCTGGAGCGCGAGATTTCGACGGCCGTCGCGGTCAGCATGTCGCCCAGGCGGACAGCGACGCTGTAGACGATGTGCGCATCGATGCTGCCCGAGACGACGCCTTGTGAATTGCAGGCATAGCCGAAGGCGGCATCGGCCAGGGTGAAGGTCAGGCCGCCATGACCGACGCCATTGAAGTTGAGGTGGCGCTCTTCGATCGCGACCCGCGTCACGGCGCGGCCGAGCGAGGCCTCGACGAAGTCGATGCCGAGGGTGCGGGTGAAGGCATCCCGCCGGGCCAGTGCAGAGACGTCGATCATTCCGCAGCCTGCCGCATCCGGAGCGTCGCAGCGGCGATGGCGGCCAGCGTCTTCGCCAGCGACTCGCCCTCGGGATCGGCCAAAGCCGCAACGCGTGCGTTGGCGACGGCGTCGGCCGCAGCACGCGGCGTCATCCGGCCGGCCAGAGCGGGGGCAATCACCTCATCGGCGACACGGCGATAGTTATCGAGGCCGCGCCTGTGGGTGTCGCCATAGCCCTTGATGAGGCGCGCCGATTCCGCGATCTCACGCGCGAGGTCGAGCCCCAGCGGCGCGGCGGCACGGATCTGCCAGAGCCAGCGCTCGATCTCGGCCTGTTCCTCGACATAGCGGGAGGTGCGCGGCCGCCACCAGCGCAGGCCGGCGACGAGCCGCAGTCGCGCGAACCCGAGGATGGTCGTCGTGCGCATGTGCATCGAGACGTAGGTCTTGCCGAGGCGGCCGGTCCGCTGGCCCCAGGCGATCAGGCGCCTGGCCAGCGCCGGCGGCAGGATCGCGGCGATCTCCTCGATGCCCGGCTTGAAATGCTCGGTGATCTCCAGCGGCTCGTGATCCATCGCCCGAACCTCGGCCCGCACGCGCGCCAACCGATCGGCCGAGGTCTTGGCTTGGGCGACGCGGATCACGTCCTCGAACGACATGCGCACGGCGAGATGGCGCGCCACGTCGCGCAGCAGATCGGCCGAGCCCAGCGCGTGGATCGTGTCGAGCCGGTCGAGGTAGAGCGCGGCATAGCGCCGGTCCTGATAGGCCATGAGCCGGCGGATACCCTCCTCCACGACATCGAGGCTGGCGACCGGATAGCTTTCTCGTGAGCGCTCGATCAGGTTTTCAGCGCCCTGCACCGCCGTCTGCCGCTTGCGATGCTCGCGCACCGCCTGCTCCAGCTCGCCCCGCGCATGGCCGCGCCCGAAGGCAAACGCCGCGAGATTGGTGTCGACCGACTTGCCGGCGTGTCGGATCGCGGCTTCGAAGGCGCCGTCGGGAATCGGCAGCCTGCCCGAGCCTGCCAGCGCCCCCAGCAGCACCGCGTTGAGGACGCCGCCGGATTCCTCGGCCGCCTGGTCCATGTCGAACAGGATCTGTTCGCGGCTCCGCTCCTTCACCGCGCGCAGCAGCCGGCCGACATCGAAGCTGCCGTCACCCATCGCCATGCGCTCGCCGATCGCCAGCACGCGATGCGTCGAGGCGATCAGGGTCGTGCGGTCGGGCGTCACGAAGCCGTTGAAGATCATGCGGCCGGCCTCCAGCAGTTCGGTCGCCAGAGCCACGTCGACCTCGCCCATCGCGGGATTGAGCGCCAGCACGGACGACGGAGCACCACCTGCCGGCATCACCTCGACATAGTAGGTCGTCGCGCCGGTGCGCTGCGCGACGCCCGGGATCTGCGTCGCCTGAACGCCAAGCCCCCGGCTCTGCGCCGCCGACACGATCCAGTCGCACAGCACGCCGCTGCCATCGCCGCCCAGCGCGCCGATCAGGAGGGTGATGGGCTTAGGCACCCGCCATCGCCCCGATCACTTTCGATCGGACCTGCCATTTCAGGCGATCCCACCAGGTCGAATTCTGAACGATGTCGGCCTTGTAGAAGGACGGGCACAGCACGGCGGCATCGGCCACCTCGCCGCACAGGCCGCAGCCCACGCAGCCGTTGTTGACGCTGGCCACCGGATCGCTGCGCAGTGGATCGGGGCTGGGTTTCACCACCAGCGACGGGCAACCGGAGAGACGGATGCAGGAATGGTCGCCGGTGCAGACCTCATCGTCGACGCCGTAGCGCGTGCGGACGACCCGCTCGCCGCGCTTCAGCTGGGCGGCGATCTGCGGCCGGAGGCGGCGCTGGCGCGCGAGCTGGCATTCGCCGTCGGCGACGATGACCTTCAGGCCCTTGTGGCCGGTGCTCATCGCCTCGCGCAGGGTCTTGAGCATGGTGCCGACATTGTAGGTGCGGATGGTGCGCAGCCAGCCGACACCCATTGCCTTCAGGGTCGCGGCGATGTCCGACGTCGTCTCGCCGTCGCGGCGATTGCCGGACGTATTGGGAATGAACTGGGCGCCGGTCGCCGAGGTGTAGCCGTTCTGCATGATGACCAGCACGCGGTCGCCGCGATTGAACATCGACGAGGCGACGCCGCTCAGCAGGCCGTTGTGCCAGAAGCCACCATCGCCCATCACCGAGATGGTGCGCTTCTGCATCACCGGCGCCACCGCGCCGGCGGCCGCCAGCGACATGCCGAAGCCCAGGATGGAATTGCCGAGGTTGAACGGCGCCAGGGTCGCGAAGGAGTGGCACCCGATGTCGCTCGAAATGTGGACCTTGCCGATCTCGCGTTCGAGCAGCTTGATGGCCGAGAACACCGGCCGCTCCGGGCAGCCGACGCAGAAACCCGGCGGTCTGAGCGGCAGCGGCCCGCCCAGCAGGCGCTGCGCCTCGGCGCGTCCGGCACGGGCCGCCTCGAAGCGCTCGCGCGGGCCGCTCAAGTCGATGTCGTTGGCCGACTGGGCGAAGAACTTCAGCAGGCCCTCGGTCACCACTTCGGCAGTGTACTCGCCCGCCATCGGCAGCACGTCCTTGCCGTAGATCTTCGTGTCGATGTCGCGCTTGCGCAGCAGGACGTGAATGGCCTGCTCGATATAGTCAGGTGCCCCCTCCTCGACGATGAGAACGGCGCGCTTGCCCCTGCAGAAGTCGGCGATCTGGTCGGGCGCCAGCGGATGCGTGACGTTCAGCACCAGGGTCGGGATCCGGCCCTCGAGCTCGAGCCGGTCGAGGCCGCGCACCAGCACGTTGGTGATGCCGCCCTGTACGATGATGCCGAGATCGGAGCGTGTGCCGGCCAGATGCTCGTTCAGGCCGTGCTCGACGATGAACCGCTCGGCCGCGGGTTGGCGGATCTCGACCTTGAGTTTCTCGTGCGCATAGGTCGATGGCGGATGCGAGATGCGGTCGTAATTGTGCGCCGCGGGTTCGGCGAGCCGATGGTTGCGCGAAATGGCCGGCGGAACATTGTCCCTGGCGACGAACTCGCCGGTGACGTGGCAGGCGCGGATCCGCAGTTCCATCATCACCGGCGTGTTGGTCGCCTCGGAAAGTTCGAAGGCCTTCTCGGTGCAGCGCACGATGGTCGGCAGCGAGGGTCGCGGATCCATCAGCCAGACAGAGGATTTCAGCGCATAGGCCTGGGTGCGCTCCTGGATGACCGAGGCGCCCTCGCCGTAGTCCTCGCCGACCACGATCAGCGCGCCGCCGATCACACCGGGCGAGGCGAGATTGGAGAGCGCATCGGCCGCCACGTTTGTGCCGACGATCGACTTCCACGTGACGCAGCCGCGCATCGGGTAGTTTATCGACGCGCCGAGCAGCGCCGCGGCGGAAGACTCGTTGGTGCAGGTCTCCAGATGGACGCCGAGTTCATCCAGCAGGTCCTGAGACTCGACCAGCACGTCGACCAGATGCGAGACCGGCGCGCCCTGATAGCCGCCGACATAGGAAACGCCCGACTGCAGGATCGCCTTGGTGACGGCGAGAATCCCCTCACCCCGAAAGATCTCACCCTCGCCCAGCCGCAGGGCCCGGACTTCCTCGGTGAAGGAGCGCTCGGGATTGGTCCGCTGGGAAACGGGAAGTTGGGCCGCCGGCTGGTCGAGCATGGCGGAAGTATAGGGGCTAACGCCGGACGCGACGATCCCGTTTGGAATCGCGAACGCCCTCGCGTCGCGCCTTCGCCAGCAGGGCGCGAAACGGCACGAGAAGTTTCTCCCGCACCGCAGCATCGCCTTCGAGCACCTGCAGCGAGAGCGCGACCGCCTCCAGGGTCGAGACGGCATCGGGCCGCGCCTCGCGCCGCAGGTCGCCATAAAGCGAGGGACGGTCAGGCACCACGACGAAGCGGCGCAGCTTGGTCAGCCAGGCGTTCCGCCACCAAAGGGCCTTGGCCTGCGCCCAGTTGCCGTCGAGCGCGATCAAGCCCTTCAAGCCGGCGCGCGCCGCTTCCTGGTCAGGCAGCGGCTGGCCCTTGCCATCGATCGCGACCAGCGGCGTCGTCTGGCCTTTGGTCTGGGTCGAGCCGAGATAGAGCACGCCCCAGTCGCGCGGCTCGGCCGCCTCCCCCAACGCATGGGCGAGATTGCGCCACGACAGGCCGATCACGACCCGGCCATTGGTCAGCGAATCGCAGAGCAGGCGTGCGGTGCCCAGCACGCGGTCCTGCTCCTGCGGGTGCTGCAGCACCAGGATCGAAACCTTGTTGTCCACCGTCTGCGACATGGCCGAGGGTATAGCCTCCCGGCTAGGGTTGCGCGATGCCCCTTAACCCCGTTCCCGTCCTCGTGTTCGATAGCGTGACCAAGCTGCCGCCCGAAGCGGACGGCGCGGTCGTGATCGGTGCCAGCCACGCGGCCGTGTATGCCGCCTACATGTCGGCAAAGTTCGGCTGCCGCGCCGCGATCCATCACGACGCCGGGATCGGCAAGGACGAGGCCGGGATCAGCGGCCTCGCCTATGCCGACGGGCTCGGCATGGCGATGGCGGCCGTGGCGACGGACAGTGCCCGCATCGGCGACGGCGCCGATCTGCAGGCTCGCGGAACCATCAGCCGCGCGAACAGGCTCGCGGCGGCCTTTGGGGTGGCGCCCGGCATGTCGGCCCGCGAGGCGGCCGAGCGGCTGAAACAGGCGCCGTGGCCGCACACGACGCCGCCTGCCAAGGGAGAAAGCCGACATGAGATCGAGGGTGCGGTCTGCGCCGATTCGGCCACGCTGTTGGTCCCGGAGGATCGCGGCCGCATCGTCGCGACGGGGAGTCACGGCGCACTCAACTCCTATCGGGCGACGGCGCCGTTCCGGCCGCTGATGCTGATGTTCAACGATGCGGGGTTCGGCGCCGACCGCGGCGGGGTGCTGGCGCTGCCCGAACTCGACAAGGAAGAGATCGCCGCCATCGCAGTCGCTGCGCAATCGGCCCGCATCGGCGACGGCCGCTCCACCTTGCAGGACGGAACGATTTCCGACGTCAACACAACCGCATACCGGCTCGGCGCAAGGGTGGGCGGGTCCGCGCTTGCACTCGCACGCATGCTGGCGGAAAAGTCGGGATAAAGCTGAACGGGAGACGCTTGGGGCATGGCCGTCATCAATGTGAAGTCGGAAATCGCCGGCAATGTCTGGAGAATCCAGGTCAAGGTGGGGGATCGGATCGAGGCCGAGGGCGAGATCATGATCCTCGAATCGATGAAGATGGAAATTCCCGTCCTGTCGCCCAAGGCGGGCGTCATCAAGGAACTCAAGGTCAGCGAAGGCGAAGCGATCGGCGAAGGCCAGCTCGTGGCCGTGCTCGATGCGTAACAGCGCCGTCGCGACCGACCTCGCCAAGCTCTGGGCTCCCGACAATCTCCGCCGCTCCGCACCGGGCATCGCCCTGTGCGCCGTCATCGCGGCGGTCGCCTACTATGCCGACACCAGGAGCCTGCTGCGCTTCGGCGCGGTCTGGGTGCCGCCGCTGATCCTGACCTTGGTCATCGGCATGGCCCTGCAGCCGCTGTCGGCCAGGCCGGTGCTCAAGCCTGGTCTCGAATTCGCGGGCCGCACGCTGCTGCGAATCGGCGTCGCCCTGCTGGGCGCGCGGCTGACCCTCGGCAATCTCGTCGAAGGCGGTGCGCTGCCCATCGTCGTGGCCATCGCGGCGGTCGGCTGCACCATTGTGTTCGGCGCCTGGGCGGCGCGCCTGTTCGGCCTCAGCCAGAATTTCGGCCTGCTCACCGGCTGTGCGACCGGCGTCTGCGGCGCGGCCGCGGCAATGGCTGCGTCGGCCGTGCTGCCCAAGCACGAGAACTCGGACCGCGACCTCGCCTTCACGGTGATGGGCGTCAACTTCCTCAGCACGGTGGTCATGGTGATCTATCCCACCCTGCGCGAGGTGCTCGGCTTCTCGCTGTTCGAAATGGGCGTGTTCCTGGGCGGCGCGATCCACGACGTGGCGCAGGTCGCGGGTGCCGGCCAGACCATGGGCCCGCAGGTGCTCAGCGACGCGATCATCACCAAGCTGCTGCGCGTAGCGGCCCTCTTGCCGGCGATCGCCGGAATCGCCTGGTGGGTCGCCCGGAGCGGCGGCCCGCAGACCTCGGCGCGACCGACGCCTCCGGTCTTCCTGTTCGGCTTCCTGGCACTCGCCGCGCTCAACTCGCTGGGCGTCATTCCCGCCGCCGTGCGCGACGCGGTCAGCCAGATCTCGGCCTTCCTGATCATCACCGCCATCGCGGCGCTGGGCATGAAGACCTCGCTGCTGGCGCTGGTGCGCATCGGCATGGCCCCGGTGATGCTGCTCATCACCGAGACGATCTTCGTCGGCCTTCTGGTCGTCGGGCTGATCTACGGCCTGCGAGCCGCGGGACTCTAGTTCCCCGGCTTCGTGCCGGTCGCCTTCACGACCTCGCCCCAGGTGTCGATTTCATTCTTGATAAACTCGGCGAACTGGATGGGCGTGCCGGGGGCCGGCAGCGCGGCGCGCTGCTCGATCTGCTTGATGACCGCCTCGTCGTTCAACAGCGTCTGCATGTCCCGGCTGACCTTGGCCACGATCTCAAGCGGCGTGCGTGCCGGCGCGGCGAGGCCCGACCAGCCGGCAGCATTGAAGCCGGGGATGGTGGCCGCAATCAGCGGGATCTTGTCGAGCGGCGGCGGCGCGGGACGCGAGGTCGTCACGGCGATCGCCTTGATGCGTCCGTCTTTGATGGCATTCAGCGCGGATGCGGTGCTGTCCATCATCAGCTTCACGTGCCCGCCCAGCAGGTCGGCCATCGCCGGCCCGCTGCCCTTGTAGGGAATGTGCACGATGTCGACCCCGGCCTTGAGCTTGAACAGCTCCATGGCGAGGTGCTGCGAGGTGCCGGGGCCGGCCGACGCGTAAGAGAGCTGGCCCGGCTCTTTCTTGGCCAGCGCGATCAGCTCTGCGAGCGTGTTCACCGGCAGGCTGGGATGCGCCACGATCACCAGCGGCACGAGGAAGATGTTGGAGATCGGCAGGAAGTCCGTCAGCGGCTTGTAGGGCAGGTCGGGATAGAGGCTGGGATTGACTCCGAACGTGCCGCTCGACACGACCATCAGCGTGTAACCGTCGGGGGCCGCCATCTTGCCGTACTCGGTGGCCGGGATGCCGCTGCCACCCGCCTTGTTCTCGACGATGACCTGCTGCTTCCACTTCTCGGACAGCTTCTCCGCCATCAGGCGCGCGAAAATGTCGGCGGCCTGGCCCGGCGGAAACGGCACGACGAAGCGCACGGGCTTGGTTGGCCATGCGGATTGCGCGATGGCCGGAGCGGCAAGCGCTGCGCCCGCCGCTCCTGCGAACGCCATGACATGGCGACGCGTCGGATTCATTTCTGGAGCCTCCCAGTTCGTTTGGAGTGACAGGGTAGCACATGCCCTCGAAAATGACCGCATGACAGGCAGAATTCACATCACTCCGCCCCGCGATACGGCAGATCTCGACGCCGTCGCCGAATTGGTTCGAGAGTATTCGCAATCCCTCGGTTTCTCACTCGACTACCAGGGTTTCGAGGCAGAACTCGCAGACTTGAGGGCAAAGTATGGCCCGCCGGGCGGTGCGCTCCTGCTGGCGCGGGTCGACGGTGCGCCGGCCGGCACCGTCGCGCTGCGGCAGCTGGAGCCGGGGATCGGGGAGATGAAACGCCTGTATGTCAGGCCGGACTACCGGCGGGAGCGCACCGAGGCCGGAAATTCGATCGGCCGCGAGCTCGCATTGCGCATCGTCGAGGCAGCGCGCGCCTGTGCTCACCGACGTCTCAGGCTGGACACAATCGGTCCCCAAATGGAGCCCGCGATCAGGCTCTATCGGACGATGGGCTTCACCGAGATCGCGCCCTATTACCCCAGTCCGGTGCCCGGCACCGTTTATATGGAGCTGGTCCTTTGACCGATCGCTTCTTCGAGGATTTCAAGGTCGGTGACCGCTTCGTGAGTGGCGGCATGACGATCACGGAAGCCGCCATCATCGACTTCGCCAGACAGTGGGATCCGCAGCCCTTTCACACCGATCCCGAGTTCGCGGCGAAGTGGACGTTCGGCGGCCTGATCGCCTCCGGTCTCCATACGATGGCGGCGACTCTGCGCCTGTGGCTCGATCTCGGCATCTTCCGCGCCTGCAGCCTGGGCTCTCCCGGCATTGGCGAGGTCCAGTTTCCCCGCCCCGTCCGGCCGGGCGACACGCTGCGCGTCGTCTCCGACATCGTCCAGCTGCGGGCCTCGGCCTCCCGGCCGGACCGCGGAATCGCAAAGCTGCGCCAAGTCACGATGAACCAGCTGGGCGAGCAGGTCATGGAACAGGAGACGACGGTCTTCCTCAAGCGGCGCACGGCCGCCTAACGCCAGGCGAAGACCGGCTGCTCGTAGTGGTCGACCCGCGTGTCGCGCCCGGCCAGCGCCACTTCCCGGAACTGGAATAGCAAGGCCGCCGTCGGGGCATTCACCGTCGCCACGGGCAGAGGCAGGCGGATGATCGGGCGGTCCGACTCCTCGATTGCCACGATCTCCGGCGAGCCCTCGCGGAAGAGTTCCCCGCAGCCGATCCGGTAGGCGCCGGCCACTTCCGACGGGTTGGGGATCAGTGTCACGCCGGGTGCCCACACCACCACGGGCGCGATCAGGTAGCCCGAACGGGTCGGATAGTCGTCGAGCGTCCCCAGGATATCGTCGGTGGAAGCCAGCACGCCCAGCTCCTCGTGCAGTTCGCGCAGGGCCGTCTGCTCGATCGTCTCGCCGGGATCGACCCGCCCGCCCGGCAGGGCCCACTGGCCGCCATGGGCCCGCAGCTTCGGCGTGCGCCGGGTCAGCAGAAACGCCGCCTCGCCGGGCTCGTCGCCCTCGGCGATGACGATGGCTACGGCCGCGCGCTTGAGGCCACCGGCATCGACGCGGCGGCGCAGATCGAAGCGACCGAGATGCTCCGTCACCTTGGCGCGCAGCGCTTCATCCAGGCGAATCGGGTTCACGGACCGGCGGGTCTCCGGAACGTCCAGACCACGGCAGGCGGTATGTTGCGCCAGATCCGGGATCCGCGCGTGCCGACGAGCCGCAGCGCCTGAGACAGGGCGCGCGGCACCGGCTGCGCCGGACCATAGGTGAATTGCACCAGCGCGCCGCCACGCGGCAAGGCGTCGAACACACCTTCCACGATACCGCGCACCACCTCTGCAGGAAGCGACAGTAGCGGCAGGCTCGACACGACCGCAGATACCGAACCGATCCCCTGCTCCGCCAGGATCTTCTGCAACCGCGCGGCATCGCCTTCGACGATCCGGGGGCCGACGAAGTGCCGCCGCAGGAAGGACGCGAGCTCGGGATCACGCTCAACCAGCGCAAGCCGGTCCGCGGGGATACCCGCCGCCAACAGGGCCTTGGTGACCTCGCCCGTGCCGGCGCCCAACTCGATGACATGGCCGTCCCGACCCTTCATCTCCGCGAAGGTCGTCTTGGCCATCGCCTCGGCCAGCAGCCGGCCGCTCGGCACGACCGCTCCAACCGCAAACGGCCGGCGCAGCCAGCGTTTGAGGAAAAGGGCAGTGCCGGCGCGAGAGCCGAGGTCGTCACGAGTCTCGATCGGGGGCATGGCGGAACGCTAACAGACGCCTTTCCAAGTCGACAGGAAAAAGCAGCCGCTCCCTATTGTGCGGGTTGCAGGGCCGGGTCCGCCGCTGGCGCGGGGGCCGGCGCCTCGAACACCGGTTCGGCATGCCGCATCTGCTCCACGGCGTTGACCATGGAGACGTAGACGGCGGCCGCGTAGGGCAGCGACTGCACGATCATGAACAGCGACCACAGCCGGGCCTCGGGGTCGACGACACCGTTTCCGAACCACAGAACGGCCGCCGCGATCCACAGCAGCGCGGCCAGGATCGCCTCGCCGCGCGCCATGCCGAGCGCCATGCCCAGGGTCGCGCGCTCGTCCATCTTGGGCGTGCGCATGAAGGGCAGACGGCTGGTCGCCAGGCCATAGATCACCGCCCGCCCCACCGTGTAGGTCAGCGCCAGGCCCGCCAGGGACGCGCCGATGCTCTGCCTGAAGGTGCAGCGCACGCGGTCGAAATACAGCCCGAAGGAATAGAGCAGCTTGAAGACGAAGATGCCGATGGTGGGTGCGATGAACTCGGACGGCGGCAGGCCGACCGGCTTCATGCCGAACAGCGGCGGCACGACGACCGCCAGAACCCAGGCCAGCCCCGCCCAGGTGAAGATCAGGTTCAGCGCATCGGCGAACCAGGGCAACCAGCCGGCAACGAAATGGTACTTCTGCCAGAAGGTGAGCTTGGTATCGCCGAAGAACATCTTGCCGGCATGCGCCTTCATGATCTGCATGGCGCCATAGGCCCAGCGGAAGCGCTGCTTCTTGTAGCCGGAGAAATGATCGGGCGTCAGGCCGTGGCCGAAGCGCTCGCGGCTGTACATGGCGCCGTAGCCATTCTCCATCAGGCGGAGACCGAGTTCGGTGTCCTCAGTGATGCACCAGGTCGCCCAGCCGCCCATCTCCTCCATGCAGGAGCGACGCACCAGGGTCATCGTGCCATGCTGGATGATGGCATCGTACTCGTTGCGCAGGCACATGCCGATATCGAAGAAGCCGGCATATTCCCAGTTCAACATTTCCTTGAAGCGGTCGCCGCGCCAGTCGCGGTGGTCCTGCGGCGCCTGCACGTAGCTGATCTTGGCATCGTCGAAATACGGCACCAGCGCCTTCAGCCAGTCCGGCCGCACCATGTAGTCGCTGTCGATGACGCCGATCACCTTGGCGTCAGGCGCGGTCTGGCTCAGCACGTAGTTGAGCGCGCCGGCCTTGAAGCCCTTCATGACGTCGAAATGGAAGAACTTGAAGCGCTCGCCGAGCTGGGCGCAGTAGTCCTGCACCGGACGCCAGACCGCGGGATCCTTGGTGTTGTTGTCGATGACGATGACTTCGAAGTTCGGATAGTCGAGCCCGGCCAGCGAATCGAGCGTCTGCATGACCATGGATGGCGGTTCGTTGCAGATCGCGAGATGCAGCGACACCTTCGGCCAGTCGCGGTCCGCCGGCTGGCGCGCGATCATCTCGGCGGCGGGAAGCGCCTCGCGCGTCCAGCGGCCGCGCCAGATCGTCTCGGCCATCTCGAGCGCCTGCACCAGCGCCATGCCAAGGCTGGCCACCAGGAAGAACGCGAGCACGCCCCAGCCCACCATCTCGGAGGCGACCATGTAGGTCCCGGCGGCGACGGACGCGCCATAGGCCACGGCACTGGCCGAGAGCGCCACGAGCGCGCAGAAGCCCACCTGCCCCGCCATGCCGAGGCGCGGCCAGCGCCACAGGAAGAGCAGCATCAGCGGCAGCGAGGCCGCCAGCGACCAGGCCGCGCAAGAGAACCATTGCGGGAAAGTCTCGATCGAACCGGTCCAGGCGAACTTCTGCTGCCGGTCGGCGTTCCAGAGTCCCCAGTAGCCGCCCGCCTTGCCTTCGAGGTCGTAGGACTTCCAGGGCTGGTCGACGGCCTCGACGACGAAGGTGTCGATGTTCTGGGAGCGCAGCCACGCCACCATGTCGCGCACGTTCTTGGCCTGCTCGGCGGGCGTCGCATACTTCACGACACCCGAACCGGGGCTGCGGCGCGCGGCGCCGTTGGACGGCCAGCCGACCTCGGTCACGATGATGTTCTTGTTCGGGTAGAGCTTGCGCAGCAGCCCGATCTTCTCCTTCACGTACTCGAGCGGCGTCGAACTCGATTGCTCGTCCCAGTAGGGCAGGATGTGGACGGCGAGGTAATCGACCTCCCGCGCCAGTTCAGGGTAGCGCTCCCAGATGTGCCACGGCTCGGCGGTGCTGACCGGGACCTTGACGTTACGCTTGACGTTGCGGATCTCGCGGATGAGCTGGGCGGGGCTGGTGGCGTTGGGGTCGCGCAGATCCTTCTCGCCGTCGAAGCGGAGGATGTTCTCGTTGCCGACCAGGACGCGTTCGATGCTGGGGTTCTGGTTGGCCATTCGGATCAGCGCGCCGGTCTCCTCGGCATTGACCTCGCTCGCCTCGCGCCCGAACTGCAGCTTGGCTTCGTTCGGACTGTAGATCCAGGCGCCGGGCACCAGCTTCAGGCCATACTTGGCAGCCAGGGCCGGCATCGAGTCGCCGCCATCGGTCGTGCGGTAGGTACGGACGTAGTTGACCTTGCCGCCGAGCATCGCGAAGTCACGCTCGATCTGGTCCTTGCGCGGCTTGATCTGCGGCGTGGGGGTCTCGTTCACCGCTGTCCGCAGAAAACTCCAGATACCGCTTGCCTTGCCGGCCAGCGGATCCTGGTCCTTCGCCCATGGGGCATAGGTGACGCCATGCAGCGGCCCTTCGACGTCGGCCGCGGTCACATGACTGTCAAGCAGACGCCAACCGACCAGCGTGGCCGCGACGACGATGAGTAGAACCAAGCCCCGACGCATCATAAAGGGACGATCGCTCCGGCAAATCCGCCGGTGGTTGACGCTCGCTTCGGGATCGCGGTCGCATGTCTCCTGCGGACGACATTCGTCGACGCAAGGACCGTGCCCGGATCGACTCTTCCAGCGAGCCGACTACCACGCAGTGCGGCGGACCTCTTCGAGGTTTCCTTGCGCCCGATTTCCTCGGCTGCGACCCTTCGCAGTCGGTAAGGCGACGCTGCAATCTATAGCCCGCGGCTCCGGGTACGGTAAAGAGACCCAAGCCGATGATGGCTAAAATGCCCAATTGTCGCTGGCCTTGTCGCCCGTCCTTCGCCAAAACGCCACAAACCATGACCGACCAGGCCCCCGCCGCAGCGCCCGCTGCGGTCCCTTCCTCTCTTCGCGCAACCTATCGTGAGGCCGATCGTTACGGCTTTCTTGAGCGCGCGGGAGCACTCCTTCGTTACGCGTGGTGGAACGCCTTGGGTGTCCCTCGCGGCACCGCCGTCATCCTCACCGGGCGCGGCGAGTTCATCGAGAAGTACGCCACCGAGGTGGTGGGGGACCTGCTCGACCGCGGTTTTGCGGTCGCGGCCCTGGATTGGCGCGGCCAGGGCCTCTCGGACAGGCCGCTCGAGGATCGCGGCAAGGGACACATCGATACCTTCTCCACCTACATGGCCGACCTCCGCCTGTTCCTGGAGACGGTCGTTGTGCCTGAGGCGCCCCGCCCCGTTCTGGCCCTCTGCCATTCGATGGGCGGCCACATCATGATGCGCGAAATGGCCGAGAACGGGACCGGTCCCTTCTCCGCCGCCCTGTTCGTCGCCCCCATGACGGCTCTCCGCCGGGAGGCGATGCTGCGCTCGGTCCTGATGATCATGCCCGAAGTGCCGGCCGTCGAAGAACGCTACCTTTTCGGAACGGGTCCGTTCGTCCTTCTGGCGCGGGAATTCGCGTCCAACTTCGTCACCCATGACGAGCGCCGATACCGCTTTACCGAGGACTGGTTCACGGCCGATCCCCGTCTCACCCTGGGCGGTCCGACCCTCGGCTGGTCCCGGCAGGCGGTCCGTTCGATGACCGCCGTCCAGGCCCCCGGCTATCTCGAACGCATCGACATTCCGCTTCTCGTCATAAGCGCGGGCGAAGACCGGCTGATCGACTCCCGGTCCCACGCCCCGCTGGTGGCGCGCCTGAAGCACGGCGAGCACTTCACGATCGGCCATGCCCGCCACGAGATCATGATGGAAACCGACGAGATCCGCGCCCTGTTCTGGGAAGCGTTCGACCGGCTGGTGAAGGGCGTGCTGAGCTGATGACCGAAGTCCAGATCCTGGTGATCTTCGTCGCCTTCGTCATTGCCGGGATCGCCAAGGGCGCGGTCGGGATTGGCCTGCCGCCGATCGCCGTGGGCCTGATGACGCTGGCCGTGCCGCTCGAAGATGCCTTGGCGATCATGACGATTCCCACCCTGGTCACGAACATCTGGCAGGCGGCGTACGGGCACGGACTGCTGCGCCTGTTCCGGCGCTTCTGGACCCTCGCCCTCACCGCGACCGTGACGCTGATCCTCGTGGCCGCCACCCTGGACAAGCTGGGCTCGGCCCAGGCTTCGGCCTGGCTGGGCGTCATGCTGGCCGCCTATTCCACCATCGTTCTCCTCGCCTGGCGACCGCGGGTGTCGCGCCGGGCCGAACGCTGGATGAACCCGATCATGGGCGCGGCCAGCGGTGCCGTCGCCGGCTTCACCGGCATCGCGGCGGTGCCGTTCCTGCCCTACATGCAGTCGCTCGACATCGACAAGGACGACCTGGTCCAGGCGCTGGGTATCCTCTTCATCTTCCTGATCGGCTCGCTCACGGTCGCGCTGTTCCGTCAGGGCGCCTTCGACGCCACGAACGTCATTGGCGGGATTGCGGCCATCCTTCCCACCTCGATCGGCGTCTGGCTCGGCCAGAAGTCGCGCAATGCCCTGTCCCCTGAAATGTTCCGCCGGGTTTTCCTGATCGGGCTGCTGGCTCTCGGGCTGCACATGGCGCGTGGCTTGTTGTAGGGTCGGGCCATGTCCCTCCCCCTCTTCAAGGTCACGATCTGCGGCATTCCCGAGCTGCCGCAGCATTGCGCCGTCGGCGTAAGCCACGTCCTGTCGATCATCGACACCCACGAGCCGCGCCCGCCCGCGCTCGACACCTACGCCAGCATCGAACACGAGCTGATCCGCTTCGACGACGTGGTGGCGGAGTATCCCGGCTTCGAGGCCTGCACGCAGGCCCATATCGAGAAGGTGCTGGCGTTCGGCGAGCGCGTCCATGCGCGGCCCGACGGGCATGTCCTGGTCCACTGCCACGCCGGCATTTCGCGCTCGACTGCGGCGGCCGCCATCCTGATGACGCAGTTCGCGCCCGGAACCGAGGAACAGGCCTTCCTGAAGCTGCTGGAGCTGCGCAAGCACGGCTGGCCCAACACCCGCATGGTCGAGTTTGCCGACACGCTGCTCAAGCGCGACGGCGCCATGCTGCGCGGCCTCGTCGCCTACCGGAAGGCCTTGCTCGAGGTCAAACCGCACCTCGCGGAAGTGGTCCGCAACATTGGCCGCGGCCACGAGATTCCGGCCTGACTGTTGGGCGTGGCCTGCGCCACGCCCGGATCATGCCTTGAAGAGTCTCACCGCGCCTTCATCGGCAAGCTGGCGAGATGGGTGCCGGCGTCGACGATCAGGAACTCGCCGGTGATGTTGCTGGCACTGGTCAGGAAGAACATCACGGCTTCCGACATCTGTTCGGGCGTGCCGGCCTGGCGCAGCGGCGTGTTCTGCTCCTGGCCCATCTTCATCTTGTTGTAGTTCTCCTCGCCCATGCCGCCCAGCAGCCAGCGCGTTTGGATGAAGCCCGGGCAGACCGTGTTGACCCGCACTGCCGGCGACAACCAGCGCGCCAGGGTCAGCGTCAGGGTGTTGAGTGCGCCCTTGGAGCAGGCATAGGGAATCGAGCTGCCGACACCCATCACGCCGGCGATCGAGGAGATGTTCACGATAGAGCCGCGGTCCTGCTGGGTCTCCCACTGCTTCTTCATCATGGGAAAGACCGCGCGGCTCATCATGTAGGGGCCGGTGACGTTCACCCGCAGGATGCGATCGAAATCCTCCGGCGTGACGCCGTCGAGGTCGCCCTGGTTCTGGAACTTGGTGGTGCCGGCGTTGTTGACCAGGCCGTCGATGCGGCCCCACTGCTTCATCGTCTCGTCGGCGAGCTTGCGGCAGTCGGCGTCCTGGCCCATGTCGGCCTGGACGAGGATCGCCTCGACGCCCTTGGCCTTCACCGCCTCGTAGGTCTCGTCCGCCTCTTTCTTGCTCTTGGTGTAGTTGATCGCGACGTTCCAGCCGCGCTCGGCCAGGTCCAGCGCGCAGGAGGCGCCCAGTCCGGTCGCCGAGCCCGTCACGATCGCCACCTTGTTCGATTTCGCCATGTCACTTCTCCCGATATCTCGCGGCACCTTTCATAGGCTAGGATCGGCCCTCTAGGCAAAGAAACGCACCTCAGGCGGGATCATGGCCGATCTGTTTTCGATGAAGAATCGCGTGGCGCTCGTGACCGGCGCCTCGCGCGGACTGGGCCGCGACATGGCGCTGGCCCTGGCGGAGGCCGGCGCCACCGTGGTCTGCGCCGGCCGAACGGTGAAGGAGCTCGAAGCGACGGCCCGTGCCATCGACCGCAAGGGCGGCCGGGCGCACGTTGTCACCATGGACGTGACGGACGAGGCCGACGTCGTCGGCAAGATCCAGTCGATCGTGAGCAAGCATCGCCGCATCGACGTACTGGTGAACAATGCCGGGATCGTGCATCGCCAGGACATCGTCGACACAGCAACGGCCGATTTTCGCAAGGTGATCGAAACCGACCTGGTCTCGCAGTTCATCGTGGCGCGCGAGGTCGGCCGTCACATGCTGGCGCGCAAATACGGTCGCATCGTCAACATCTCGTCGGTCATGGCGGTCCTCGGCCGCGCCTCGGTGGCGGGCTATGTCTCGGCCAAGCACGGGCTCGTCGGCCTTACCAAGAATCTGGCGGCCGAGTTCGGGCCGCACGTCACCGCCAACGCGATCGCGCCTGGCTACATTCGGACCGAGCTCAACGTTCCCCTGCAGCAGAACAAGGAATTCAGCGACATGCTCGAGCGCCGCACCGCGGCCGCGCGCTGGGGAAAACCCGAGGATCTGCGCGGCGCGCTGCTGCTGCTGGCGTCCGATGCGGGCAGCTACATCACCGGCCATACGCTGGTGGTCGATGGCGGCCTGACGACCATCCTCGCCTGATCGGGACGCGCCTTACCATGACCGGCATTCCGCGCTGGGCGATGCTCCTGGCGGCCGCGGCCTTCGCGCTCTACGCCGTCGCGGTCTCGCAGGGCTGGCTGCGCGATCCGTCGCTGGCGAAGGCCGACTATGTCGGCACCATCGACGTCTCGGCCGACGATGCGAAGCTCTACCGCGCCGTCCCCTTCGAATGGCAAGTGAACAGCGCCGCCGGCAGCTTCAAGGGCAGCGACACGGCGCATGTCCGCATCGACCCGTCGGGCGAACGCACCGTACTCTGCGGCTGGGTCCCGCTCGACAAGGGCGGCGCCTCGATCCGCGCCACACGCTGGCTGAGCGAGGCGCGCCTCGCCGTGGGCGACATCAAGGTCACCGCCCTGTTCATCGCCCCGGTCGACAAGAAGCCAGGCGACGGCCTGAACGCCGGCTGCCTGCGGCTCGACGAAGGCATCAAGCCCGCCGCCGATGCGCCGCTCCGACTCGAAGGCTCTCCGGTCCGCGAATAGACCCGTCTCCCTGAGTGAAAGAGTAATCATGCTGCCCAGACAAGGCGTTACCCCGGAACTGGCCTGTTTCATCGTCGACACGAAGTGGGACGACCTTCCGGACAAGGCCCGCCACGAAGCCAAACGTGCCCTGCTGAACTTCTTTGCGGTGGCGATCGCGGGATGCCGGACCGAACCCGTCGAACTGGCGCTGCGGACCCTGGGCGAGTTCTCCGGCGGGCGGCAGGCCACCCTCGTCGGTCGCTCGGAGCGCATCGATCCGCTGACCGCCGCCTTCCTGAATGCGGCAGGCGCCAACGTCTTCGACTATTGCGATACCCATCTGCCGACCGTCGTTCACCCGACCTCGCCGCTGGCACCCGCGCTGCTGGCCCTTTCCGAAATCCGCCGTGTCACCGGCCCGGACCTGCTCCTGGCCTTCGCGCTTGGCTTCGAGATCGAGTGCCGGGTCGGCGGCGCGGTCTCGCCCGGCCATTATCCCAAGGGCTGGCACATCACCTCGACCTGCGGCGTGTTCGGCTCGGCGGCCGGCGCGGCCAAGCTGCTGGGCCTCGACGCCGAGCGCACCGTGTGGGCGCTGGGCAGCGCCGCGACGCAGTCCGCCGGGCTCTGCGAATGCCTGGGCTGGCCCGCCAAGAGCGTCAGCGTCGGCAATGCCGCGCGCAACGGGCTGTTCTCGGCACTGCTCGCGGAAAAGGGCTTTGCCGGGCCGCCCGAGCCGATCGCCGGCGCGCAGGGCTTCCTCGCGGCCATGGGCGAGCCGCCCAACTGGGCGGCCCTGCTCGACGGCCTGGGCACCGACTGGCAGGTCAATCACAACTCGATCAAACCCTATGCCGCGGGCTTCGTGATCCATCCGCTGCTCGACCTCGCGCTCGACTGGCGCCGCGCCCATCCCGACGGGGCGGTCGAGCGGATCGCCGTGCGCGGCAATCCCCTGCTGCTGCAGCGTACGGATCGCGCCGACATTGCCACGGGCCGCGAGGCGCAGGTCAGCCTGCAGCATTGCGTGGCGGCGGCGCTCTTGCTCGGCAAGGCCGGCCTCGACCAGCTGACCGATGCCTGCGTCGCGGATCCCGCCATCAAGGCCCTGCGCGGCAAGTTCGAATGCACGAGCGACGATCGAATCTCGACGATCGCCGCCGAAATGGACATCTGGACCGCCGATGGGAAGAAACACGCGCTTTCAACCCAGGCGGCGCGCGGCAGTTCGTCGAATCCGCTGAAGGATGCCGAGATCGAGGCCAAGCTGCGCGACGAGGCCCGGCGCTGGGAGCCGGACCACGACATCCAGCCGCTGATCGACGGGGTGTGGGCGCTCGACCGCAGCGAGGATGTCTCCTCGCTGCTGGCGCTGGCGGTGCCTACTCGACGGTGACGTTGGCGGCCGCCGCGACGGCCTTCCAGGTCGCAATGTCCTTCTGGATGAAGGCCGCGAATGCTTCCGGCGAGTTCCCGACCGTCTGCATGGCCTGCTTCTCCAGCAGTTCCTTGGTGGCAGGATCGGCCAGCGCCTTCACGATCTCGGCGTTCAGCTTCTGGATGACGGCGGGCGGCGTCTTAGCCGGCGCCAGGATGCCATGCCAGGCCAGCGCCTCGAAGCCGCGATAGCCGCTTTCGGCGACGGTCGGCACTTCGGGCGCCACCGGCGATCGCTCCAGGCTGGTGACGGCCAGCGCACGCAGCTTGCCGGACTTGATGTGCGGCAGGACGCTGATCGGATCGCCGAACACGACGTTCAGCGTGCCGCTGACGAGATCGCCCACCGCCAGCGCCGTCCCTCGATAGGGCACGTGGGTCATCTTGAGGCCCGCCTTGCTGGCGAACAACTCCGCCACGAGATGATTGGCCGCGCCAACGCCGGTCGACCCGTAGTTCAGGCCGCCGGGCTTGCTCTTCGCCAGCGCCACGAACTCCTGCAGCGTCTTGGCGGGCGATTCGGAATTGACGACCAGGATATAGGGATAGGCCGTCGTCATGGTGATCGGCGCGAAATCCTTTACCGGATCGTACGGCAGCGTCTTGTAGACGGCAGGATTGATCGAGATCGGGCCGGACTGGCCGAGCAGCAGCGTGTAACCGTCGGGCTCGGCCTTGGCCACGAGATCGGTGCCGACAATCGACCCAGCCCCGCCCTTGTTCTCGATCACGATCGGCTGGCCGATATTCTCGGAAACCTTCTTGGCGACGATGCGGGCCACCGAATCGGCGCCCCCGCCCGGCGCATAGGGCACCACGAGCTTGAGGGATTTGGACGGGAAATCCTGCGCCCAGACCGGACTCGCGACAACAGCCAGCGCCAGCGCGCCGGCGGCGCGCCTCGTCATCTTCTTCATCTTTCCTCCTGGAACTTCATTGGCGGTATCGTTGAGAATACCGCGGACAAGGGCTACTGAAACGTCGGCATGGGGCAATCTCGGTTCTCTCGCACGGCGTCAGGCCGCTTCCCCTCTCAACTGGGCCAAACCGCGCTTCATCAGGGCTTTGGTGTAGCGTTCCCGGCCGACCTCCGGCGCGACGGCCTTCTTGTCCGGCGGCGACGCGAAAATTCCTGTCAGTTCCTTCAGCTCCGCCTCGGCAAGCTTGAAGTTGCCGCGCTTCATGTAGCCCAGGGCTCGGAAGAGGCATTCCTCCTCCTTCCAGTTGGGCTCGCGGTTCCAGTCGTCGAGCTGATGCAGCGCCGCCGCAAAGCGCGCCAGTATGGTCGCCTTGAACTGGGAAGTTACCCGATACATGCTATCCGCTCGCTCCTGTTGCCTGGCGCGATGGTGCGCGCGCCGCGCTTCCGCCGCAAGCGCCGTGGCCTCGGCCAGCTGTCCATCCGATGACCCCGCTGCCCCTCTCCGACGTCCGGCTGGACAGTCGTTCGAACCGCGGAACGTTCCTCGATCTCGCGTTGCTCGTCGTCGGCAGCAGCGCCGTGCTGATTGCCCTGATCCTCTGGTTCGACAATGCGCAAGGCGGATTGACGGGCAACGGCGTCTTCAAGAGCCTCGAGCTGACGCCCTGGGTGGTCGATCCGGCGCAT
This sequence comes from Reyranella sp., assembly GCF_965227665.1. GTDB lineage: Bacteria > Pseudomonadota > Alphaproteobacteria > Reyranellales > Reyranellaceae > Reyranella. The sequence continues at coordinate 1,260,178 of NZ_OZ245767.1, forward strand.
GCACCGCTCTACCCCTCGAACTATCTGTTCTACCCGATCTATGGAGCCCTCTGCCGCCTGCTCGACCTGCTCGGTGTCTTTGCCGGCGATCCCCGGCGGCAGCTCACGATCCTCAACGCGGCAAGCGCCAGCCTCTGCACGGGCGTGGCCTACCTGCTCGCCCGCGCCATGACGGGCGACCGAATCATCGGCCTGCTGACGGGCGCGTTCCACCTCGCGACCAGTCACGTGATGTTCCTCGCCATCGTCAACGAGGACATCATGCCGAGCTACACGGTGATGTTCGCCGCGATGGCGCTCGCTGCGGTCTGGTTCGCGCACCCGTCGGCGGCACGGGTCGCGGCGGTCGCTGTGCTGTTCTCGACCGGCTGGCTGTTCGAATGGCGGCTGATGTTCCCCACCCTGCCGGCGATGCTCGCCGCCCTCTGGTTCTGCGAACCTCGCCTGAAAAGGCGCATCGCCTGGATCGCCCTGTTCCTCGCCTGCATGCTCGCCACGACTGCGGTCGTGGCGATGGCCTGGCACGGTCACACCGGCGCCGTCGGACCGTTCGATCTCATCTGGACCGGCAAGGCGGTGCGCTCAGTGTGGGCAGGCTTCACCTGGGCCAAGGTCGGCTATCTGTGGGATGGCATCGTGGCCTACCTCCTGGGAACCGGCGTCACGACGTTCGACTGGCTTCCCGGCTGGGACATCTGGCGCTTCGTCACGACTTTCTTGTTGGTGGGGATCGCCTTCGTCGCGAGTTCAATGCTGTGGCCCACCCGCGACGAGGGCCGTGCGCGCGCCTTGCTGGCCGTATTCGGCGTGACCTTCCTCGCCGGCGAGGTCTTCAACCTCTATTCCCAGCCGCAGGACCCGCAGATGCAGATCAACGTCATGGCCTGGGTGACACCGGCCTGGGCGTTGGTACTGCTGGCCGCGCGCCGGCGCTGGCCGGCGCGCGGCCTCGCCGCGATGGCTGCGGCGACGGTGGCGCTGTTCGCCTACAATGTCTGGAGCATCGCGCCTCTGCGCGGCCTCGACAGCAAGTGGCGCAACGCCATCGAGCGGCTCGAGCACGAGAGCGATCCTGCGCGCACCGTCTTCCTGCTGCACGATTTCGACTGGACGATGGTCTATGCCTCGCTGCACTGGGGCACGGCGGAGCCCGGTATCGCTGGGCTGGGGCCGGCGCCGCAGGCGCTGCCGAAGTTCAAATGGATCGGCTTCACCGGCGACGTCCTGCGCCATCCCGACTGGAGCGCGGAGCGGCACGTCGAATCCCTGCGTCGACAGATCGACCGCGCGCTTGCCCTCGGCTACGAGGTGATCGTCGTCCGCCTGTGGGACATTCCCGAAGCCCAGCTGCTGACCGAGACCGGCATGGTCGCCGACGCCGCCCGGCTCGGTGCGCTGCAACGCATGCTGCGCACCGACTTCGCGGCCAGGCCGGCGGCGGTCGATCCGGTTGCGGGCTCCCTATACCGGCTGCAGCCCGCCGCCGGCCGCTGACGACTTACATCGTCGCCTGCTGGATGCGCCGCTCGTCGAGGCCGACCGAGCGCGCGGTCTCCACGATGGCGGCCCAGGTATCGTCCGGCAGCGGTACGCCGTCGGCGAGACGCTGGGCCCGGGTGCGCGATTCCTGCTCGCCCGGCACCAGGATCTCGACGCCGGGCGTGGCCGGCTTGGAGCCCTTCACGAACGAGACGTACTTGGCAATGTCCGTCGGGAAGAAGCCCTCGGCGTCGAACACCTTGGGGTCGACGTAGAAGGAGAGCATGCCGTTGGCGAAGCGGCCGCGCTTGGGATCGGTCGCGCCTGTGCCCGACAGCGAGCCGCCCAGGATCTCGCACATGAAGGCGAGGCCCGATCCCTTGTGGTCGCCGAAGGCACGGATGGCGCCGGTGCCCTTGCTGTGGTCGCGCGGGCCCGTGGGCGTGTAGTCGCCGTAGAGCAGATGCGGGTCGGCGCTCGGCTTGCCGTCCGGGCCGATCAGCGCGCCCTCCGGCAGCTTCTTGCCGCCCTGGCTCGTCACCAGGACCTTGCCCTCGGCCACGATCGAGGTGGCGAAGTCGAGGACCAGCGGATCCTCGCCCGGCCTCGGGACACCGACACAATAGGGCGCGGTCGAAAAGCGGCGCTCGACGCCGCCATAGGGCGCCACCAGGACGCTGCCCGAGGCATTGACGAAATGCACCGAGACGAGGCCCGCCTCGGCCGCCATCTCGGCCCAGTCACCGACCCGGCCGACATGGCCCGCATTGCGCAGGGTCACAGCCGAAAGACCATTCTTCAGGCACTTCTCGATGCCGATCTGGACAGCCTGCGGCGTCACCGTCTGGCCGAACCCGTACTTGCCGTCGACCACGGCGATCACCGGCGTGTCGACCAGCACGTCGACCGTCACGTCGGCAATGACGGTGCCGCTCTTCTTCTGCGAGGCATAGCGCGGCACGCGCACCACGCCGTGACTGTCGTGGCCCGACAGGTTCGCGCTCACGAGGTAGCGGCCGATGCGACCGCCCTCCTCCTTCGAGCATCCCGCGGCGGCAAAGATGTCCGCCACGAAGGATTCCAGCTCCTTCGCCTTGATCGTCACGCTCCCCATGGTCAGGACTTTCCGCGCTGCAGGCTCGCGACGTAGCCGCGGTTCCAGGTCGGGTTGATCATCACCTCGTTGATGACGATGTGCGGCGGCAGGCAGGCGATGTAGCGGATCAGATCACCGACATCCTCCGACTGCGCCATGCGCTTGCGCTCGGCCGGGGTGATCGGCACCGGGCGCTTGTCGAGGATCGGCGTCGCCACCTCACCCGGGCAGACCACGCAGGAGCGGATGCCGTTGACGCATTCCTCCATGTTGATCGTGTGGCTCATCGCCACCACGCCGTGCTTGGCCGCCGAATAGGCCGGGCCCGACAGCAGGCTCGGTACCTTGCCGGCCACCGAGGAGGTGTGGATCAGAACGCCGCCCTTGTTCTTGCGCATCAGCGGCAGCACCGCCGAGGTGCAGTAGAAGGCGCTCGACAGGTTGCCGTGCACGACCTCGTCGACCCCCTTGGGCGTCAGCTGCTTCCAGCTCCGCTTCTGGATGTTGAGGCCCGCATTGTTGACCAGGATGTCGATGCGGCGGTGCTTCTTGGCGATCGCCGCAACGGTCTTCTCGACCGCTGATGCCTTCATCAGGTCGGCCGGCTTCACCTCGGCCGTGCCGCCCGCCTTACGGATCATCTCGGCTGTCTCTTCGAGCGCCTCGCGGCGGCGCCCGGTCAGCACCACGGTCGCACCGTCCTTGGCCAGCGCCACTGCCGCCGCCTGCCCGATGCCCGACCCCGCACCCGTCACCCATGCGACCTTGCCCGTCAGAATGCCCATCTCGCTCTCTCCTCGCTTCTCTTCCAGGTCCATTGTTCCCAGTGTCGTGCGGCCCGGCCGCGCGCTCGCGAGCCTACGCTTTCATATTGATCCCGTCGCGCGGAGATGCGCTCTCAACTCTCCGCACAGTTCGGCTTGAGTTCGGACTGCACCCAGTCGAGCCGACGTCCTCCGTCTGGATCTCCCAGCGCGGCTCCGGTCTGCCAGAACGTATAAGCGCGGCAGAGGTCACGACTGTCCCGACTGATTCGAAAGCGAAGCAGATAAAGATCGCCGAGCGATATGTCGGCAGCGGGCATGCGCCCGGCAGCGGCCATCTCCAGCAGCTGAATTGTCTCAGTCTCCGAACCCAGCCGCTCATTGAGCATCAGGTTGGCTGCCGCCGAGCAAGCCCGAGCGTAAGACGTATCGCGGCATAGAGCGGTGAGGCCTGCCGTTATGACGGCTTTGTCCCCATCCCAAAGGCCAAGGTGCAACTTGAGGTATCTGCTTTCCGACGTCGGCACCGAAAGCGTCTTCAGTTCGGCTCGAAGCGCTTGAACACACTTCACGTTGACCGTGTATGACGCCTCGCTCCAGTAAGCAGGATCGTTCTGCAAGAGGTACTGGAGGCTGCAGGGTGCGGCTTCCTGTGCCGCAGAAGGAGCGACACCAGAAGCATGCGCGCCCCACAAGAACGCCCAGGCCAATCCAGTCAGGCGCCAAACACGCTGCGTCATCGACCCAGCTTAGGAAAAGACCGGTCGAAAAAGAAGAGGGACCTGCCCTGCGGCAAGCCCCTCTTCGTCGCTCCCGGTGACGGGTGCTATTCGATCTTCACGCCGGCATCCTTCACGACCTGCGTCCACTCCTTGACCTCCGACCGGATGAACTGGCCGAATCCGTCGGGCGTGGCGGTTACGACGGTGACGCCGCGGTCCTTGAACGACTGGACGATGGCGGGCATCGCCAGGACCTTGTTGATCGCCTTGTTGAGGCGGTCGACGATCGGGGCGGGCATGCCGCGCGGGCCCACCATGCCGACCCAGCCGACGACCGACAGGGCGACACCACTCTCAGCCAGGGTCGGAACGCCGGGCGCCGCATCGGAACGCTGCGGCGACAGGAGGCCGAGTGCCTTGAGCTTGCCGCTCTGCACCAGCGGCATCGCGACGGTCGTGGTGTCGAAGGAGAGCTTCACCTCGCCGGCCACGAGGTCGGTCGCGGCGGCGGCGCTGCCCTTGTAAGGCACGTGCAGCAGGTCGGTGCCCGACTTCTTCATGAAGAGTTCGCCTAGCAGATGGTTGGTCGAGCCCATGCCGAACGAGGCGAAGGAGAGCTTGCCGGGATTAGCACGTGCCTGCGCGATCAGCTCCTGGACACTGTTGGCGGAGACCGAGGGATGCGCCACCAAGACGAAGGTGACGGTGCCGATCTCGGCGATGGGCGTGAAGTCCCTCAGCGCATCGTAGGGCGGCACGATCTTGACCGCAGGCAGGACCACCATCTCGGATCCCGTCCCCAGCAGCAGCGTGTAGCCGTCCGGCGCCGCCCGTGCGACGGAGGCCGCGCCGATCGCGCCACCAGCCCCGACGCGGTTGTCGACGACGACCGGCTGCCCCAGTTCGATCGAGAGTTCCTTGGCGATGATACGGGCCGCCGTGTCGGTGGCGCCGCCCGGGGCGAAGGCCGCCACCAGTGTGATCGGCTTCGCCGGATAGGTCGCTTGCGCGTTCGCCGGCCCTGAGAGACTCAGGGCCAGGAGCAGTATGGCAGACAGGATTCTGATCGACGACATGGAGCCTTCCCCCGTGAGAACCGGCTCAGTTGCCGGCAAACTGAAATCCTGCCGGGCATGCCGTCCCTACTGCCGCTGGCGCATGATGCGCAGGGCGGCCCGGGAGGCCTGGCGGACATGGTGCTGCGAGGCCTTGCTGGCTGCGGACTCGTCGCGTGCGCAAAGCGCCTCGTATATCCGGGTCAGCTCGTCTAGCGTTTCGGGAAGGCGGTCGGGCTCGGACAGGGACGTCCGGCGCAGCAGCACGATACGGTTGTGCAGGAGCTTGAGCATCGAGCTCAGCACCTTGTTGCCGCTGCCTTCGAGGATGACGTCGTAGAAGTCGGTGCTGAGTTCCAGCGTGCGCGAGACGTCGCCGGCCTCGGCGGCCCGCTTCAGGTTGGCGAACACGTCCTGCAGCTTGCGGACATGGGCACTGGAAGCGCGCAGCGCGAATCCCGCACAGGCCTGCGCCTCGAGGATGCCGCGCACCTCGTAGATCTCCTCGGCATCCTCGTACGAGAGGACCGAGACCACGGGACCGCGGTTGGGCACGAGCGTGACCAGCCCCTCCGCCTCGATCTGACGCAAGGCCTCGCGCAGCAGGGTGCGACTGACCCCCAGCGTCTCCATGAGCTGGCGCTCCTTCAGGCGCTCGCCCGCGTCGTACCTGCCCGACAGGATCGCCTTGCGCAGATCCTCCTCCGCCTGCTTGCGCAGCGGGGTCGCGCTTTCGGCGCCGTTCATGCCGTTATCGCTCATCGTGAGAGCTCCCCGGCCGGCGTGGTCGCGACGATCCGGGTGTAGATCTCCATCGTCCTCGCCAGTTCGCGCGCCAGCGCGTCCGGGGTGGAGCCGACCCAGTCGTAGCCCTGGGAGACGAGACGGGTGCGGAACGGCTGATCCTCGCCCAGCGTCTTGGCCACGCCGGCGAGCCGGTCGAGCAACGGGGCCGGCGTGCCCTTGGGGCCGAAGAGACCGAACCAGCCGTTGAACTCGAGCTGGGGCACGCCCTGTTCCTTGAAGGTCGGGACATCGGGCAGCAGCTGCGTGCGCTTGTCGCCGCTCACCGCGAGCAGCCGGATCCGGCCCTGCTTCGTCATCGCGTCGAGCGCGCTGGTCGTAAGAAAGACCGAGTCGACGTGCCCGGCCAAAAGGTCGGTGATGGCCTGGGCTGAGCCTTTGTAAGGAACGTGCTCGAGCTTCGCGCCGGTGGCGCCGGCCAGAACCAGCCCATAGAGATGGGCGGAGGAGCCGGCACCGAACGTGCCGTAGGTGACCGGCTTCTGCCGTGCCGCCGCGATCGCCTCCTGCAGTGTCTTCCAGGGCGACGTTGCAAGCACGGCCCATGCCGTCGCCGTCTCGGCCAGCAGCGTGGCCGGCGCGAAGTCGGCCACCGGGTCGACATCCCCGCGATGGATCAGCGGGCCGAGCGCATGGGTGCTCGAGGTCCCCAGCAGGAAGGTCGCGCCGTCCGGCTTCTGCCGCGCGACATGCCGGTTGGCGATGACGCCGTTGGCGCCGGGCTTGTTGTCGACCACGAAGGTCGTGCCCGGCAGCAGCGGCGCCGCCGCATTGGCGAACTCGCGGGCAAGCTGGTCCGCGCCGCCGCCCGGCGCGAAAGGAACGACGAGCGACACGATCGGCGGGAAGGAGGTTCCCTGCGCCCACGGCGCCGTGGGCCGGCCGAGCCCGGCCGCAGCTGCGGTCGCCGCGGCCAGGGCCGACATGTTGAAGAACCTGCGCTTCATCGTAACCTCCGGAGTTCGCCTCACACTGTGGCGATGGGCGTCAAGGGTGACCCCACCGCGCCCGGGAGATTGAGGGGCGGCGCCGTCAGCAGGAAGCGATTCCTTCCGTTCTTCCTCAGCCATCCGGCGAGGTCGCGCAGGAACCACAGCTCGCCGAGATGGATGCCGTTCTTGAACAGGCAGTGCTCGTGCAGCGGCAGCAGCGCGTGGGAGGTTTGCGGCGCATCCTTCGCCATCAGTTCGACGGCGAAATTGTCGGAAATCAGCGCCGCGATGCCGGTATCGGTGATCCAGGAGAGGAGCCGCTTGTCGCGGCCGTCGAGACCGGCACAGGAGCGTTGGAGGACCGCCGCATCGGGCTTGCCCCCCATGCCGAGGATCAGCTCGTCGAGACCGGCGTAGAAGCACACCATGTCGCCCTTCTCGATCTCGACGGCGTCCTTCTTGAGGATGCGCTGCAGATCGTCGTAGCCGACCGCATGGTTCTCCCGGCCGTAATGGTGCGCGAGATCGACCATCACGGCCCGGCCCTGGACGCCGTGGCGCGCCATGTTCTCGATACCGAGAACGTCGGCACGCGGATTCTCGTAGGTCGCCCACGCCTCGCTGCGCTCGCAGCGCTCCGCGACCGTCAGGCCATGCCGCGGGCGGTAGCCGTTGTAGAAGGTGATCTCGGGCTTGCCGCTGCCGTCGGAGTCGAACAGGCTGCCCATGTGGGCGAGCCCGTCCCACTGCGTCGAATACTGCGTGTGCAGCAATACGACATCGTCGGACACGACGTCGGTGAGCAGCGGGTTGTCGCGCTGCAGGGCGAAGCAGAAGCACTGTTCGCCCGCGCTCTTGCCGGCCCGCAGGGTCGCGAACCGCCGCGGCGGATGGCGGCTCGGATGCAGGGCGTTACCGCCGGGCAGGTCGAGCGGCAGCGACAGGCTGAACGTCTTGCCCGTCCGGGCCTCGGCCAAGCCCTTCAAAACCTGCTCTGGGCCGACCAGGTTCATCGCGCCGAGCTGGTCATCGGGACCGAACTCGCCCCAGTTCGACCCGTCCGGCCGGTGGCTCCAGCGCGCGGTCATACCTTGCCCTCGTAGCCCTGGCGCTTCGCTTCCGCGCGTTCCGCCGCCTTGGCCGCCTGCACGCTCGGGCGCTTGCCAATCCGCTCCAGGTAGGCCGAAAGGTTGGGCCACGGCGCGAGATCGATGTCGTGATAGTGCGTCCACATCGCGATCGCGTAGCAATGGGCATCGGCGATGGTGAAGACCGGACCGGTCAGGTAGTCGCGCTCCGCCAGGTGCTCGTCGAGCAGCTTCATGCGCGAAACCACGAGCTGGCGCGCCAACGGCCGGTAGTCGTCGGGCGTCGTCTTCTTGAAGAGCGGCATGAACCCGCCCTTGTGAAGGTCGGAGGCGATGAAGCTCATCCACTCCATGATGCGGTAACGCTGCAGCGTGCCCGGCGCGGCGCACAGGTCGCTGCCCGGCCGCTGGTCAGCGAGGTACTGCATGATGATGGCGCCCTCGGTGAGGTACTCGCCATTGGGCAGTTCGAGCGCCGGAACCTGTCCCTTGGGATTGACCTTGTAGTAGTCGGAACCGTCGGGAAGCAGCTTGCGCGGCACGTCGACCCAGATCAGCTCGAGCGGGACGCCGAGCTCGCGGGCGACGATGTCGACTGCAAGGGAGCAGCCGCGGACTTCATGATAGAGTTTCATGGTTTCTCATTCGGTTGGCAGATGAGGGTTAGTCGACGCGAATATTGCGTTCGGCGACGATCTTGCTGTAGCGCTCGCGTCCACGGGCAATGAGGCCGGCCAGGTCTTCCGCAGATCCGCTACCGACATCGAGACGCATGCTGGCGAACGACTTCTTGAGTTCTTCCGACAGCAACGCCTTCTTCATCGCGTCGCTCAGGGTCGCGAGCAGTTCCGGTGACATTTTGGGCGGTGCCATGACGCCGAAGAAGCCCGTGATGGCCAGATCGGGCAGTCCGGCCTCTGCCGCAGTTGGCACTCCCGGCAACTCGGGATCGCGCGTCTGACTGGTGGTGAGCAATGGAACCAGCTGGCCGGCATTGATCTGAGGCAACAAAGTCGCGGTCACTTCGTCCATCAGTTGCGCATCGCCCCGGATCATGGCGTCTCGAGCAGGCGCTGCACCCTTGTAGGGCACGTGGGTGAACTTCGTGCCGGTCGCAGACATGAAGATCTCACCCAACAGATGATTGCTCGATCCGATCCCCGCCGAGGCGAAGTTGAGCTGACCGGGCTTCTGCTTTGCGAGCGCGACGAGTTCCGCGACCGTCTTGGCGCCTGTCGCGGGCGTGGTCACGAAGAGGAACGGCTGCAGCGCGCCCACGCCAACCGGCAACAGCGTCGCCAGATACTTTTCATCCGGATAGAGCGCCGGCGCGGCGGTAAGTGTGCTGCCGCTGCCCCACAGAAGGGTGTAACCGTCCGGTTCGGCGCCCGCCACGCGCCGTGTACCGATACGTCCGCCTGCGCCCGGCTGGTTCTGGACGATGACCGGCTGCTTGAGCACTTCCGACAGAGCCTTCGCCACGACGCGCGCCGATACGTCGGATGCGCCGCCAGCTTCGAACGTGACGACCAGGCTTACAGGCCTCTCCGGATAGGCCGCGCTCGCGGAGGAGATCGCCAGCGCGCAGCCCAGGCCGATGGCGAGCAGGCCGGCAATCCGGCGCGAGACGGGCTTCATGCTGGCGGCGTTCATGGTCACGACGCCTCGGGGGCGATATCGCGCCGGCTCTCGGGCACCACCGCACGCGCCTTGGCTTCCAGCTCTTCCTGGACGAGCTGGGCCTCGACGGCGGCGCGCACCGACGGGCGGGCGGCGATCCGAGCCATGTAGGCTTCGAGCCTGGGCCAGGGTGTGACGTCGATCGCGTGCCGCTTCGTCCAGATGACGATCGCGTAGCAATGCGCGTCGGCGATGGTGAAGCGGTCGCCCACGAGATAGTCGCGATCGGCCAGATGGCGGTTCAGCCACTCCAGACGACCGGCGATGTGCTGCAGCGCGATCGGTCGATAATCGGGCGGCGTCGTCTTCTTGAAGAGCGGCATGAAGCCGCCCTTGTGCAGGTCCGACCCGATGAAGCTCATCCATTCGAGGACGCGGTACTTCTCCGCGCCCCGCGCGGTCGACGCGAGGTCGCTGTCCGGCCGCTGGTCGACCAGGTACTGCATGATCGCCAGCCCTTCGCTGAGGAACTGGCCGTCGGGCAGCTGCAGCGACGGCACCTGCCCTTTCGGATTGATCGCGTACAGGTCGGTGCCGTCGGGCAACAGCTTGCGCTGCATGTCGACCCAGACGATCTCCAGCGGGATGCCAAGCTCGCGCGCGACGATGTCGACGGCCAGTGAGCAGCCATGGGATTCATGGAAGAACTTCATGGTCGGCCGTCCCGCCTCAGGCCGCCTTGGCCTGGCGTTCCGCCTCTTCGGCGGCCTTGACGGACGGGCGTTCGGCGACGCGGGCGACGTAGGCGGCGAGGTTCGGCCACGGCGCGAGGTCGATGTCATGAAGCTTCGACCACATCAGGATCGTGTAGCAGTAGGCGTCCGCCACGCTGAAAGAGGCGCCCGTCAGGAACGGCTGCCCGGCCAGGACGCCATCGAGCCACTTGAAACGGGTGGCGAGGTTCTGCCGCGCGATCTCGCGATATTCTTGCGGCGTGGTCGGACGGAACAACGGCGTGAAGCCCTTGTGCAGCTCGGTGCCCACGAAGTTCAGCCATTCGAGGACGCGGTAGCGCGCGATGGTACCGGCGGGCGGGAGCAGTGCATTGCCCGGCTTGCCGTCGGCCAGATACTGCACGATCACCGGCCCCTCGGTCAGGAACTCGCCATCGTCGAGTTTAAGCGTGGGCACCTGCCCCTTCGGGTTGATCGCGTAGTAGTCGGAACCGTCGCGCAGCTTCTTGGCGCGAACGTCGACCCATTCGAGGGCCAGCGGGATGCCCAGTTCGCGTGCGACGATGTCGACGGCGAGGGAGCAGGCGTGAGGCGTCAGGTACAGTTTCATCTCGGTCTCGCTGTGAAGTTCCAATTCGGGGTGGTTTTCAGTTCACGGTAATCTTGCGTTCGGTCACGATGCGGCCGTAGCGCTCGCGGCCGCGGGCGATCAGCGCCGCCAGCTCCTCGGTCGAGCCGCTGCCGACATCGAAGCTCATGGCCTCGAAGGACTTGCGCAGTTCGGGCGAGGCCAGCGCCTTCTTCATCGCCGCGTTGAGCGTGGCCACGATCTCGGGCGAGGTCTTGGGCGGCGCCATCAGGCCGAAGAAACCGGTGATGGACAGGTCGGGAAGGCCCGCCTCTTTCGCCGTTGGAACGTCGGGCAGTGCGGGATCGCGAGTCTCGCTGGTCACCATCAGCGGCACGAGCTGTCCGGATTTGATCTGGGCGAGCAGCGGCGCCAGCACTTCGTCCATCAGCTGGGCGTCGCCGTTGATCACCGCGTCGCGCGCCGAGATCGATCCCTTGTAGGGGACGTGGACGAACTTCGTGCCCGTCGCCGCCATCAGGATCTCGCCCAGCAGATGGTTGCTGGAGCCGATGCCGGCAGAAGCGAAATTCAGCACGTCGGGCTTGGCACGAGCCTGGTCGAGCAGCTCTGCCAGGGTCCGCGCCCCGGTCGCCCGCGACGTGACGAACACGAAGGGCTGCAGGGCGCCAAGGCTCACCGGCACCAGGGACGTCAGGTAGGTCTGGTCGGGGTAGAGCACCGGCGCGACGGCCAGCGTGCTGCCACTCCCCCAGAGCAACGTGTAGCCATCGGGTTCCGAGGTCGCGACGCGCCGCGTTCCGATGCGTCCGCCCGCCCCTGGCTGGTTCAACACGACCACCGGCTGCCGAAGAACGTCCGAGAGGGCCTTGGCGACGACGCGCGCCGAAACGTCGGTTGATCCGCCCGCCTCGAACGGCACGACGATCGTCACCGGGCGTTCCGGATAGGTCCCGGCCATGGCCGGTCCCGAGAGGAGCAGCGCCACCGCGGCGCAGGTACGCACGACCCTTCGAAGCAACCCCGTCATAGCCACCCCATTCGCTGTTGAACGAAAGGTACGACGATTTTGTTTCAATAAACAAGTACCGTACTACAATTTTGTTGAAAGAGACCGTTCACGTAGGCGAAGATGCTGCGCATGGTCTTGGACACAGGGGGCGAATCCCGGTTCGTTCCGGGATCGGACGACGATGGAGGAGCGGATATGAAGGGTACGATTCTGGTTGGAACGGCGAGCCAGGGCTTCCTGCGCAGCGTCGACGACGGCGCGAGCTGGCACCGTCTCGGCCTCAAGGAGGCCATCGAGTTCGACGGCGTCGTGCGCAGCGTGCTCGTGCATCCGCACGATCCGAAGGTGATCCTGGCCGGTGCCGATTCAGGCTTTTGCATCAGCACCGACGGCGGCGCCCATTTCTCGCTGGTCGACTCGCCGATGAACGGTCAGGCGGTATGGTCGATCGCCATCGATCCCGCCAACCCGTCCTACATTTACGCCGGCACGGGCGCGCCTTCGCGAGCAGCCATGTTTCGGTCGACCGATGCCGGAAAGAGCTGGGAGCGCCTGTCGCCGGAAATTCCGGAGTTCTGCCAGGGCGTTAACCGTCCGCGTATTCTCACGATCTACATAAATCCGTCCGATACCGCGCAGGTCTGGTTCGGCGTCGAGGAAGGCGGCCTGTGGCGCAGCGACGACCATGGCACCACCTGGCGCCGCCTCGATCCCGAGTGCGGCATCACCAATTCCGACATCCACTGCATCTCGATGCTGCCGGCGAGCGGCCAGCAGCCGCACCGGATCTTCGTGGCGACCGTGAACTCGGTCTTCACCAGCACCGACGGCGGCAAGGCATGGACCGGTGCGGCCTCCAAGGATCGCTTCGAGGGGCTTTACTACACCCGCGCCGTCCAGCCGCTGGCCGGAGACGGTGCGCTGATGCTGGCCGTCGGCGACGGCACGCCCGGCACGAAGAGTCGCCTCTACCGGTCGACCGACCGGGGCGACAGCTGGGCCCCCGTCCTGCTCCATGCCGAGCCGAATTCGACATTCTGGGCCTTTGGCCTCCATTCCGCGGATCCAGACCTGGTGTTCGCCGGCACGAAATACGGCGACCTCTTCCGCTCGCTCGACGGCGGGCGGAGCTGGTTCAAGGAATGGCGCGCCTTCCCGGAGATCACGGCCGTCGCCTGGACTCCGTTCGAGGCCCCGGTCCGCGCCCATCCCCGCTCGATCACCTGACCCGCGCGACCGCGACGCTCCCTCTCCTCACCTGAAGATCAACGGAACATGCGCACCAACAATCTCGGCGAATTCCATATCCGCAAATGGTACCTGCAAATCGAGGATACCCTGGCCAACGAGACCGGGGAGCTGGCCGATGGCGCCCCTGTCCGCAAGATCGTCATCGGGGCCGCCCTGCACAATCCGTATGCCGGCCGGTTCGTCGGTGATCTTGGCAGCTCGGTGCGGGCCTCCGAGGCGCTCGGCCGCGAATTCGGGCGGCGCATCCGCGAGACCATCGGCAATGCGCAGGTCGCGAGCTACGGCAAGGCCTGCCTGGTGGGCGCGGCCGGCGAATACGAGCACGGCAACGCGCTGCTGACGACGGTGTTCGCCGACCCCGTGCGCGATGCGATCGGCGGGGCGAAGTCCTGGATTCCGTCGACCGGGAAGCGCGGCGCGCCGGGTGCGTCGATCGACATTCCGCTCGCCCACAAGGACGAGCTCTATGTACGCTCGCACTACGACACGATCAGCGCCATGTTCGCGGATGCCCCCAACGCGGACGAGATCGTCATCGCCTTCGCGTGCGCAACGCGCGGGCGTCTGCATGCACGACTCGGCGGTCTTTCCGCCGAAGCGTCACATGCCGCCTGACAGGAGAGGATCGCATGACGACCATTGACGACGGATCACGGGAGTACAGGGTCCGCACCCGCGACGGCCTGTCGCTGCGCGTGCTGGAATGGGGGGATCCCGCGGCCGCGCCCATCGTCATGCTCCACGGAATCAGGGGCTACGCCCGTACGTTCGGCCCGCTGGCGCAGGCACTCCAGCCCGGCTTCCGTACCATCGCCTGGGACCAGCGCGGCCGCGGCGCCAGCGACTGGGACCCGGCGGGCAACTACTATAACGACAGCTATGTCCGCGACATCGAAGACGTGGTGGAGCATCTCGGCCTCACCCGCTTCGACCTGCTCGGCCATTCGATGGGCGGTATTGCGGCCTATGTCTATGCGGCGACACATCCCGACCGGATCCGGCGGCTGATCATCGAGGATGCCGGCCCGGGCGCCTCGGAAGACAGCGCCGGCTCCGCCCGCATACGCCAGGAACTGCTCTCGGCCCCCCGCTCCTTCGAAAGCTGGGACGCCGCCGTCACATTCATGCGCAACCTGCGACCGAGCGTCACCGAGGAAGCGCGCCTCGACCGGCTGCGCAACATGCTGAAGCAACATCCCGACGGCACATGGGGCTGGCAATACGACCATGACGGCATCGCGCGCGCCCGCCTCGATCCAGACCCGTCCCGCCGGGTCGACCTGTGGCCGCATGTCGATGCCCTGCGCGCGCCCACACTGGCGCTGCGCGGCGGCCGCTCCGACTACTTCAGGCGCGAGACCGCCGAGGAGATGGCTGCGCGCAACCCGCTGGTACGCTGGAAGGAAGTGGCCGATGCCGGCCACTACATCCACGACGACCAGCCCGAGGTCGTGAAGGCTCTCGTCGCGGGCTTCCTCGCCGAAGCTGACGAAGCGCGCTGACGCTCAGAGCACCTTGCCGGTGCTGTCGTCGATCAGATGCATGTTGCTGAGGTCGGCCCTCAGCTTCATGGACTGTGCCGCCGCCGCTCCCGCGTTGGGATTGACGCGGCCGCACACCTCCCGGCCGTTCACCGTGAAATAGACCAGCGTCTCCATGCCCATCGGCTCGACGACGTCGATCAGCATGTCGAAATCGTGCTGGTTCGATTCAGTGTGCGGCTTGGTCTCGGTGATGTGCTCGGGACGCAGGCCCAGCATCAGGCTGGGCTTCCCGATATAGGGCGTGTAGCGGGCCGTGCGGTCGGCCGGCACCGGGAAGGACAGCGTATCGTTCAACCGCACGCGGAGGGCGCCTGCCGCCTGCTCGAGCTGGCACGTGATGAAGTTCATGGCCGGCGAGCCGATGAAGCCCGCGACGAACTTCGTCGCCGGCGAATGGTAGAGATCGTTCGGCGAGCCGACCTGCTCGATCAGGCCGCCGTTCATCACCACCACGCGGTCGGCCAGGGTCATCGCCTCAACCTGGTCGTGGGTCACGTAGACCGTCGTGGTGCGGACCTTCTGGTGCACCTTCTTGATCTCGGTGCGCATCTGTACCCGCAGCTTGGCGTCAAGGTTCGACAGCGGCTCGTCGAACAGGAACACCTTCGGATCGCGCACGATGGCGCGGCCCATGGCGACACGCTGGCGCTGGCCGCCGGAGAGCTGCTTGGGCTTGCGGTCGAGCAGCTCGGTGATGTCGAGGATCTGCGCCGCCTGCTTCACCCGCTGGTCGATCACGTCCTTCGGCGTCTTCTTGAGCTTCAGGCCGAACGACATGTTCTCGTAGACGTTCATGTGCGGATAGAGCGCGTAGTTCTGGAAAACCATGGCGATGTCCCGGTCCTTCGGCGGCACGTCGTTGACGACGTCGCCGCCGATCGCGATGTCGCCGCCGCTGATCTCCTCGAGCCCCGCGATCATGCGGAGCGTCGTGCTCTTGCCGCAGCCCGACGGACCGACCAGGACGATGAACTCCTTGTCGGAAATATCGAGGTCGATGCCGCGGACGGCGAGGACTTCGTCGTACTTCTTGACGACTTTACGCAACGTTACCTGAGCCATGTGTCGACTATCCCTTTGTCGCGCCCGCGGTCAGACCCGCAATGTAGTAATCCATGAGGAAGGCGTAGATGATGAGCGGAGGCGCCGCGCCGAGCAGCGCGCCGGTCATGATCTGACCCCAGTTGAAGACGTCGCCCTTGATCAGCGTCGTGATGATGCCCACCGGCAGAACCAGCTCGCTGGTAGAGGTTGTAAAGGCCAGCGGATAGAGGAACTGCGCCCAGGCGACGGTGAAGGTGAAGATCGTCGCCGCGATAATCCCCGGCAGGGCCACCGGGATGAAGATCTTGGTCAGGGTCTGCATCCAGGTGGCGCCGTCGATCAGGGCCGCCTCGTCGAGTTCCTTGGGGATCGACGCGAAGTAGCCGATCATGATCCAGGTGGCGAACGGCACTGTCAGCGTCGGGTAGAGGATGATCATCGTCCACCAGTGGTTCATCAGCTGGACGCCGAAAACCTCGTTCACCCACGCGAACATCTTGAACAGCGGGATGAACAGCAGCGTTTCGGGGATCAGGTATGTGAGGAACACGCCGGTCGCCAGCGTGGCGGAGCCCCAGAATTTCATGCGGGCGAGCGCGAAGGCCGCGATCACGCTGATCAGCATGGTCAGGATGACGACGCAGATCGACACGATCGCCGAGTTCCGGAAGAAGACGAGGAACTGGTTCTGCGAAAGGAGATCGATGTAGTTCTGCAGCGTCGGATTGCTGATCCACCAGGGATTGGATGCCGCCGAGATCTCCGCGCTGGTTTTCAGCGAGGTGATCAGCATGTAGACCGGCGGCATCAGGAAGAAGATGGCGAACAGCACGAGGAAGAAATAGGACCAGCGCAGCGCCCAGGTCCGGTCGCGACTCATGCTGCCGTACTTGGGACGGGTCGGCTCCCCGGTGGCGATTGCGGCGTTTGCCATCAGACTTCACTCCCCCGCTTGGTGATGTCGCGCAGGATGAAGGTCGCGGCGACGGCCAGGATGGGCACCATGAACAGCGACACGGCGGCGCCGAGCGGGATGTCTCCGCCCTCGATGCCGACGCGGAAAGCCCAGGTGCCGAAGATGTGGGTGCTGTTGAGCGGACCGCCCGCCGTCAGCACGCGCACGATGTCGAAGTTGGCGAAGGTGACGATCAGTGAGAACAGCGCGGTGATCGCGATGATGTTGCGCATCATCGGCAGGGTCACGTACCAGATGCGCTGCCACCAGGTCGCGCCGTCGATCGAGGCAGCCTCGTAGAGCTGCTCGGGCACCGATTTCAGCGCCGCGAGATACATGATCATGAAGAACGGCGAGCCGATCCAGACATTGACGAGGATGACCGAGAAGCGCGCCCATCCCGCCTCGCCTGTCCACGGAATGCCCTCGAACCCGAAAATCGCCAGGAGCCAGTTGAGAGCGCTGTAGGAGGGATCGAACAGCCACAGCCAGGCCAGTGTGCTCATGGCCGGCGGAATGACCCACGGGACCAGCAGCATGCCGCGCCACTTGCGCTGTCCCTTGGCCGGAATGTTGTGGACGAAGTGCGCGACCACGAAGCCGATGATCGCCTTGAAGATCACCGCGGTGATGGCGAACAGGCAGGACTGGTAGACGACCAGCCAGAACGTGTCGCGGCCGAACAGGAACTCGAAGTTCCCGAAGCCGACGAAGCGCGTCATGCCCTTGTTGAGGGTGGCCAGGTAGACCGCATAGCCCGCCGGATAGGCGACCAGGATGAGGATCAAGAGGATCAGTGGCAGCGCCATCAGGAAGGCGATGGTCGACTTGCGCTGCATGAGCTTGTGCAGGCTGCTGCGCTGCTGTGTCGGGTGCCCGGCCGGGTTGCGGGCGGCGATGTCTGCCATCGGGTACTCCAGGCCCCGTCGGGCCATGCGGGAAACGCCAAGTTGAAACAGCTACGAGACCTACGCCGGACCGGCACGCCGTGTCGGAAGCGGCGGCCGCCCTGCCACCCGGCAGGACCGCCCACCATTTCCTCCCGAACCGGCCCTGCAGGCCGATTCCGGGACCGCTCTCGGAGCCGCCCGCCGGTCCCACTCGAAGGGACCGGCGGGTGGACTCGCATCAGTTGCGGGTGAAGCCCTCGAGCTCCTTGGCCGCCCAGTCGATGGTCTTGTCCATCGCTTCGCCCTTGGCGTAGCGCACGACCATCTGGGTCTGGATGGCCTGGGTGTAGATCTGCTCGGCGATCTTGTGCGGCGCGGGCGCGGCGGCGATCGAGAGCGTCTGGTGGTTGTGCGGGTTCGGGTAGTGATACAGCGTGCCCTTGGGCGGCCCCTCTTCAGACCAGACCTTGAAGGTGGTCAGCTTCTCGAACGACGGCAGGTCGTAGCCCTGCGAGGCGTTGGTCATCTTCTCTGCGGAGCTGGCCTGCGAGAGGAAGGTGATCAGGCTCTTGGCCGCCGACTGGTTCTTGCTGAAGTTCCAGATGCCCCAGAAGTACGGCAGGAACGGCGCGTAGCGGCCCTTCGGTCCCATCGGGAAACCGTGCGTCCAGAGCTGCTCGGCGATCTGTGGTGCGTCGCGCTTGGCAACGGCCCAGGCGCTGGGCGGGTTCATGATCAGCGAGCCTTGACCCGACACCAGGAACTTGTTGTTCGAGGCATCGTCCCACGACGGCACGTCGGGCGGCAGGAACTGCATCAGCTTCTTGTAGTAGTCGAGCACCTGGCGGACCTGGTCGTTCTTCACGACGATGTCGCCCTTGGCGTTAACGAGCTGGGCGCCGAAGGCGTGGAACAGCGCGCCGGCCGTGTCGACATTGTCCGACGTCGTGCCGAGGCCGATGCCGAACGGGTTGCCGCCCTTCTGGCAGGCTTCCGCCGCCGTGAGGAAATTGTCGAGGGTCCAGGCGTCGGCCTTGGGTGCCTGGCCGGCCGGGTACATCGCCTGGATGTCGATGCCGGCATGCTTCTTCAGAAGGTCGATGCGCGAGCACGGTCCCTTGATCTGGCTGCCCGCTGTGGCCGGCACGGCAAGCCACTTGCCGTTGAGCTTGCCGAGATACTCGACGGTGCCATTGACCGCGCCGTTCTCCTTGATGAGCGGTTCCATGACGTCGTTCATGGCGACAAGCTGCTCGGAATAGCGCGCCGGCAGCCAGGTCGAGAAGGCGAGCACGTCGTGGCCGGACTTTGCCTGGCCCTCGGCGGCGGTGGTCAGCAGCAGCTTGTTGCCCTGCGAGGTGATGAAGTCCATCTGGACTTCCACCTTGTTCTTCTCGCCCCACTCCTTGCAGAGTTCTTCGGTAGCCTTGTTCGCACCGGGGACCCAGTGGTCCCAGAAGCCGCAGGTGAGTTTGCCGGCAGCGTAGGCGCCGCGGACAAACGGCGCAGCCACGAACGCTGCAGAAGCCGCGGCGGTACCGGCCACGAATCGACGACGATTGACCTTCCTCGAGACCATGTTTCCTCCTCAGAGCCGTTTCGTACGGCCGATTGACCCGGGCCTGCTTTGACGCAAAGGCAATGGCTCTCATTCGGAGCCTTGAGGCGATGCTATGCACAAGAAGCCGGGCAAGCAACGCATTTTGACATGAGAGACAGATTCGCGATCGATTTGACAGGCCAGCGAGAGCCTTGGATGCTCCGCGCCCCAAGTCGGAGCGAGGCCTGCAATTCCTGCGAGAAGTTGCTGTGAATTACCCTCGCCCCATCAAGATCGCCGGAATTCCCGGCCACCTGTTCTGAAAGAAGCGTTCGCTGCTTATGAATACCGTTCCGACACCGAATCCCTGGCTCGCCGCCGTCGCCCCTTCGCCCATCGGAGAGACCAAGCGCTGGGTGCTGGGTCGCACCTTCCCCGCCGACCGCCCGCTGATCGATCTCAGCCAGGCCGTGCCGGGCTATCCCCCCGCGCTCGAACTGCGCCAGCATCTGGGCGAGCTGTTGCTCGATCCGACGATGCATGGCTATACGCCGATCCTCGGCCTGCCGGTTCTGCGCGAGGCCTATGCGGGCCATCTTTCCGACTTCTATGGTGCGCCCGTCACACCCGCCGAAGTCGGCATCACGTCGGGTTGCAACCAGGCCTTCTGCCTCGCGCTGATGAGCATCGCCAAGGCGGGCGACCAGGTGATCGTGCCACGGCCGCACTACTTCAATCACGATATGTGGATGCGCATGCAGGGAGTCGAGCCGGTGCCGCTCGACTTCCGGCCGGGCTCCGGCGCGGTGCCGAGCGCCGAGGATGCGGCGAAGCTGATCGGGCCGCGCACCCGCGCGATCATCCTGATCTCGCCCAACAATCCGACGGGCGCGGTCTATCCGCCCGAGACGATCCATGCCTTCTTCGAACTCGCGAAGAAGCATGGCATCGCGCTGCTGCTCGACGAGACCTACAAGGACTTCCTGCCTCAAGGCGAGCGTCCGCACGATCTCTTCAGCCGGCCGGACTGGCGCGGCACCCTGGTGCACCTCTACAGCTTCTCGAAGGTGTTCGCGCTGACCGGTTATCGCGTCGGCGCCGTCACCGCGGGCACCGAACTGATGGCGGAGATCGAGAAGGCGATGGACTGCGTCTCGATCTGCCCACCGCGGCTTGCGCAGGAGGCGGCGCTGTACGGCTTGCGCAACCTGCTGCCGTGGGCGCGGAACAATACCGCCGGCCTCAAGGCACGGGCCGACCTGCTGGGCCAGGGGCTCGAACGCTCCAACAGCTGGCGCCTCGTCAGCATCGGCGCCTACTTCGCCTACGTGGAGCATCCTTTTGCCGGCACCGCTTCCACCGAAATCTCCAAGCGCATGGCCGACGAGGAGAACCTGCTCACCATCCCCGGCGACATGTTCGGCGCCGGCCAGGAGCGCTTCATCCGCCTCGCCTTCGCCAACGTCACCGACGACAAGATCCCGCTGGTGCTGGAGCGGCTGGAGCGGTTCGGCGTGTAGGGAGGATGCTGCGCGTCACGCCTTGCGCAGGATCTTCTCCATCGCCTTTCCCTTCGCCAGTTCGTCGACGAGTTTGTCGAGGTAGCGGATCTCGCGCATGATCGGCTCCTCGATCTCCTCGACGCGGACGCCACAGACCACGCCCTTGATGAGGGTGCGGGAGGGGTTGGGCTTGGGCGCTTTGGCGAAGAAGGTCTCGACGTCGACCTTCTTACTCAACTGGGCCTCGAGCGCCCTTGTGCCGTAGCCGGTGAGCCAGCCGATGACATGGTCGACCTCGGCCCTGGTGCGGCCCTTCCGCTCCGCCTTCGCGACCAGGGCGGCGTAAACCTTCGCGAAGCCCATCGTGTAGATGCGATGCTTTGCCATGGCCGCGATGCTAGCCTATCGCGCGCCGCCATCAACGCTGCGAAGAGGAACGCGCCATGCCGCACGCCACGACGCCCGACGGGGTGAAGCTCTACTACGAGGAAGCCGGCAGCGGCACGCCGATCCTGTTCGTCCACGAATACTGCGGCGACTGGCGCGCCTGGGAGCCGCAGATGCGCTTCTTCGCCCGTCGTCACCGCTGCATCACCTATTCCTTTCGCGGCTATCCCGGTTCCGACGTGCCGCCGAACGGCGACATGTACGGTCAGCAACATGCCGTCGACGATGCCCTGCACATGCTGGACCACCTGAAGGTCCCGAAGGCGCATATCGTTGGCCTGTCGCAGGGAGCCTTCGCGACGGCCCATTTCGGCAGATGCTATGCCAACCGCGCGCTCTCGCTGACGCTCGCAGGCGTGGGGTCCGGCGCCGGCCGCGACGGGCACGAGCAGTTCAAGAAGGATGCCGTGACGACGGCCGCTCTGATCCGCAAGGACGGCATGGCGAAATACGCCGAAAGCCTCACGACCAATCCCACCCGCTCGCGCTTCAGGTTGAAGGATCCGCGCGGCTTCGACGAGTTCACGAAGCATCTCTCCGAGCACCCCGCGGTCGGCGCCGCCAACACCATGGAGAATTACCAGGGCAAGCGGCCGTCGCTCTATGACTTCGAGGCGGACTGGAAGAAGCTCGGCCTGCCGACGCTGATCATCTGCGGTGACGAGGACGATCCCTGCCTGCAGCCCAGCCTGTACCTGAAGCAGGTCCTGCCCAATGCCGGCCTCGCGATGTTCGCCAAGACCGGACACGCGGTGAATCTGGAGGAGCCGGACGCCTTCAACCGCGAACTCTGGAACTTCATCGTGCTGGCGGAAGCCGGCAAATGGACGCCCCGGCAACCGGCAACGAAGGACGCCGGCCTTATTTGACCGTCACCGCGTGATTGAGCGGGCCATGGCCGCGACCGAAACCGGGCGCGGTCTCGATGGCCCTGCGGACATAGTCCCGCGCGCGCGCAACGGCATCACGCAGTGTCATCTTCTGCGCCAGGCCCGCCGCAATGGCCGAGGCCAGCGTGCAGCCCGTGCCATGGGTACTGCGACTCACGATCCTTGCGTCCTCGAACCGGTCGAACCTTCCATCGTGGAACAGCAGGTCTACGACGCGATCGCCTTCGAGATGGCCGCCCTTCATCAGCACTGCGCCGGCGCCTAGTTCCACCAGCCGTTGGGCAGCGCGCTTCATGTCGGCCTCGACCCTCACCGCAAAGCCCACCAGCACTTCCGCCTCGGGCAGGTTCGGCGTGACGAGTGCCGCCATCGGCAGCAGCGTGTCGCGCAGCGCGGCTTCGGCTTCGGTCAGCAGAAGCCGGTGCCCGCCCTTGGCCACCATCACCGGATCGACGACCAGCGGCACGCCGGGCGCATGCCGGGCGATTCCCGCCGCCACCACGCCGATCACCTCGGCGCTGTGCAGCATGCCTGTCTTCAGCGCGTCGGCCCCGATGTCGCTCAGCACGACCTCGATCTGCTGCGCGATGAAGGCGGGCTCGATCCCGACCACGCCATGCACGCCCTCGGTGTTCTGGGCGGTGAGCGCCGTGATGGCCGTCGCCGCGAAACCGTTCATCGCGGTGACCGCCTTGATATCGGCCTGGATACCGGCCCCGCCGCCTGAGTCCGACCCGGCGACGATCAGAACGCGGCCCTTCATGCGGCCTGCCGGGGGATCGCGTCGATGATCTGGTCGACCACGCTGCGCACCAGCTCCGAATCGTCGCCCTCGGCCATTACGCGGATGAGCGGCTCGGTGCCCGACTTGCGCACCAGGATGCGCCCGCCCTTGCCGAGCTTCTCTTCTCCCGAGGCGATGGCCTTGGCGACGGAGGCGGCATCGAGCGCGGCCGCCGCGTCGGAGACCCGGATGTTCTTGAGCAGCTGCGGCACGGGCTCGAAGGCGCGGAAGAATTCGCTGGCCGGACGCTCGCATCGGATCAGCGCGCACAGCGCCTGCAGCGCCGCCATCAATCCGTCGCCGGTCGTGGCGTAATCCGTCATGATGATGTGGCCCGACTGCTCGCCGCCCAGGTTGAAGCCGTCTGCTCGCATGCGCTCCAGCACGTAGCGGTCGCCGACCTGGGTGCGCACGAGCGTCAGGCCCCGCGCGTGGAGGTGGCGTTCCAGCCCGAGGTTGGACATGACCGTCGCCACCACGCCGCCGCCGGACAGCAGACCGCGCTGCTGCCATTGATCGGCGATCGTGGCCATGAGCTGGTCGCCGTCGATGACCGCGCCGGTCTCGTCGACCAGGATGACGCGATCGGCATCGCCGTCGAGGCCGATGCCGATATGGGCATGGTGCGCGATGACCTGCTCCTGCAGCACGCCGGGATGGGTCGAGCCGCAATTGCCGTTGATGTTGAATCCGTCCGGTGCGACGCCGACGCGAACCACCTCGGCGCCGAGCTCGGTGAGCACCGTGGGCGCCACCTTGTAGGCAGCCCCATTGGCGCAATCGACCACGACCTTAAGGCCGCTGAGGTCGAGGCCGCGTGGCGCCGATGCCTTGACGGACTCGATGTAGCGGCCCTGCACGTCGTCGAGTCGTTTGGCGCGACCGATCGCGGCGGCATCGGCGAGGACGAGGTCCGAATGCTGCATGACCAGCGCCTGGATCTCGCTTTCTACGGCATCCGACAGCTTGAAGCCGTCCGGGCCGAACAGCTTGATGCCGTTGTCTTCGTAGGGATTGTGCGAGGCCGAGATCATCACGCCGACGTCGGCGCGCATCGACCGCGTCAGGAAGCCGACCGCGGGCGTGGGAATCGGACCCAGCAGGAACACGTCGACCCCAACCGAGAGGAAGCCGGCCGTCAGGGCCTGCTCCAGCATATAGCCCGACAGGCGCGTGTCCTTGCCGATGACGGCACGATTGCGATGGGCGCCGCGGTGGAAGACCTGTCCTGCGGCCATGCCTATGCGCATCGCCATCTCGGCGGTCATCGGAGCGGTGTTTGCACGACCGCGAACGCCGTCGGTGCCGAAGAGTGAACGAGCCATTACTGCAATTTTACCGCATCGCCTCGAAGACGGCGAGGGTCTGCCGTGTAGCTACTACGTTGTGGACGCGGACGATCGATGCGCCACGGCGCACGGCCTCGACCGCCAGCCAGGCCGATGCCGGATCGCGATCCGAGGGTTTTTCGAGGCAAGTCAGCCGGCCGATGAAGCTCTTGCGGGAACAGCCGATCAATACGGGGTAACCCGCATGGGCCAGAAGCTCCGTACCCGCGATCAAGGCCAGTTCCTCCTCGACCTTCTTGCCGAAGCCCAGACCAGGATCAAGAGCGATAGCCTGGCGGTCGACGCCCGCCACCTCACAGGCCGCAGCGCGATCGACCAGGAAGCGCCGGACATCCTCGACGACGTCTTGATAGGCCGGCCCGGCATAGCGCTCCTCCGGTCTTCCCCGCCGGTGCATCAGGATCACCGCTGCCTTGCGCCGTACGACCAGGGGCAGCATGGCCGGGTCGTCACGTAGTGCGGAGACGTCGTTCACAATCCGCGCGCCGGCCGCCAGGCCCGCTTCGGCGACCAGCGAACGACGCGTGTCGAGGGAGACGATGGCGCCCTGCCGCACCAAGCCTTCGACGACGGGAAGAACCCGGCGGCATTCCTCCTCGGGCGAGACGGCGGCCGAGCCGGGCCGCGTCGACTCGCCGCCGACGTCGAGGATGTCGGCTCCCTCCGCCACAAAGCGCAGGCCATCATCGATGGCCCGCGCCGGGTCGAAGCGTTCACCGCCGTCGGAAAAGGAGTCGGGCGTCACGTTCACGATCGCCATCACGAGAGGGCGATCGAGCGCGAGGCCCGCGAAGCGTCGCGTCAAACGCCCGGCTGCGGCTCGGGGTTGGCACCCGGCGCCGGGCCGGTGGTGGTGGTCGGAACCGAGGCGCGGCGGCGGCGATCGGAGGTGCCGGCACCGCCCGTGTCGTCGCGTACGACCTTCTCGCCGCGCAGGATCGTGCCGATCTCGTCGTTGCTCAGCGTCTCGTACTCGAGCAAGGCCCTGGCGATCATATGCAGGTCCTCGAGGCGCTCGGTCAGGATCGTCCGCGCCCGGCCTTCGGCTTCCTCGATCAGGCGGCGAACCTCCTGGTCGATCAGCTGCGACGTCGCCTCGGAGACGTTCTGCGTCTGCGTGACGGCATGGCCCAGGAAGACCTCCTGCTCGTTCGCCTGGTAGCGCACGCGGCCAAGCTTCTCGGACATGCCGTAGGCAGTGATCATGCCACGCGCCGTCTGCGTCGCGACCTGGATGTCGCTGGCGGCGCCGGTCGTGACGTTCTCCGGCCCGAACACCAGCTCCTCGGCCAGGCGGCCGCCGAACATGATGGCCAGCCGCGACTCCAGGTACTGCTTGGTGTGGCTCAGATGGTCGCGCTCGGGGAGCTGCATGGTGACGCCCAGCGCGCGACCGCGCGGGATGATCGTCACCTTGTGCAGCGGATCGCTCTTGGGAACATGCATGGCGACCAGCGCATGACCCGCCTCATGATAGGCCGTGAGCGTCTTTTCCTCGTCGGTCATCGCCATAGAGCGACGCTCGGTCCCCATCAGGACCTTGTCCTTGGCGTACTCGAAGTCGCCCATGGTCACCAGGCGCTTGCCGACGCGCGCGGCGCGCAGGGCGGCCTCGTTCACGAGGTTGGCCAGATCGGCGCCGGAGAAACCCGGCGTACCACGGGCCAGCACCCTCGGATCGACGTCCGGCGCCAGCGGCACCTTGCGCATGTGCACCTTGAGGATCTTCTCGCGGCCGCCCACGTCGGGGTTCGGCACCATGACCTGGCGGTCGAAACGGCCCGGACGCAGCAGGGCGGGATCGAGCACGTCGGGACGGTTGGTGGCGGCAATCAGGATGACGCCCTCGTTCGCCTCGAAGCCGTCCATCTCGACCAGCAACTGATTCAGCGTCTGCTCGCGCTCGTCGTTGCCGCCGCCGAGGCCGGCGCCACGATGGCGGCCGACGGCGTCGATTTCGTCGATGAACACGATGCAGGGAGCGTTCTTCTTGGCCTGCTCGAACATGTCGCGCACGCGGCTGGCGCCGACGCCGACGAACATTTCGACGAAGTCGGAACCCGAGATCGTGAAGAACGGCACGTTGGCCTCGCCGGCGATAGCGCGCGCCAGCAGCGTCTTACCGGTACCCGGAGGACCGACGAGCAAGCAGCCCTTGGGGATCTTGCCGCCCAGACGCTGGAATTTCTGCGGGTCCTTCAGGAAGTCGACGATCTCCTCGAGTTCGCCCTTGGCCTCGTCGATGCCCGCGACGTCGTCGAAGGTGACGCGGCCGTGCTTCTCGGTGAGCAGGCGCGCCTTCGACTTGCCGAAGCCCATGGCGCGGCCGGTACCGCTCTGCATCTGGCGCAGGAAGAAGATGTAGACGCCGACCAGGACGAGGACGGGAAGCCAGCTCACGAAGATGCTGCCGAGGTTCATGCCCTCTTCCGCCGGTCCCGCATCGACGCGATCGACGTTCTTGATAAGCATCGGCATCAGCTGGTCGTCGGGCGGCGTGCTGGGCGCGTAGGTGGAGAACTTCTGCACGCCATTGCGAGGCTCGCGGAAGGTGCCGTTGATCGTATTGCCCTGGATGCGGACATCCTGGATCTGCCGCTGTTCGACCGCGCGAACGAATTCCGAGTACGAGATCGTGTTGCCGGGAGTCCGCGTCGCCCCACCCTGGAAGACGCTGTAGAGCAGCGCGAGCAGCAGGACGATGACGATCCAGAGGGCAGCGTTGCGATTGAACGGGTTCACTGATGGCTTCCGTTAAGTGGGGCTACGATCAAGATGGGTTGCGGCCGCAGGGTAGCAAGCGAAAAATGCAGCCGGAATCAAGGGCTGCCTTCCTCTCCTGCCATTTTCGGGTCGGACAATCCACTCAAGCTGCCGCGAGCCGGCGGCTTGCCGAAGGCAGAACTGGCACCCTGACAGGGTAAAATCCTGCCCGCGGCCCGATTTGCCGCGCTCGGGCGTTCCGGAAAGTCGGGCCACCGCCCGCTCCAGACGCTCGCGCCGCGGCGGATGATCGCCGCCGCCCAAAGCCTGCACGACGCGGCTCGCCAGCCTGCGGCGAAGATCGAGGGGCAGGCGCTCTATGGCCGAACGGTCGATCGCGATGCTGCCGTCCTCACGCGCCTGGAGCAGCGGCACGCCGGCGCGGGCCGTCTGCAGCTCGTGGCCAGACCTCACACCATCTGCAACCGGCAAGCCGACCGCAACCGTCCGCGCGCGGCGCAGACGCGCCCGCTCGAAGCGCAGATCGCTGTTGGAGGGATCGTCGATCCAGGCGATGCCGCGCGAGCCGAGCGTGGCGGTCAGGCGCACACGAGGCACCGGGAGCAGCGGTCGCAGGAGACGAACCTCGGGCCATTCGACCAGCGCCGCCATGCCGGCGAGCCCGTCCGGCCCGCTCGCCCGCGCTGCCCGCATCGCGATCGTTTCGGCCTGGTCGTCTGCGTGGTGCGCCACGAGGAGGTGGAGGATGCCGCGCTCGTGGCAGACCTCTCGCAGCAGCCGGTACCGGGCGCCGCGCGCTGCCTCCTGCAGACCGGCCGATGGCTTGGCACCCGTCCACCGCCGGATGAGGCTCTCGATACCCAGGCTTTCCAGCAGGCGCGCCGTGGCCAGGGCTTCCCCCGCCGCCTCGGGTCGTAGGCCGTGATCGACGATCAGCGCGACGATACGGCCGCCCCGCGTACTCGCCCATTCATGCGCCAGCAGGGCGAGGCTGAGAGAATCGCGACCGCCGGAGACGGCGACACCCAGTTCGGGGCATGTCTCGAAGGGTTCGAACGGCGCCATCAGGCACGCGAAGGTCGCCCCGTCGACGGGTCCCGGCTCGGCGAGCTCGCTCACCCGCAGCCGTTCTTCTGCCGCTCCTGTTCGATCCGGCGCTTCTGCAGGTCGGTCGCCCGCGGATAGTCCTGGTTGAAGCGCGCGAACACGGCGCAAGCGTCCGGCTTGCGGCCCAGCACGGACATGGTGATGCCGAGCTTCAGGAGGTTGTCGGGCCCCTTCGGACTGGTCTTGTAGACCTTGTAGCCCTCGGCAAAGGCCGTGAGGGCGCTGTTGTAGTCGCGACGCGCGTAATAGGTCTCGCCAAGCCAGTATTGCGCATTGCCGGCGAGCTTGTTCTGCGGGTTGCGCTGAATGAAGGTCTTGAAGCCTCGTTCGGCGGCGGCGTAGTCGCCTTCCTGCAGCTTCTTGATGGCCTCGTCGTAGAGTTGGTCCGCATTGGCCGCACCCGCTGCGGGTGTCGGCGCAGGGGCCGCAGCCTGCGCCGCCGGTTTGGGGGCGGCGCCTCCGGGGCGACCGGCCCCGCCCTTCTCGAGCTGCTCGATGCGGTACTCGTAGTCTGTCTGCATCTTCTCCATCTGCTGCTGCAGCTTCGCATTGCGATTCTGCAGCTGCTCGAGCTGGCCAGTCAGGTTGGTGAGCGACTGCTGGAGCTGATTGAACCGGTCTTCGAGGTAGACCGCATCTCCCCCACGCTGCGCTACGGCCGCCGTGGGCAGGGCGAGGGCAATCAGGAGGACGAGCCGGGCGGGAAGGATCTTCATGGCCAACGCTTTGTTCACATCAAACGCGGCCATTTTCAGGCATGGCCGCCTCGCTTCCAAATGAAAACGCCGGTCGCATCACGACCGGCGTTTCCCGTATGCGCCTCGTGCGAGGCGATACTACTCCAAGGCCGTCACGGCGCGACGGTTGCGCGCCCAAGCCGCCTCGTCGGAGCCGACCGGATCCGGACGCTCCTTGCCGTAGCTGACGGTCTTGAGGCGCGCGGCCGGGATGCCCTGCGCGATCAGGTACTGGCGCGCGGCGTTGGCGCGGCGCTCGCCGAGGGCCAGGTTGTACTCACGCGTGCCGCGCTCGTCGCAATGGCCTTCGATGGTGATCTGGTAATTGCCGTACTTCTTCAGCCACTCGGCCTGGCGGTTCAGGGTCTGGCGGCCGTCCTCGCGCACGGTGGAGGAGTCGGTGTCGAAGAAGACTCGGTCGCCGACATTCTGCCGGAAATCGCCAACCGATCCGGGCGTCACGGACGTGGTCGCAGCGGAAGCCGTCTGCGTGTCGTTGTTGTTGCTGCAGGCGGCGATGAGAAACACCGCTGCAAGGGCCGACAAAGCCTTGATCATGCTCATCTTTGGATCCACTCCCTGACGGAATCGACCCGGGCGAGGGCTACGCACGGGTCGACAAAAAAGATCATATATTTCGCTACTGCGGAATCAAGGGCGACCAGGCCGGATCCGATGCATCGGTCGGCGTCGGCACCTGTCGCTCGAAGCGGCCGGTGATATCGATCTGATGCAGCGAAGCCGAACCAGCGCGGCCGCCCGAGCTCGGTTGACCACGGAAAAACATCAGCACGCGGCCGTTGGGCGCCCAGGTCGGGCCTTCGACGAGGAAGCCGCTCGCCAGCATGCGCTCGCCGCTGCCGTCCGAGCGCATCACGCCGATGCCGAACCCGCCCGAACCGATCTTGGTGAAGGCGATGAAATCGCCACGCGGCGACCAGACCGGGGTGGCATAGCGGCCGTCGCCGAAGCTGATGCGCCGCTCGCCGCCGCCGCCCGCGCTCATCACATAGAGCTGCTGCGCGCCGCCACGGTCGGAGTTGAACACGATCTGCGAGCCGTCGGCCGAGAAGCACGGCGAGGTATCGATGGCCGGTGAGTTGGTTAGGCGGCGGAGCTGCCGGCCGCGCACATCCATCTCGTAGAGGTTCGTCCGGCCGTTCTCGGCGATGCTCATGACCACCTTCGTGCCGTCCGGCGAGAAGCGCGGGGCGAAGCTCATGCCCGGGAAGTTGCCCAGGAGCTCGCGGCGGCCGCTGTCGACATTCTGCAGGTAGACGCGCGGCGGGCCGTTGTTCTCGCCATAGGCCATGTAGACGATTTCCTGCAGCGTCGGCGAGAAGCGCGGCGTCAGCGCAATCGTCTTGCCGTCGGTCAGGTAGCGGTTGTTGGCGCCGTCCTGGTCCATGACGGCGATACGCTTGGTCCGGTTGTTGCCCGGGCCGGTCTCGGACACGTAGGCGATGCGGGTGTCGAAATAGCCCTCCTCGCCGGTCACGCGCTTGTAGATCGCGTCGGAGATGATGTGCGAAAGGCGCCGCCAGTTGTTGGGCTGGCTGGTGAAGGACAGGCCCGTCGCCTGCTGGCTCGTGACCACGTCCCAAAGACGGAAGTCGACCTTGATGCTGCCGCCCACCGAGGTGACCTGGCCGACGACCAGACCCGCGGCGCCGACGCTGCGCCAGTCGGGGAAGCGCGGCGGCGTGGTCGCATCGACATCCTTCTGGATGTAGGCGCTGGACGGGATCACCCGGAACAGGCCGGAATTCTGGAGATTGTTGCGGATCACGCCCGCCATCTGGGCGCCCACCGGATCGCCCTTGAAATCGACGATGGCGATCGGCACCGGCTCGAAGCTGGGCCGCGTCATGTCGATGGTGAGCTGAGCGCGCGCGGAACTCGCGATGCCGGCGGTGGCGAGCGCCACGCCGCCCAGCAGGGTCGTCCGTCGGGGAAGCATCATGTCGGACCTCTTCATTTGAAGGTTTCTATTAAGGCGTCGGTCACTAATAGTCGCGTGGATCGAAATTGAACGTGATCGTTTTCCAACTCGTGAACTTCTCCGGCGAGAGCGGCCACGGCTGACAACGCGGATTCATGATCGCGCGATGCGCCGCGTCGGCGGCGGCACGAAAGACCGGGTCGCTGTTGTAGCGTCCGGTGTCGCGCAGTTCAGCTCTTACCGGCGTGCCGTTCTGATTCATCTCGACGGTCAGCGAAATGATCATAGCTTGGTCACGAGAGCCGCCCTGGGTATTCCAGCAGGGGCGGATCTTCTGGCGTACGCCCTCGATCTCGCTCGCGGTGACGACGGCGGCAAGGTTCGGCGCCGCGGGCGCCTGCCGCGTCACCTGCTGCACCGGCTTCGGGCTCTGCTCCGGGGTGTGGATCTTCTGCGTCGACTGCTTGTTCTTCAGAATGTCGTCGATCATCGAATCGACGCTCTGCTTGGGCGGCGCGGGCTTGGGCGGTGGCGGCTTGGGCGGCTCGGGCTTCTTGGCCTCGGGCGTGGGCTTGGGCGGCTCCGGCGGCTTCTCGACCTTCGGCTTCTCCGGCTCCTTGGGCTTCAACGCCACCAGATCCTCGACCGGCTTGGCGGCCTCCGTCTTGGGCTTCTCCTCCGGCTTGGGCGGCGCCGGCGGCTTGGGCGGTTCGGCGACCTCGGGCGGCTTCGGAGTGGGCGGCGATGGCGGCGGCTCGGCCGACTGCACGGGCGGCGCCTTGGTCGTCTCCTGGGCGATCGGGGCGTCCTTGGGCTGCGGCGGCAGCGTGGCCACGGTCGGCGCCCCCGCCTTCTTGTCGATCGCCTCGAACTCGACCATCACCGGCTCGGGTTCCATCGGCGGCGTGTGGCCGAAGAAGTCGAGATTGAGCACAGCCGCCCCCAGCACGAAGACGTGCACCATCGCCGACACGATGGCCGGTGTGCGCATCTCGACGCTGGCGGGATGGCGACGCACCATCTTCCTCTTCGTGTCCGATCTCTCAGCGCCGCGGAGTCGGCGCCGCGGGTTGCGGTTGAGCCGGCGCCTGCGGGGCGCGCGGCGCGGTCTGGCCGGGCGCGGCCGGCGTCACGGTCCCGCGTCCGAGCGCCTGCGCCTGTTCGCCGAGCAGGCCGAGCTGGCGGAAGCCGCTGTCGATCACGACACCCATGACCTCCATCATCTTCCCGTAGTCGACGCTCTTGTCGCCGCGCATGAAGACCCTCTGGTCGGGCTTCTCCTCGTGCACCGCCTTCAGCTTCGCGCCGAGTTCGGCGATGTCGTACTTGGTCTCCCCGAGGAAGACCTCGCCCTGGGAGTTTACCGACACCACCATCGGCTCGTCCTTGCCGCCGACCTGCTGCGCGCTGGTCTTCGGCAGGTCGACCGGGACGCCGACCTGGAGCAGCGGCGCCGTCACCATGAAGATGATCAGCAACACCAGCATGACGTCGACCAGTGGCGTCACGTTGATATCGGCGATCGGCGAATAGCTCCGTCGCTTGAACTTGCTGCCCGAAGAGTTCGCGCCGGGCGCCGGTATGACGCCCGACATCAGACTTGTTCCTCGAGCTGACGCGACAGGATGGTGATGAACTCACCGGCGAAGGCCTCGAGCTGTTGGGCGTAGCGAGAGACCTGGCCTGACAGGATGTTGTAGGCGGCGGCCGCGGGAATGGCGGCAACCAGGCCGATCGCGGTGGCGAACAGCGCCTCGGAGATGCCGGGCGCCACGACCGCCAGCGAGGTGTTCTTGGACTGCGCGATGTGGCTGAAGCTGTTCATGATGCCCCAGACCGTGCCGAACAGACCGACGAAGGTGGCGTTGGCGCCGACCGTGGCCAGGAAGCCCAGGCGCTTCTCGATCCCTTCCATCTCGCGCTGGATGGTGACGCCCATGACCTGCTCGATGCGCTGGCGCAGCGCCGCGCGGGCCGTGGCGCTGGAAGCGAGCCCCTTGGAAATGGAGCGGCGCCATTCGCGCATGGCGGCGGCGAAGATGCTCGACATCGGATCGTCGGGCTTGGCGCCGACGCGGTCGTAGAGGTCCTCGAGCGAGACGCCGGACCAGAACGTGTCCTCGAACGACTGGGCGCTGCGCTTCAGCGAGCGGAGCCGGAGAACCTTTTCGAAGATGATCGCCCACGACCAGAACGAGGCCAGCATGAGCAGGATCATGATGGCCTTGACGACCCAGTCGGCCTGCATGAACAGGCCGTATACGGACATGTCAATCGTCCCCGTGCCGCCGCCGAGGGGGGCTCCGGCGACCTGCGCTAGCGCGTCCATTTATGTTCTCCGTTGGTTCAAGAGGGTTGTATCCGAATATGGCGTGAGCGGGGCGATCCGCTCGCAGCTACCTGGGCCAGGGCAGTCCGCACGAGCGGCGGCAATCGGACAGGCCGACCGCCCTCGCCCATGCAGGCGACGACGAGTTCGGCTCGAACCAGGATCTCTTCATTGCGGCGCGCATGCTGAATCATGTCGAGCGATGCGCCGCGCAACTCACCGCAGCCGGTGACGATCTCGATCGTGTCGTCCAGCCGGGCCGGCTTGAGGTAGTCGATGGCGCAGCGGCGCACCACCCAGTTGATGCCGCGCTCCTCGCGCAACGACGTATGCTGCTGCCCAAGCAAGCGGAGCAGTTCCGTGCGGCCCCGCTCAAGGAAGCGCAGCCAGTTGGCGTAGTAGACGATGCCGGCGGCGTCGGTGTCCTCGTAGTAGACCCTCAGCGGCAACACGTGACTGCCGTCATGGAGCCGGCCGGAAGTGGGCAAGCTGCTCACGCCTCCTCCGCCGGGCCGCCCGCGGACAACAGGTCGAGTTGCTGCTTCTGCCCCGTCGGCATCGCCAGGCCGAGATGCCGGTATCCGCCCTCCGACAGCAGGCGGCCGCGCGGTGTGCGCATCAACAGGCCGAGCTGCATCAGATAGGGTTCGATCACGTCTTCAATGACGTCCCGCTGTTCTGCCAATGCAGCGGCAAGGGTCTCGGCGCCCACCGGCCCGCCGCCGTAATTCTCGGCGATGCAGGCGAGGTAGCGGCGGTCCATGGCGTCGAGCCCTCGCCCGTCGACTTCCAGCCGCGTCAGTGCCGCATCGGCGACCTGGGAGGTGACTTCGACATCCCCGGCGACCGCCGCAAAGTCGCGCACCCGGCGCAGCAGGCGGTTGGCGACGCGCGGTGTCCCGCGTGACCTTTTGGCGATCTCGGCACTGCCATCTGGCGCCAGCGTCATCTTGAGCACGCGGGCGGCGCGCTGCACGATCGTCTCGAGCTCGGCCGGTGTATAGAACACCATGCGCAGCGGGATGCCGAAGCGCTCGCGCAACGGCCGCGTCATGAGGCCGGACCGCGTCGTGGCGCCAACCAGGGTGAAGGGCGGCAGCTCGATGCGGACCGAGCGCGCAGCCGGGCCCTCGCCGATCATCAGGTCGAGCTGGAAATCCTCCATCGCGGGATAGAGAACCTCCTCGATTGCAGGATTGAGACGGTGGATCTCGTCAATGAACAGCACATCGTGTGCCTGTAAATTCGTGAGCTGCGCGGCGAGGTCGCCGGCCTTCTGAATCACCGGCCCCGAGGTCGCCCGGAAACCCACCCCCATCTCGCGCGCCACGATCTGCGCCATCGTCGTCTTGCCGAGGCCCGGCGGCCCGTGCAGCAGGACGTGATCCAGCGCCTCGCCCCGCCCCTTGGCGGCGGCAATGAAGATCTTGAGGTTCTCGCGGACCTGCTTCTGGCCGATGAAATCGTCGAGCGTCTGCGGGCGCAGCGCCAGCTCGGCGGCGTCTTCCTCAGAGCGCTTCGGCGTCACCAGGCGGTCAGGAGCGGCGTTCATCGTGCGAGATCCTGGAGGCCGGCACGAATGACGGCATCGAGCCCGGCCCCGTCACCCAACCGCTGGGTCGCTCGGGCCACCGCCCCGAACGCTTCGACCCGCTTGTAGCCGAGATTGACCAGGGCGGAGACCGCATCCTCGTTGATCGATCCGGCCGGACTCGCCGCCTCCGCTGATCTGCCCTCCTGGGCGGGTGATGGCGCGATACCAAAGGCGGCCGCCTTGTCCTTCAGTTCGGTGACCAGTCGCGCGGCCAGCTTCGGACCGACGCCGGGGGGGCGGCTCAGGGTCGACCGATCCTGGGCGGCGATGGCGCGGGCGATCTCGTCGGGCGACAGGGTCGACAGGATCGACAGCGCCACGCGGGCGCCCACACCCTGCACGGTCGTCAGGATGCGGAACCAGTCTCGTTCCCGGGCGTCGAGGAAGCCGTACAGCGCAATGGCATCCTCGCGCACGATCGTCTCGACCAGCATGGTGGCCGGCCCGCCCACGGACAGGTCGCGCAAGGTACGCGCCGAGGCCGAGACGAGATAGCCGACGCCGCCGACGTCGATGACGGCGCTGTCGGTGTCGACGGAGTCGACCAGACCCTTCAGCTTGGCGATCACAGCGCGGCCTCGATGCGTCGCGCCGTGGCGCGGTGATGGGCGTGGCAGATCGCGACCGCGAGCGCGTCGGCGGCGTCCTGCTTGGCATCGACACCGGGCAGCAGCCGACCGACCATCATGGCGATCTGGTTCTTGTCGGCATGACCGGTTCCAACGACCGACTTCTTCACGAGGTTGGTCGCGTACTCGTAGACCGACAGGCCGGCTCGCGCCGGCGCCAGCATGACGACGCCACGGGCCTGACCGAGCTTCAGGGTGGAGCCTGGATTGACGTTCACGAAGGTCTCCTCGACCGCTGCCTCGGCGGGCCGCTGCACTTCGAGAACGCGCGAAACGCCTTCGAACAAGTCCCTCAGACGCTCCGCCAGCGTGCCCGTCGTCGCGACCTTGACGACTCCGTGGGCCACGTGGCGCAGCCGGTTACCCTCGACCTCGATCACGCCCCAGCCGGTCAATCGGAGACCGGGGTCGAGGCCGATCAGTCTCATCGCACCCGGCTCAGGCCGCGAACTTCGCCAGAGCGTCGTCCGACACCTCGAAGTTGGCGTAGACGTTCTGGACGTCGTCGTTGTCTTCGAGCGCCGAGATGAGGTCGAGCAGCGTCTGCACCGTCTCGCCTTCGATCGGCGCGCCGGTCCTGGGACGCCAGGTGAGCTTGGCGACGCTGGGCTGGCCCAACGACTTTTCCAGCGCCTCGCGTACGACGTTGAAGCTGTCCTGAGCGCAATAGATCTCGTGGACCGCCTCCTCGCCCTCGCCGCTCACCACGTCGTCGGCGCCGGCTTCGATCGCCTTCTCCAGCACGTCGTCGGCGCTGCCGACGGACAGCGGGTAGCGGAACTCACCCAGGCGGTCGAACATGAAGGACACGCTGTTGGACTCACCCAGGTTTCCGCCATGCTTCGAGAAGATCGACCGGACCTCGCCCGCGGTTCGGTTGCGGTTGTTGGTCAGCGCCTCGACGATCACGGCGACGCCGGCCGGGCCATAGCCCTCGTAGCGGACCTCGTCATAGTTCGCGTCCGCATCGGGTCCCGAGCCGCGCTTGATCGCGCGATCGATCGTGTCGCGGGTCATGTTGGCGTCGCGCGCGGCGATCACGGCCGCCCGCAGACGCGGGTTGGACGCCGGATCGGCGGCGCCCAGCCGGGCCGCAGTCGTGATTTCGCGGATCAGCTTGGTGAAAATCTTGGCCCGCACGGCGTCCTGACGCCCTTTGCGGTGCATGATGTTCTTGAACTGGGAATGCCCCGCCATTGCCAACAACCAGATTAGGTAACCGGAAGAGCCGCCTATACCACTTCTCGTGGGCTTTGGCAGGCTGCTGAGGCCTCCAGAGGCCCTCAAGACAAAAAAAGGCGGGGGCCGAAGCCCCCGCTAAATAACGTCGGAACCTTGATTCCGACGCCCCCTCTAACCTGGAAGACAGTCGCCGATGCGGCGAAAAACCGTTTAACATCAAAAGGATGCCGCTTTTTCCCCAGCCCGTCAACGACCCTCTTCGGCCACCGCTAATAGCTATGAGGCGGGCCCGGCGGATACAAGATGCGGGAAGTCAGATCGCCGGAGCCAGCCGGCCCCCGGTCCTGACCGGCCGGATGGACTTCGCCAGCCCGGTCCGGTCGTCGGTTTCCACCACCGCCGCGCACAAGGTCCCCTCCCCTTCGGCCGGCGACAGGCGCTCGCCTGGCATTTTGCGGACGAATCGCTGGATCGCGACCTCCTTCTTCATGCCAATCACGCTGTCATAGTCGCCGCACATGCCGACGTCGGTCTGGTAGGCCGTGCCGCCGGGCAGCACCCAGCCGTCGGCCGTTGGGACATGACTGTGGGTGCCCAGCACCGCCGACACACGGCCGTCGCAATAGTGACCGATCGACTGCTTCTCGCTGGTCGCCTCGCCATGGACGTCGACCAGGATCAACTGGGCGCCGTGGCCTAGAGCGTACTTCGAAAGCTCGGCATCGAGGGCGCGGAAGGGATCGTCGAGCGCGTCCATGAACAGCCGGCACATGACGTTGATCACGACGACCTTCTGGCCGCGCAATGTCTGGAAGAGGTTGGCGCCCCATCCGGGCGTTCCGGGCGGGAAATTGATCGGCCGCAGCAGACGCTTGTCTTGGGCGATGTAGGGGATGATCTCGCGCTGATCCCAGGCATGGTTGCCGGTGGTGATGCAGTCGACACCGGCTTCATGCAGCTCGGCGCAGATCTTGGCCGTGATGCCGAAGCCGGCCGCTGCGTTCTCACCGTTGACCACGACGAAATCGAGCCCCAGCTCACGGCGCAGCCGCGGGACCTCCTTGATGACCGCATCGCGGCCGGCGCGGCCGACGATGTCGCCGCAAAACATGATCTTCATGCGTCAGACAAAGGCGCAAGCGCGCCGGTCGGTCAACAGCCAATCGAGCCGCTGGTCGTCGGCGCCGTGCGGCACCTCCGGCACGAGCTGCAGGTCGAAGCCGACACCGACCGCCGTCACCTTGCGTCGTTTGCGCAGGTCTTCGAGCGTACGGTCGTAGAACCCGCCGCCATATCCCAGCCGCCAGCCCTCGGCGTCGCAGGCCAGCAGCGGCACCAGCAGGGCGTCGGGCTCGAGCGTCTCGCAGCGCGAAGAGGGCTGCAGCGTGCCGAACACGCCGGATTCCAGAGGTTCACCGGGCCGCCACGCGCGAAACGACAGCCGCTGGCCGCGCCCCTGCACCACCGGGAGCGCCACCCGGCAGCCCTCTGCGTGCAGATGGGTCATCAAGGGCCGGATATCGATTTCGTCCTTGATCGGCCAGAAGCCAGAGACAACGCTTGGCAATTCGATCGGGCGCTCGAGGCGAAAGCACGCGAGCAAGGCCTCGGCTGCCGCCTCGCGATCGCTCTTTCCGAGGGCCTGCCGGCGGGCCAGCATCGTGGCGCGAAGTGCGCGTTTGCTGTCGATCAGGGTCATGCCGGCAAGGGAAACAAGTGGGGCGGCTCCACGATGGGCCGTGGCTCGTAGAACCTCCAAGGCCTGCGTAAGCAGGTGGGCGTCGTGTGGCCTAGACCAAGGTCAGAGCCAGGAACAACTCCCAGGAGTTCTTATTGGCCCCGGGGTTTTAAGCGGGCCGCGCGCCGCGCAGAATTCCGCCCCGCTCCCAATGTAGGGACTCGGGGCGGCGCTCGCAATGAGTGGACACAATACTGATGCAGATCCCTCGCTTCGCTCGGGATGTCAGGACCCGCCTACGCGGCTCCGGACACTTTCTTCGACATCTTGTCGACGCGGGCGGTGATCAGCTCCTCGAGCGCCGTGGCCAGCGTGTCGGCACTGTCGGTCGCGGTCACGCGGGCATTCTCCGCCGCCTTGGCAACACCACGTGCTTCGCGGCTTTCCTCGGCCAGCAGCAACGAGGCGAACACCAGAAGCTTGAATTCCGGCGTGCCGGGAAGCTGGCGGCGAAGCTCGCTCACCTTGCCGTCGACATAGGTGGCCAACTCCTGGACACGCGCTTCCTCGCCTTCGCCACAAGCGAGTTCATAGGTACGACCGGCGATCTGAACCGAAACCTGCGGCATTTTCCGCTTCTCCTGGTTTATTGCGCCTTGTTCGGCGTTTGAGGGGTTTTACAGTTTGCCACGTCGCGTGCGGCGACGCACGCCCGGGCTGGGGAGAAAGCGGGTCCTCAGGACTGGTCTGCAGCCAGCAGCGAGCGGATGTATTCCATAGCCCGCTCGAGTCGGGCTTCGACCTCGGTCGCCACACGCTTCAGCTCTTCATGTTCGGTTTCGACCTTGGCGAGCCGGGCGGCGAGAGCATCGGAATGCTCCCGTTCGAGGCGCAGACGTTCGTCGACCATCGATTCGAGCCGGCTCAGCGCGCTGTCGACTCGGTCCGTTACGCTGGCTGCCTTGGACATCGCTCCCCCGACAGCGGATCGCCGTGGGTCGCCCGGCTGAATCTGCTCCATCCACCAAGATTAGGTGGTGTGCCTGTGAGCGGTCAACATCTTGACCCTGTGGAGGGTAAAACCCCGCAAGATGTTGGCTTTGCCCGCATTTTTGCGCATTGACGGGCCAAAGGGTGGTCGTCATGTTGCGCGCCATCCGAAAAACCATACGGCACAAGCATAAAATGACCGACCAAACCGCTGCCCCGCGTGACATGGCGAACGCCATCAGGGCCTTGGCCATGGACGCCGTGCAGCTGGCGGATTCGGGGCATCCCGGCATGCCGATGGGCATGGCCGACGTGGCCACCGTCCTGTTCTCGAAGTTCCTCAAGTTCGACGCCTCGGAGCCCAACTGGCCCGATCGCGACCGCTTCATCCTGTCGGCCGGCCACGGCTCGATGCTGCTCTATTCGCTGCTGCATCTCACCGGCTACGCCGACATGACCCTCGACGAGCTGAAGAAGTTCCGCCAGCTCGGCGCCCGCACCGCCGGCCATCCCGAATACGGCCACGCCAGCGGCATCGAGACGACCACCGGTCCGCTGGGCCAGGGTCTCGGCAATTCGGTGGGCTTCGCGCTCGCCGAGCGCATCCTTGCCGAACGGTTCGGGCGCGATGTCGTCGACCACTACACCTACGTGATCGCCGGCGACGGCTGCCTGATGGAAGGTGTCGGTCAGGAAGCCATCACCCTCGCCGGCCACCTCGGCCTCGGCCGCCTGATCGTGCTGTTCGATGACAACGGCATCTCGATCGACGGTCCGACCTCGCTCTCGACCTCCGAGGATCACAAGAAGCGCTTCGCCGCCGCCGGCTGGCATGTGCAAGCCGTCGACGGCCACGATCCCGAGGCCGTCACGCGCGCCATCCGCAAGGCCCGCAACGTCACCGACAAGCCCTCGCTGATCGCCTGCAAGACCGTGATCGGCTACGGCGCGCCGACCAAGGCCGGCACGGCTGCCACGCACGGCTCGCCGCTGGGCAAGGACGAGATCGCCGGCGCCCGCGCCAAGCTCGGCTGGAACCACGAGCCGTTCGACATTCCCGAGGCGGTGTTCTCCGCCTGGCGCAAGATCGGCGCCCGCGGCAAGTCGGCCCGCCGCAAGTGGACCAAGAACCTCGCCGCGATGGCGCCCGAGGATCGCGCCGAATTCGACCGCCGCCAGAAGGGTGACATTCCGCCTGCCGTCGGCGAGGCGATTACCGCCTTCAAGGCCAAGCTTGCGGCTGAGAAGCCGTCCTGGGCCACCCGCAAGTCGAGCCAGGAGGCGCTCGAGGTCATCAACCCGGTGCTGCCCGACACGGTCGGCGGCTCGGCCGACCTGACCGGCTCGAACAACACCAAGACTGCCACGCTGAAGGGCGCCTCGCGCGCCGACACGGCCGGCCGCTACATCTATTACGGCATCCGCGAGCATGCGATGGCCGCCGCGATGAACGGCATGGCGCTGCATGGCGGCGTCATTCCCTACGGCGGCACCTTCATGGTGTTCACCGACTATTGCCGGCCTTCGATCCGCCTCTCCGCGCTGATGGGCGTGCGGGTCATCTATGTAATGACGCACGATTCGATCGGCCTCGGCGAAGACGGCCCGACCCACCAGCCGGTCGAGCATCTCCCGGCCCTGCGCGCCATTCCCAACCTGCAGGTGCTGCGGCCCGCCGACGCCATCGAGACGGCGGAGTGCTGGCAGATCGCCCTGGACTCCCGGCACACGCCGAGCGTCCTCGCGCTCACCCGCCAGAACCTGCCGACCGTGCGCGGCGCCGGAGACGAGAACCTGTGCGCCAAGGGCGCCTACATCCTGGCCGGCGAAGAGTCGGCCCCGATCCGCCTGATCGCCTCAGGCTCGGAAGTGCAGCTCGCCCTCGCCGCCCGCGAGCTCCTCGCGAAGGACGGGCTCGCTGCCGCAGTCGTCTCAATGCCGTCGTGGGAGTTGTTCGCGGCGCAGGAAGACACATATCGCACCAAGGTGATGGGCGGCGACGGCACGATCCGCGTCGCCTGCGAGGCGGCGACCGGCTTCGGTTGGGAGCGCTGGCTCGGATCCAAGGGCGCTTTCGTTGGCATGAAGGGCTTCGGCGCTTCGGCCAAGGCTGCGGAACTCTACAAGCATTTCGGCATTACGGCCGAAGCGATCGCACAGGCGGCGCGCCGGTTGGCGCAATAACGGAGGGAATAAGATGGCTGTTCGTGTTGCAATCAACGGCTTCGGCCGCATCGGCCGCAATGTGCTGCGCGCCATCATGGAGTCCGGCCGCAAGGACATCGAGGTCGTGGCGATCAACGATCTCGGCCCGGTCGAGACCAATGCCCACCTCTTCCGCTTCGACTCCGTGCACGGCCGCTTCAACGGTGAAGTGAAGGTCGCTGGCGACACGATCGACGTGGGCCGCGGCCCGATCAAGGTCACCGCCGAGCGCGATCCCTCCAAGCTGCCGCACAAGGCGATGGGCGTCGACATCGCGCTCGAGTGCACCGGCATCTTCACCTCCAAGGACAAGGCCTCCGCCCATCTGACCGCCGGCGCCAAGCGCGTCCTGGTCTCGGCTCCCGCCGACGGTGCCGACCTGACGGTGGTCTACGGCGTGAACCACGACAAGCTCACCAAGGACCACGTCATCGTCTCCAACGCCTCGTGCACGACGAACTGCCTGGCCCCGGTCGCCATGGTCCTGAACGACGCGGTCGGCATCGACCACGGCTTCATGACCACCATCCACGCCTACACCGGCGACCAGCCGACGCTCGACACGATGCACAAGGATCTCTATCGCGGCCGCGCCGCGGCGATGTCGATGATCCCGACCTCGACCGGCGCCGCCAAGGCCGTCGGCCTCGTGCTGCCGGAGCTGAACGGCAAGCTCGACGGCGTGTCGATCCGCGTGCCCACGCCGAACGTCTCGGTCATCGACTTCAAGTTCGTCGCCAAGAAGAAGACGAGCAAGGACGAGATCAACGAGGCCGTGAAGCGCGCCGCCGCCAACCAGCTCAAGGGCATCCTCGGCTGGACCGATCAGCCGAACGTCTCGATCGACTTCAATCACGATCCGCACTCGTCGACCTTCCACATGGACCAGACCAAGGTCATGGAAGGCACGCTGGTGCGCGTGATGAGCTGGTACGACAATGAGTGGGGCTTCTCCAACCGCATGGCCGACACCGCCGTCGCGATGGGCAAGCTCGGCTGATCCAGCCCCCCCCCCCGCGAAGAAGAGGCGGGCGCCCTCGGGGCGCCCGTTTTGTTTGCTGGGAGTTATCAATCTCGCCGCGCCTTGATGCCGCGAAAAGCCTCCTGGATGTCCACGGGTTCGTGCTGCGGCGGGCGCGCCGCCTGAAGGGTGACCAGTCCCGCCAGATGACCAAGCATGAGTTTCGCGGCCTTGTCCGCTCGGCCGCCCAGGATCGCGTCGGCGATGTCACCATGGTCGTGCGGGCCGGCGCAGTTGGTGAGCTGGCGCG
This sequence comes from Reyranella sp., assembly GCF_965227665.1. Taxonomy (GTDB): domain Bacteria; phylum Pseudomonadota; class Alphaproteobacteria; order Reyranellales; family Reyranellaceae; genus Reyranella. The sequence goes on from NZ_OZ245767.1 coordinate 1,302,657, forward strand.
GGGCGGCGAGCGAGAAATGCATGGTGGAGCGCGTCAGCAGGCCGCGCAGCAGGCGCGTCAGCTCGTCGTTGCCGCAGAGTTCGGCGAGCAGGACGTGGAACTCGCCCGATAGTTCGAACAGGCGGCCACGGTCGTCGCGGCGGGTGGCGGCCTTCTCCTCTGCAACGTGCGCCTTGAGACGCTTCGCCGCCGCCGCCGTATGGTCTTCGCTCAGGCGGCGCACGATCGCCGCCTCCAGCATCGAGCGCACATCGTAGATCTGGCGCATCTCCTCGACCGTCAACGAGGGCACGAAGGTGCCGCGATTGGGAATCGCGGTCAGCCAGCCTTCGTGGACCAGCCGATGCAGCGCCTTGCGCACGCGCTCGCGGCTGACACCCAGCACGCGCGCCAACGCCGGCTCCTGCAGCTTCGTCCCGGGCGCAAGGCGGCCCATGTGCATCGCCCGCCTGATCGCGCCATAGACCGCCTCGTCGGCAGCGACGTCACCCTTCCTCGGCTTACGCGGCATCGATCTCCTCCACCGCGGCGACCAGCAACCGGAGACCCTGCGCGAAATCGCCGAGGTCCATCGCCTCGTGGGGATTGTGGCTGCCATGGTCGTTGCGGATGAAGATCATTGCCGTGGGCACGCCCATGATGCCGAACACCGCCGCATCGTGTCCGGCACCGCTGGCCATCGGCAGAGCTTCGACATCCAGTCGCTTCGCCAGTCTTTCGAGCCGCGCGCGATGTCCGCGGTCGATCGGGCCCGGCTTTGCGTTGGTGAAGGCGCCGAGATCGATGGTAACGCCGCGCCGCGCGCCGATCTCCGCCGCGATCTCGCGCAGCCGCCGGTCGATCGCGAGCAGGACCTCGTTGTCCTCGCTGCGGATGTCCATCGAGAACCACAGTTCGCCCGGGATCTTGGTCATCGTGTGTACTTCGGTGTCGGTATGGAACTGGCCGACGGTGCAGACGAGATCCTTGCCCGCCGCCTCGTGCTCCAGCCACAACGCCTCCAGCCGCGACACGAACTCGACACCGGCCATCACCGCATCATTGCGCGAGAGCCGCGGCTCGGCGCCGGCATGGCCATAGCGGCCAACGATATGCGGATCGCGATAGCGCAGGTTGCCACGGATACCCGTGACGATCCCCACGGGGAGGCCGCGCTGCACCAGCACCGGCCCCTGCTCGATATGCAGCTCAAGGAAGCAGGCTATGCGCGCGGGATCGAGCTGGCGCTCGCGGGCGCGGATCGTCTCGGGGGAGAAGCCCGCCTGCTTCATGTGCTCGGCCAGCGTGCGGCCGGTGTCGGGACGCCGGCAGGCATCGAGCGCCTCGGGCTCCAGCAGGCCGAAAGCGGCCCGGCTGCCGATATACGGTGCGGGAAACCACGAGAGTTCCTCGGCGCGCACCCCCATCACGGTGATGTCGCGCTTCGGCAGGCGGCCGGCACGATGCCAGCGCGCCAGCATCGCCATGCCCGCGACCACGCCCGCAGCCCCGTCGTAGTTACCGCCCTCGGGAACCGAATCGAGATGCGAGCCCGTCATGATGGCGGGCAGCGAGCGGTCCTGCCCCGGCAGGGTCACGTAGAGATTGCCGGCGGCGTCGGTGCGCGTCTCAAGCCCCATCGTCTGGCCGATGCCTTGCATCAGGTCGTGCGCCATCTGCTCGCCCTCGCCGTAGGACGCGCGGGTGACACCGAGGCGGGCCCTGGAATGCGATCGAAGATGTTCGAACCACTGCCCGGCCAGGGCGGTTTCAAGATCGAGGTCGCGATGGAGTTCGGTCATGGCCCTGCCGGCGGTTGGTAAAATTATGTGCACATAACGTCAAGAAATGTGCACATCCTGTTGGAGGGCGACATGCAAGGCGTGAGCCAGACGCGCGACCTGGTGGGCTATGGCGGGATGCCGCCGGCCTGGAAGCTGCCCGGCGGGGCCTGCCTTGCGGTCTCGATGGTGGTCAATTTCGAGGAGGGCGCGGAGTTCGCCGTGAGCGATGGCGACCCGCAGGCCGAGAAGATCTCCGAGGTGGTGAGCGTCGTTCCGCCCGGGCGCTGGGACCAGGGCAACGAGCAGATCTTCGCCTACGGCATGCGCGCCGGCATCTGGCGCATGCTGGCCGCGCTGGAGAAGCACCGGATGCCGGCGACCTTCTACATGTGCGGCCGCGCCGTCGAACGCCTGCCGCAACTCGCCCGGCGAATCGTCGAGGCCGGACACGAGGCCGCCTGCCATGGCTGGCTGTGGCGTCCCCATGCCGACTATACAGACCGCGAGGGCGAACTGAACGATCTCCGGCGCTGCGTCGAGGTGATGAAAAGCGCGACGGGCCAACGCCCTACGGGCTTCTTCTGCCGCGGCAGCGAAAGCCCCGAAACGCGATCGATCCTGCGCGAGCTCGGCTTCGGCTACGCGAGCAACGGCTTCGATGACGACCTGCCCTACTGGGACCGGACGGACGCGCAGCAGCCGCTCCTGGTGCTGCCCTACGCGCTCGACAGCAACGACATGAAGTTCTTCCATCCCAACGGCTTCGTGCGTGCGGACGAGATGGTCGACTATGTGCGCGACGCCATCGACATGCTGCTCGAAGAGGGCGAAGCCGGCCATCCGAAGCTGCTGAACATCGGCTGGCACCTGCGCATCGCCGGGCGCCCCGGGCGCTTCGCCGCCTTCAAGCGCGTGCTCGCGCTGCTCGACTCCTACGGCGACAAAGTGTGGATCGCGCGGCGCGATGCCATCGCGCAATCGTGGCGCGAGCAGTTCCCGGCATGAGGCGGCATCCGAAGATGATTGGCATGCCCCTTGCGTTTGCAGTCGCAGGGAGGCCGAACCGTTGCAGCAGGCACTGAAAGTCAACGCGGCGCGCGCGCTGGACGTCGAGGATCTGAGCGTCCGCTACGGAACGTCGACCGCAGTGGACGGCGTGACGCTCGCGATCGAGCCCGGCGAGGTCGTGGCGCTGCTCGGTCCCTCGGGCTGCGGCAAGACCACCCTTCTCCGGGTCATCGCCGGCTTCGTGCGACAGGCCGCGGGCCGCGTGCGCGTCGACGGCGCCACCATCGACCACCTGCCGCCCAACGAGCGCAACATCGGCATCGTCTTCCAGAACTACGCGCTCTTCCCACACATGACGGTGGCGGAGAACGTCGCCTACGGCCTGCGCGCCCGGGGCCTCAAAGGCCCGGAGGTCCAGGAGAGAGTTTCGCGCTTCCTCGAGACCGTCCAGCTCGGCGGCTTCAAGGAGCGCCTGCCACGCCAACTCTCGGGCGGCCAGCAACAGCGCGTGGCCCTCGCGCGTGCGCTGGCCATCGAGCCCTCGATCCTGCTGCTCGACGAACCGTTCGCCGCGCTCGATCGCAACCTTCGTCTCGACATGCAGATCGAGATCAAGCGTCTGCAGCGGACGCTCGGCCTCACGACCATCCTGGTGACGCACGATCAGGATGAGGCGATGAGCGTCGCCGACCGCATCGCCGTCATGAACAAGGGCAAGGTTGAGCAGTTCGGCTCGCCGGTCGCGATCTACGACGAGCCGCAGACGCTGTTCGTGAACGGCTTCATCGGCACGACCAACCTGATGAATGGCAGGATCGCTTCGCTCCAGAACGGCACGGCGAACGTTACGCTGGACGCCGGGGCTACCGTCACCCTGGCGGCGCCTGCCGGTCTCGGTATCGGCGCGCCCGTGCTGATGTCGGTACGGCCCGAGCAGCTTTCCCTGTCCGCGATTCCCGGCCCCTCTGCATGGAGGATCGAGCCCGGACTGGCGCTGCCCATCGGCGCCCAGCTCGTTCACGAAGCCCGCACGACCGACGGCACCGTCCTCAAGATCATCGAGCCGCGTCGGGCGGTCGCCACTGACGCGGCCCGCACCTACTGCACCCTCGCCGCCGATGCGCGTCCCACGTTGTTCCCGCGTTCCACCTGACACCAACGGAGCCCTTTCCATGTTCAGTCGCAGACGCCTTCTCGCCGGTGCCACCGCCTTGGGCGGCGCCGCATTCCTTCCCTCGATCGCACATGCCAAGGGCAGCGTCGCGGCCGCCATCTATCCCGGCACGTGGGAAGAAGCCTTCCGCGCCATCGTGGCGCCGGCCCTGAAGAAGAAGGACAGCGTCGATCTCGAGCTGCAGCCGCTCTTCGCCGTCGACCAGGTCGCCAAGGCCAAGGCCGCGCGCGGCGCGCCGCCGTTCGACGCCTTCGTGCTCGATCCGGGTCCGCGCATCACTGCGATCCAGGACGGTCTCTTCGACAAGATCGACATCAAGAAGATCAGCAACGCCTCGAAGCTGCCGGCCGGCCTGGTCGACGAGTGGGGCATCGGCGTCAACGCACAGGTCGTGGGCATCGCCTACAATCCGAAGAAGCTGCCGGCGCCCAAGGGCTGGAAGGACCTGTTCACGGATCCCTGGGTCTCGCGGCTCGGCATCACCGGCTTCCAGACGACGTTCGGCACGGTGTCGCTGATCGAGATCGCCAAGGTGTTCGGCGGCTCCGAGACCAACATCGAGCCGGCGCTCGTCGAACTGAAGAAGGTGCTGCCGAAGATCGCCGCCGTGGGCCAGCCTGCCGCGATGCCGGGCCTGTTCCAACAGGGCCAGTGCGACGTGATCTACACCAACACCCAGACGGTCGCGACGCTCAAGGGCCGCGGCGTCGACATCGAGTTCGTGAAGCCCGAGACCGGCGCCATCACCTTCCTCACGACCCTGCACATCGCCAAGGGCGCCGCGGACGTCGAGAACGCCTACAAGTATCTCGACATCGTCGCCGGCAAGGACGTGCAGGAGGCGCTGACCAAGCCGCCGTACAACTTCATCCCGGTCAACAAGGACGTGCCGATCCCGTCCTACCTGCCGATGAAGAGCCTCGACGAGATGTCGAGCTACATCCGCCACGACTGGGCGAAGATCAATCCGCTGCGCGCCGGCTGGATCGAGAAGTTCAACAAGGAAATGGCGAAGTGATTTCAGCTAGCGCCGGGGGCGCGCCACTCCAGTGGCGCGTCTTCTCATGAACCAGGAACGCGCCGCTGGAGTGGCGCGCCCCCGGCGAAGACTACCGCTCGCCGAGTGGCAGCTCGCGCTGCCGCTCGCGCTGGCCTTTGCATCGATCTTCCTGGCGCCGCTGCTCATGCTGGTCGGCGTGAGCTTCTTCAACGACGACAAGATAACCCAGCCCGGCTTCGGTCAGTGGGCCAAATTCCTCGGCGATCCCTTCAGCTACAAGGTGATCGCCGACACGATGCTGCTCGGCCTCAAGACAGTGTGCGCCACCATCGTGATCGGTTATCCGCTGGCCCTCATCTACCTCGACGCCTCGCCGCGCCTGCAGAAGGTGCTGATCTTCATCATCGTGATGCCGCTGCTGCTGTCCGTGGTGGTCCGCACATTCGCCTGGATCGTCGTCCTGGGCCGAGAGGGCGTGGTGAACACGCTGCTGATGCAGCTCGGCATCATCTCCGAGCCGCTGCGCCTGCTACAGACCGAGCTCGGCCTCGTGATCTCGCTGACCCAGATCGAGATGCCACTGATGCTGCTGCCGCTGATCAGCGTGATGTCGCGCCTCGATCCCAATCTGCGCGATGCCTCCTCCGCCCTCGGCGCCTCGCGCTGGCGGACGCTCTTCAAGGTCATCGTGCCGCTCAGCATGCCTGGGCTCGTGGCGGGCTGCCTGCTGGTCTTCGCGAGCTCCACCACAGCCTTCATCTCGCAGAGCGTGATCGGCGGCGTCCGCCTGATCTACCTACCACTGCTGATCTGGCAGCAGTCGCTGGTCGTCTTCAACTGGCCCTTCGCCGCGGTGGTGTCGCTCACCCTGCTCGTCTCGGTGCTGACGGTCGTGAGTGCGCTGTCCTATCTGGGCCGCCGCTCCGGAGGCTATGTCCATGGGTAGGCGCCGCAGCCTCGCCGATCTGTCATACAGCCTCGTGATCGGCACTCTGGCGGCGCTGGCCCTGCTGATCATCGTGGCGCCGGTGGTGATCGTTCTCACGACCTCCTTCACCGAGGGACGGTCGCTCAAGTTCCCGCCCACCGGCTTCTCGCTGCAATGGTACGAGGCGCTGTTCGATGCCTCGCAGTCGCGGCAGATCCATCGCGCCGTCTACAACTCCCTGGAAGTCGCCGCCTGGTCGACCGGTTTCGGCATCCTGTTCGGCAGCATGGCGTCGCTCGGCCTGGCCCGTAACCGCCACCGGCTGGCGCGCGTGGCCGACGGGCTGTTCATGTCGCCGCTGGTCCTGCCCGGCCTCACTTTCGGCCTGGCCGCGCTGATGTACTTCACCCTGATCGGCTTCCGGCCATCGCTGAACCTGATCATCGCCGGCCACATGATCGTGACCGTACCGTTCATCATCCGCACGACATCCGCCAGCATCTCCCAGCTCGACCCGGCGCTGAACGACTCCTCGCAGAGTCTGGGCGCGAGCTGGTTCTACACGATGCGCCGCGTGACCCTGCCGCTGATCGCGCCCGGCATCTTCGCCGGGGCGTTCCTCGCGTTCATGGCCTCGATCGACAATGTGCCGGTGTCGCTGTTCCTGTCGACGGCGCGCACCGACATGCTGCCCATCCGCATGTGGGGCATGATGGAATCGACGCTCGACCCGCGCATCGCCGCGGTGTCGGGCGTGTTGATCACCGCGGCCTTCCTGTTGATGCTGATCATGGAATGGACGGTGGGACTGACCCGCCGCATGCGCGACTGACGAGGACCCGCCAATGGAACTGATCCCCCAGCCCCTCACCAAGGAAGCCTTCGCCCCGTTCGGCGACGTGATCGACGTGCCCGACGTCCCGGGCCGCACCTACTACGAAGACGCTTTGGGCAACCTGCGGCCGACCGCGCATGCAAGCCTCTCGGTCAGCCTGAAGGCGGAGACAGCCGATCGGCCGCTGCGCAGCGACTATCTGGAACGCCACGAATATTCCTCCCAGACCTTCGTTCCCCTCGATGTCGAGCGCTGGTTGATCGTCGTGGCGCCGCATGCCGCCGCCGGGGGCCCCGACGCGAGCGGCATGAAGGCCTTCATCGCCACCGGCAAGCAGGGCGTCACCTACCGGCCCGACACCTGGCATCACGGCCTCACGGTGCTCGACCGGCCCGGCCGCTTCGCCGTCTTCATGTGGCGCGACGGCGGCAAGGGCGACGAGGAATTCGTGCCCGTGACGCCCTTCACCGTCCGCATTCCCTGATCCGGAGACCGACGATGCCTTACGAAGTCCGCCGCGATTTCATCGGCTATGGCGCCAACCCGCCCGATCCGAAATGGCCGGGCGGCGCGCGCATCGCCGTGAACTTCGTCATGAACTACGAGGAGGGCTCCGAGCCTTCCATCCAGGACGGCGAAGGCCACACGGAAATCGGCCTCAGCGACGCGAGCCGCATGGGCCAGTCGATCCAGGGGCGCGATCTCGCGGCGGAAGGCCTGTTCGAATATGGCAGCCGGGTCGGCTTCTGGCGGCTCATGCGTCTCTTCCAGGAGCGCGGCCTGCCGATGACGATCTTCGGCTGCGGGCTGGCGATGGAGCGCAATCCCGAAGCCTCGGCCGCCATCGCCAAATCGGGCTTCGACGTCTGCTCGCACGGCTGGCGCTGGATCAAGCACTACGAGCTCGATGAGGCGACCGAGCGCGAGCATATCCGCAAGGCCATTGCCGCCATCCAGAAGATGACCGGCGAGCGGCCGCTCGGCTGGTACTGCCGCTATGGACCGGGCGTGAACACGCGCCGGCTCGTGGTCGAGGAAGGCGGCTTCCTCTACGACAGCGACTATTACGGCGAGGAGCTGCCCTTCTGGTTGACCGTCGACGGCAAGCCGCAGCTCGTCGTGCCCTATTCCGTCACCAACAATGACGGCCAGTTCGGCGCGTCGATCGGCACGTCGGACCAATGGTTCTCCTTCGTGCGCGACGCCTTCGACATGCTCTACCGCGAGGGCGCGACGCAGCCCAAGATGATGTCGATCGGCCTGCACATGCGCCTGATCGGCCATCCCGCGCGCGCCGTCGGCCTGCAGCGCCTGCTCGACCACATCCAGAAGCACGAAGGCGTCTGGGTGACCCGCCGCCTCGACATCGCCCGGCACTGGATCAAGACCCACCCCTATCCGGGCAAGGGCCTGAATGAGTAGTACCGTGTATTGTATCGGCGATGGACCACCCGGTGATCCTGGTACGCGACTGGAGGCAGACCGAGGCGGCGCTGCTGGCGGCGCGCGCCTCGGGCACGGCGCCGGTCCTGCTGACGCCTGAGGATGCGGCCTCGTTCTATGGCGCGGGCTATCTCGGGGCGCTGCAGGAGCGCGCGCGCGAAGAGTTCCCGGACGTGGCCTTCACGCTGATCGTCGATTGCGGCGACGCGCCGGGCTATGCGCTGGCTTGTCTCCGCGCCGGGGTACGCACCCTCTCGATGCGCACCTGGAACGACAAGATTGCCGACATCGCCCGTCAGATGGGCGCCGAACTGGTGAGGAGACCTTCATGAGCTGGCAACCGAAACGCGACCTGATCGGCTATGGCGCCAATCCGCCCGATCCGAAATGGCCGGGCGGCGCGCGCCTCGCGATCAACTTCGTCGTGAACTTCGAGGAAGGCTCGGAACCCTCGGTCCAGGACGGCGAGGGCTACACCGAGACCGGCCTCACCGAATCGAGCACCTCCTCGCAGGGCTTGAAGGGCCGCGACCTCGCCGGCGAAGGCATGTTCGAGTATGGCAGCCGGGTCGGCTTCTGGCGCATCCACCGTGCCTTCCAGGAACGCGGAATGCCGCTCACCGTGTTCGGCTGCGCGCTGGCGCTCGAGCGAAACCTGCCGGCCGCGGAGGCGATCCGGGCCGCCGGCTGGGACGTCTGCTGCCATGGCTGGCGCTGGGTACGCCACTTCCAGCTCTCCGAGGAAGAAGAACGCGAGCATATCCAGAAGGCCATCAAGTCGCTGGAACAGACCGTCGGCGAGCGGCCGGCCGGCTGGTACTGCCGCTATGGACCCAGCGTGAACACGCGCCGCCTGTTGATCGAGGAAGGCGGCTTCACCTACGACAGCGACTATTACGGCGAGGAGCTGCCCTTCTGGCAGACCGTCGAGGGCAAGCCGCACCTCATCGTCCCCTATTCGCTGACCAACAACGACGGCAAGTACGCCGCCGGCATGGTCCATTCGGACCAGTGGTTCGGCCTGGTGAAAGACGCGTTCGATGTCCTCTACAAGGAGGGCTCGACGCAGCCCAAGATGATGTCGGTCGGCCTGCACCAGCGCCTGATCGGCCACCCCGCCCGCATGGCCGGCCTCTGGCGCTTCCTCGACTACGTCCAGAAGCACGAAGGCGTCTGGGTCACCAAGCGCCTGGACATCGCCAAGCACTGGATCGCGACGCACCCCTATCCGGGCAAGGGCTTGAACGAATAGCTGGAGCAAGGTCAGACATCGTCTTTGCTATTGGCGTTCCCGGATTGCTCCACCATCATCCTTGGCCATCCGGGCTCGGCTACCTCTGAAAAGCAAAATGGCTTTCGAAAGACTATGGAACGGTGCTCCAGGCAAACTAAGCGATTCGGAACTCGAATCCTTGGTGCCCATAGTGCGTCGCGATCCGGCGATCATAGAGGCATGGAAGAAATTGGTAGCAGAGGCGCCATCGTATGATGCCGATCACCCTCGAATGGAAGAACTTTGGTCGAATCTTTCAGCCGAAATCTACCGAGTTTCGACTGCGGCTTACCCCGATGCTAGCTTGAACGATTGCAGAGAATTACAAAGGCAATTTGCGACCGCATTCTGGCAACAGTCTGAATGAATGCTCGTCAGACCTTCGCGCGCCCGGCGACCATGCGGACCTTGCCGGGCGACGCGAACCAGATCGAGGCGGCGCCCAGGACGCTGAAGGCCAGCGCCACAATGAAGGCCAGGCGATACGCGCCCTCGTAGTCGTAGAGCACGCCGGTGATCCACGGGCCCGCGGCGCCGCCGGCCAGCAGCGAGACCATGATGATGCTGAAGATCGAGCCGAAGTGCGGACCCTCGAATATCTCGGCCACCACCGATCCCATCAGGCTGGTGAAGGAATAGCCCAGCACGCCCTGCGACAGGACCATGAGATAGAGCAGCGGCTCCGACGGGCCAGCGCCGAGTGCCAGCAGCGCCGCATAGCAGATCACGAAGCCCACGCCGGCGATCGTCCAGACGATCTCGCGGCCGATCCGGTCCGACAGGGCGCCGAGCAGGATCTGGCCCGGGATGCCCACCATCGCCACAAGGCCCAGCGCCCAGGCCGCCTGCATGGGGCCGAAGCCGATCTCGACCAGGTACTTGGTCTGGTGCACCTGCACCGCGTACCAGGCATAGCCTGTGCTGAAGAAGCCGATGCAGAGCCACCAGAAGCGCTGCGTGCGCACCGCCCGCGCGACGGTCCATTCGATGGCGACCCAGCGCGCGTCGACGATGGCCGCCGCACGCCGCGCCGCGGCGGTGCCTGCTTCCTTTGCTCCATCCGGCAGCAGACCGAGATCCTGCGGCCGCTTCCTAACCAGGAGATTGATCGGCAGCAGCACCAGCAGCGTCATCAGGCCCAGCGCCCAGCAGGCGCTGCGCCAGCCATCCTTCAGGATGATCGTCTGCAGCCAGGGCAGGATCAGGACCGCGCCGACGCCCACGCCGGAGAAGGCCAGGCCGGTGGCCAGCGCGCGGCGGCGGACGAACCAGTTGGGCAGGTATTGCGACTGCACCGAAAAGCTCATGCAGTTGGCCCCCGCCCCGACCAGCACGCCGAGCGTCGCGTAGAGTTGCCAGGGCTCGCTGATCACTGTGGCCCCGAGCAGGCCCGCGGCGGTCAGCACCACCCCGATCTCGATCACGAAGCGCGGCCCGCGCCGGTCCATGGTCCGGCCGACGAGCGGGCTGATCACGGCGGAAACCAGGAAGCCGAAGGAGAAGGCGCCAGCCGCCAGGCCGCGATCCCAGCCGAACTCGTCGACGATCGGCGGGAACATCAGGGAGAAGGCGGTGCGGGTGGTCACGCTCACGGCCACGGTCAGGAAGGCGATCGCGATGATCACCCAGCCGAAGAAGAACGGCAGGCGCGCCGCAAAAGAGGCGGGTCGGACGGGCAACTGGGGTGACGGCACCGACTTATCCTTCTTCTTCGTTTCGCCAGACGCATCGTGGCCCGGAGGGGCAGACAGCCTGTCCCTCTGCCTGCCCCGAGGTCAATGACGTGGCAGGTAGTCGGGCCTCCGGGGGCCCGCCGGGGCTTGAACCGCTCCTCCGGCGCCGCTATCACCGCGCGACCGCACAAAATGGGAGCCCGGACGTGAAGATCACCCGCACCGTCAAGAAGATCCTCGACAACTATGAGAGCGATTGCCCCGGCACCAAGGCCAACCTGGCGCGCATCCTGATGCACGGCCGCCTGGGCGGTACCGGCAAGATGGTGATCCTCCCGGTCGACCAGGGCTTCGAGCACGGCCCGGCCCGCTCCTTCGCGCCGAACCCGGACGCCTACGACCCGCACTACCACTACCAGCTGGCCATCGACGCCGGCCTGAACGCCTACGCCGCCCCGCTCGGCCCGCTCGAAGCCGGCGCCGACACCTTCGCGGGCGCCATCCCCACCATCCTCAAGTGCAACTCGGCCAACTCGCTGTCGACTAACAAGGACCAGGCCGTGACGGCCACCGTGGCCGACGCGCTGCGCCTGGGCTGCTCGGCGATCGGCTTCACGATCTATCCGGGCGCCGAAGACCAGTACGAGATGATCGAAGAGATCCGCGAACTGTCGGCGGAAGCCAAGTCGGTCGGCCTCGCCGTCGTCATGTGGTCCTATCCGCGCGGCGGCAAGCTCGACAAGGCCGGCGAGACGGCGCTGGACGTCTGCGCCTACGCCGCGCACATCGCGGCCCTGCTCGGTGCCCACATCATCAAGGTGAAGCCGCCGACGAACGTTCTGTGGCAGCCCGAGGCGAAGGCCGCCTACGAGAAGGCCAATGTCGACATCTCGACCATGGCCGCCCGCATCAAGCACGTGATGCAGGCGACCTTCAACGGCCGCCGCATCGTCGTCTTCTCGGGCGGCGAGGCGAAGGACCTCGAAGGGCTCTACACCGAGATCCGCAGCCTGCGCGACGGCGGCGCCAACGGCTCGATCATCGGCCGCAATACTTTCCAGCGCCCGCGCGCCGAGGCGCTCGACATGCTCGACAAGATCATCGGCATCTATCAGGGCAAGATGTAAGACACGCCGCCCATATCGACTCTCAGGGCGTTGGGCGACCTTCCGGGATCGCCCAACGCCCTTTTTGCTGCGGACGGCCTACCTGGCTGGGCGTGGCGCCGGGCAGGTGAACTCGATGCGGCGGGCGGGCATGGCCTGGTGAGGCGGGACATCGTTTCCCGCCGGGAGGGTCCTGGGCCACGCGCCCGAGGCAAGCCGGGCCTCGATCAACGGCACGAGCTGCTGGAGGATCACCCATCCCTTCATGCGCGTTCCGGGATAAGTCGTGTGGACGCCGTCGGCATAGAGGTCGGGATCGAAAGGCATCTTGCCAGCAACGTCGATGAAGTCGATCCCGTGCGTCCGCGCGTATTTCGCCAGCACCACGTTCTGGAAGTTCGCGAGGCGCTCGATGTCGCGATAGCGGTACGGGAACATGTAGAGGTTCAGGTAGTCCCAGGTCATGCGATTGCGGATCGGATCGAGCTTCAGCCCGTCCTTCGCCATCCACATGAATGAGGTCACGGCGAGCTCGCTGTCGATCGGTGCCAAGTCGGCGTGAATCCGGTCGAGATCGCCGAGGATCGTCGTGAGCCCCACCGGCAGATCCTCGCGCTTGATGTCCGGATCGGTCTCGGACAGTCCCTTCGGCCAGACCACCTCATAATCCGGCTTGGGCGCCTCGTTGCCTTCCGACTGGAGCTTCATGACGGCCACCAGCGTGTAGATTCGCCGGGCGATGTCGGAGTAGCGCGAGAGATCGGCCAGCCATCCCTTGGACGCCTGATCGAGATGGACCATCGGCGCGGGCTTCTCCCCCGCAGGCAGTGACGGTACCACGCTGGAGAGGAGAAACTGGTTGCCGCCCTCATGATAGATGACGAGGTCGGGCCGTGCCGGCACGACCTCGGTGCGCACGACCGCCTCGATGCCCGTCGAGCCCATCGATTCGCGGCCCGCATTGCCGACCTCGAAGCGTATGTCCGGCCTGTTCTTCGCCGCCCAAAGGTTGAGCCAATGCCCGATGAACTCGGGATAGGAATAGGGCATCTGATGCGTATCGCTGGTCGTCGAGGCGCCGACGAAGACGATCCGGATCGTACGCGGCGAGCGGGCGAACGCCATCGGCGGTCCGCGCCAGCCGAGTTCGTTGGTGACCAATCCGATCGGCGTCGTCGTATCCGGCATGAATCGGAACGGCGGGTACGGCTTGCCATCCGCAGGATCGAATAACATGAGCCAGCCTGGCGCATTCGCGAAGAACGGCGACGCGCAGGGATCGCCCACCAGCACCGAGTTCCAGATCTTCAGCGCCTCGGACGACTGGAAAGGATTCCCCGGCTTCTGAAGCGCGCGGTCGAGTTCCTGCAACGGCGCCGGCACGGGCTTGCGGTTGGGCAACGGCGGCGGATCGCTGAAGAACCAGTCGCGCTGCACAGACGGCGCCCTGGGCACCTCGTCGAGACGCTCGGCCGTGGTGTCGTTGCCGATATTCACGAGACGAACCGGAAGTTCGAGCTGGGTGAGCGGCATTCCATCGAGAATGCGCGCAGCCCCTTCGGCGAGCACCAGACCGACCAGGACGGACACGAAGGCAGTGGCCGCGTTCGCCAGAATTCGACCGCTCAACTCATCCCTCTTCTGCCCAAATGTTACACGATCGCCACTCGCGGCGCTTCGACCCGGTCCAGCGCCTCGCCATTTCGGCGGATTAAATCTCTAGCGTCAGGCTGGCCCCGAAGTCACAATTTTTCTGCAGACCACCATCGCTCGAGCGATGTGGAATAGCACCGTTCTTTGGTCGGACCAGCGAGCGAGACGCCGCAGGCGATGCACATGAGGAGGTTCGACGCGATGACGCCACAGCGGAGGCACCCCGAACTGCCCGACGAGGCGGAAATCGATCTGACGCCGGCCCGTCTCAGCGGGCAGAAGAACATGGTACGCGTGTTCTACAAGGACCTCTGGGACAAGGCCGACCTTTCCCTCGTCCCGCAAATATTCCATCCCGACTTCACCTTTCGCGGCTCGCTGGGCCCCGTGCTGGTCGGACACCGGCAGTTCGGCGACTATGTGAGCTGGCTCACCGACACGCTCGACGACTACACGTCCGACATCCTCGAACTCGTCGAGGAAGGCCACCGCGTGTCGGGCAAGCTGCGCTTCCATGGCATTCACCGCCGGACGCTGTTCGGGGAACCGCCGACCGACGGCCGGGTCTGGTGGTATGGCGCGCCTATCTTCACCTTCGACGGACCGCTGGTGCGCGATCTGTGGGTGCTGGGCGACGTCTACGGGCTGCGCTCCCGTCTCGATCCGACGTGGTCGGAGCGGCTGAGCTTCAACCGGGCTCCCGGCGCGAGCTCTTGACCTCCAGCAGGCCCTTGTCGCGAACGTATCGCGCGATCTCCCGGGACATGAGTTCGTGCGCCGCGCGGTTCGGGTGACCGTCACCCACGATGTAGAGGTTGACCCCCTTGTCCCTCTCCCGCTGGAACGCGTCGGTCAGGTCGAGCAGGTCGATGCCGCCGATGACGCGCGGCAGCGCTGCAGGCGCCGAGTAGTAGTTCGTCGGCAGATAGACCACGAGCAGCTTCGCACCGATCTGGTCGGCCGATCGCTGCATTTCGCGCAGGAGGTAGGCCAGCGCCTCCTCCTTCTTCTCGTCTGGCGGCGTAGCGTAGGTGGCAAGCCCATACTCGAGGCGGCCGCGTACCACGTCGAGCCCATGCGTGAGCCATGTCACCGGATCGAGGAAATCTCCGGCCAGGTGGCGCTGGAAGCGCTGGACGCCGTTGCTCCGCGGCAAGGCGATCGAGGGCTCTCCCGCTTCGTTCCAGGCGACGTGCGAGGCGCTGAAGCAGAACGGATAGTAGGACGGAAGGCACGGCGAGACGTTGCGCTCCAGGTGATGCGCGATGATCCCGTAGACGACCAGCTTCGGCGAAAGGTCGTCGTTGCGCCGCAGGATCTGGAGCGACTGGGTCGTTCCGTAGGCCGCCATCGCGAAGTTCGAGACGCTGGCGTCCAGTTCGCGCACCAGATGGTGGGCATAGGTATCCTCGTTGGCGAGCGCATATCCCCAGGTGAACGAGTCGCCGACGACCATTATATCGATCTGCTCCGGGCTCTTCCGTCCAGGCCCGTCGACCCGTGCACCCCGATCGTCGGTGTATATATCGAAGGCAAAGGTCTGCCGGTCGCGAACGGCGGGATAGATGCGCTTTGCATGGGAGCTGGGATTGGCCCGCGCGCCGATCTCGGGATCGAACACCAGCAGGCCGTCACCTTCCGAGATCAGCGGAATGCGGGGAACGGTCAGATAGGCGGCAACCGCGATCCCCACGAGAAGGCTGGCGGCGGTCGACGCCAGCACCAACAAAAGGGTCTTGCTGACTTTGTTCATGGTCCATGGCGATCAGGCTTACGCCAGTTAGCCCATGCCGCCGCATGAAGACAATGGAAGGTTTCTGCCGGCTGGCTCTCGACGAGGCACCCCATTCCGCATACACCACCCGAAAATCAGGCCTTCCAGTGACCCGTCTCTATCTGATCTCTCCCGCCCGCATCGAGCATCCATCGATCTTTGCCGACGACCTTCGGGCCGCCCTCGATGGCGGCGACGTGGCTGCCTTCCAGCTGCGCTTGAAGGACGTCCCCGACGAGGCGATCATCCGCGCCGCCGACACGCTTCGGCCGATTTGCCAACAGCGCGGCGTCGCCTTCATCCTGAACGACCGGCCCGACCTGGCCGTGAAGCTCGATTGCGACGGCGTACATGTCGGCCAGGACGACATGCCCTATGCCGAGGCACGCCGGATCGTCGGGCCCGACCGTCAGGTCGGCGTCACCAGCAAGGCCTCGCGGCACCTCGCGATGGAAGCGGCCGAGGCCGGCGCCGACTATGTGGCCTTCGGCGCGTTCTTCTCCTCCTCGACCAAGCCGGTGACAACGCCGGCCGAGATCGAGATCGTCGAGTGGTGGAGCAGCCTTATGGAAGTGCCCTGCGTGGCAATCGGCGGGATCACGGTCGAAAACTGCAGGCCCCTCATCGAAGCGGGTGCGGATTTCCTCGCCGTCAGCGGCGGGGTCTGGAGCTACAAGGACGGTCCGCAAGCTGCGGTGCGCGCCTTCAACGAACTCTTCGCGGCCTATGGGTCAGCGGACGGGGAGCCATAGCACCTCTTCGATGTGCCGGGCGCCACTCGCCAGCATCACCAGGCGGTCGAAGCCCAGCGCAATCCCCGAACAGTCCGGCAGGCCGTGATCGAGCGCCGCCAGGAAATCGTCGTCGACCGGCCAGCGGACGCCATAGAGTTCGTCCTTCAGGTCCATGTCCGCCACCAGGCGCGCGCGCTGCACGGCGGGATCGGTGAGTTCGCCGAAGGCGTTGGCGAGTTCCACCCCGCACACATAGAGCTCGAACCGCTCCGCCACCCTGGGATCGCCCGGCTTGGCACGGGCAAGTGCCGCCATCGAAATCGGATACTCGCAGAGGATGGTCGGTCGGCCCATGCCGAGCTTCGATTCGATCTTCTCGAACATGATGCGGAAGAAGACATCCTCCCAGGTGTCGCCGGCATGCATGGCGATGCCCGATGCGCCCGCCAGCCCTTCGGCATTGCCGACGGTGGCGAACAGGTCGACTCCGGCATGGCGGATGAAGGCCTCCGCGACGGTGAGGCGCTCCGGCTCGGCCCGGGGATCGCAGACATGGCCGGCCCACCGCAGCTCGTCGACGCCGGCCGCGGCCAGCAGCGCCTGGCAGTCGGCCATGATGGTCTCGTAGCCGACACCCGTTCGATACCATTCCAGCATCGTGAACTCGGGATGGTGCAGCGCCGAGCCTTCGGCGTTGCGAAACACCCGCGCGAACTGGAAGATCTTCGCCATCCCGCCGGCCAGGAGTTTCTTCATGGCAAATTCGGGCGAACTGTGCAGCCAGCGTTCGCGCTCTTCGCCGTCGGGCAATTCCCACTCCGTCGCGAAGCCGGTGAGGTGGACTTCGGCGCCGGGCGCAGCCTGCAGGATCGGCGTCTCGACCTCGACGAAACCTTCGGTGGCGAACCACTGCCGCAGCGCGGCCTGGATCCGGCCACGTGCCTGGAGATGCGGCAGGCGCCGCGCCAGCCTGTCGGGACGCCATTCGGTCATGCCGGAGCATCGCATGGGAGCGGCGCGGCGTGTAGGGTCTCGGCATGACGCCCCGAGAGATCGATGCCTATTGCCGCAAGCTGCCGGCCGCAACGCGCAGCGTACAGTGGGAAGGCGTCACCGTCTTCAAGGTCGGCGGCAAGATGTTCTGCCTGATCGGCCCGCCCGGCCATTCTGTCGCCCGCATCAGTTTCAAGTGTCCGCCCGAGCATTTCGAGGCGCTTTCCCATGCAAAAGGCTTCAAGCCGGCGCCCTACCTCGCCCGGGCGAAATGGGTCGCCCTCGAGGATCCCGGTGTACTGACACCAGCGGAGACCCGGGCCTATCTGAAGCAGGCCCATGCGGTGATATCCGCCGGGCTTTCGAAGAAGAAACGGGCCGAATTGGGCCTGAAGTAGCGCCGCATCGCCTGGGGCGGGCCGGTTGCGACCCCGGGCTGCCTTTGATAGAAGGCCGCGCCGGCCTCGAACCGCTTGCGCGGGCGAGGCCGAAATCCATTCATCCGATATTGCGGTAGGGCCGGGTAAGCTCATGAAAGTCCAAGTCAATTCCATCCGAGCCGGCAACGTCATCGAATACAACGGCAAGCTCTGGGTTGCTTCCAAGGTGCAGCACATCAGCCCCGGCAAGGGCGGCGCGTTCGTGGCGATCGAGGCCAAGGCGCTGCGCGAGGGCAATAAGCTGCAGGAGCGCTTCCGCTCCGGCGAGACCATCGAGCGCGTCCATATCGACGAACGCGAGTGCACCTACCTGTTCAAGGACGAGAACGGCTTCACGTTCATGGACAAGGAAACCTTCGAGCAGCTCGTGGTCGGAAGCGACGTTCTCGACGAGGATCAGTCGCGCTGGCTGCAGGACGGCATGGAAGTGACCGTGTCGCTCTACGAGGGAACGCCGGTCGGCGCGGAGCTGCCCAAGACTGTCGTTCTGGCTGTCACCGAGGCCGACGCCGTGGTTAAGGGCCAGACTGCCTCCTCTTCCTACAAGCCGGCCATCGTCGAGGGCGGGATCCGCGTCATGGTGCCCCCCCATATCGGCGTGGGCACGCGGCTGGTGATCAACACCGAAGAGGGCACCTACATGGAACGCGCCAAGGACTAGGCGCGCACCGTGGCCCTCCCTACCAATCGCCCCCCGCGAGAGACTCCCGTCGCCCGCGTGGGCCGCGCCCCGATGGGCGAGGCGCGCGAACGCTCGGGCCCGCCCGAGCGCAAATCGCTGGCACAGCGCTCCGCGACGATCACCGTCATGATCCGCGCCGCCTTCGCCGCCGCCAAGAACCTCAAGCGCGACTTCGGCGAGGTCGAGCATCTGCAGATCTCCGAAAAGGGCCCCGGCGACTTCGTCAGTCACGCCGACATCAAGGCAGAGCGCACCCTGCGCGCCGAGCTCTCGCGTGTCCGTCCCGACTACGGCTTCCTCGGCGAGGAAGGCGGTGAGACAAAGGGTGACGGGCGCAACCGCTGGATCGTCGATCCGCTCGACGGCACGACCAACTTCCTGCACGGCGTACCCCATTTCGCCATCTCCATCGCGCTGGAGCGTGAAAAGGAGATCATTGCCGGCGTCATCTACCAGCCCATCTCGGACGAGCTGTTCTGGGCCGAGAAGGGCAATGGCGCCTATATCGACACGCCGAACGCGCGCTCACGCCGTCTCCGCGTCTCCGGCCGCAAGGAGCCGGCGCGCGCGCTTGTCGGCACCGGCATCCCCCACATCGGCAAGGGCAATCACGCCGCCTATCACGCCAAGCTGGCCGCCGTCACCGAACGCACGGCGGGGGTCCGTCGCTGGGGCGCCGCGGCGCTCGATCTCGCCTTCGTGGCGGCCGGCCGCTACGACGCCTTCTTCGAATTCGGCCTGGCGCCTTGGGACGTCGCTGCGGGCATCCTGATGGTGCGCGAGGCTGGCGGCCTCGTCGGTGACATTTCCGGCCAGCCCTACGAGCTGGGTGGACCGTCGATCCTCGCGAGCAACTTCGGGCTGCGCGACCCGATGGTCGACATCCTTTCCAACGCCTGACGGCGCAGTTCGTCTGCAGGACCTTGCCGCAAGCGGTTGAGCGCAGGACGACCATTCGTTATGGTCGATCCGCCAAATCCCTTGGAAAGGCAACTGGTTATGGCCCCCTCTTCGGCCGCTGTCCCCAGCCGCGCCGCCTGTGGTCCCTGCTCCGGCGACACAGGCTCGCCGGACGGCGGCACGGCAGGCGAAGCCGCGATGCGGGGCGAGTCCCGGGTGCCCAGAGCATGATCTCCCCGCCACCGTCGCGCAGGCATCGGAAGTTCGCATGAGTAACCCGCTTCCGTATCTCGTTCGCATGCTTCTGTTCCTGGGGGTCGTGGCCTGCATCGCCTACCTCCTGCACCACGATCTGCTGCGCGTGTTCCTGAACACGCCGATCCTCAACAGCGTCATCCTGGGCGTCCTCGCCATCGGCATCTTCTTCGTGATGCGCCAGGTCCTGTCCCTGTGGCCCGAGGTCCGGTGGCTGCGGCGCTTCCAGCATCGCGAACCGGGCGCCCCGCTGCTCGAGACCGATTCGATCGAACTGATGGCGCCGATGGCCGTCATGATGGGCGACCGCCAGGACAATTTCCGTCTTTCCCCCACCGCGACACGCGCCATGCTCGACGGCATCGCCAGCCGCCTCGACGAGCGGCGCGAGCTCAGCCGCTACATGATCGGGCTCCTGATCTTCCTCGGCCTGCTCGGTACCTTCTGGGGCCTGCTCGAGACGATCGGCGCGGTCGCAGACGCGATTGTCGGCATGCAGGTTACCGGCGGCGATGCCGTGCAGATGTTCGCCAAGCTCAAGCAGGGGATCGAAGGGCCGCTCAAGGGCATGTCGACCGCCTTCGGCGCCTCGCTGTTCGGCCTGTCGGGCTCGCTCGTGCTGGGCTTCCTCGAACTGCAGGCCAGCCAGGCGCAGGGCCGTTTCCATACCGAACTGGAGGAATGGCTGGCCGGAGCCACGCGCCTGTCGAGCGGCACCCTGCAGACCGAGGGAGAACAGGGCGTCTCGGCCTACGTCGAGGCCCTTCTGGAGCGCACCGCCGACGGCCTCGACGATCTCGCCCGCACGCTGCGCCGCAGCGAAGAGGGCCGCGAACAGGCCGCGACGGCCAACGCCACGCTGGTCGAGCGCCTGACCTCCCTGACCGAAAGCATGCGCACGCAGCAGGCGCTGCTCGCACGTCTCGCCGAGCAGTCGATCGAGCTGCGCGGCACCGTCGCGCGCCTGACGGAGCGCAAGCCGGACGCCGACAGCGAGGCGCTGCTCGCCCACCAGCGCAACCTGGAGGCCGGCCTGGGCCGGCTGATCGATGAAAGCGTACGCAGCCGCACCGCGCTGGCCGACGAGCTGCGCGGCGAGTTCCGCCTGCTCGCCCGCACAATCGCTTCGTCGCGCGGCGCGACGCCGGGTGACCACTAACCCATGGCAGCCGCATCGCGCCGCCGCGGAGGAGGTTCAGCCGACTACACCTGGCCAGGCTATGTCGATGCCCTGACGACGCTGCTGATGGTGCTGATCTTTCTGCTGTCGCTGTTCAGCGTGGCGCAGTTCACGCTGACCGACACGCTCAACACCCGCGACAGCGCCATCGACGCCCTGAACAAGCAGCTCGGCAATCTCGCCAGCGTGCTCTCGCTCGAGCAGGCGGCGAGCGAAGGCCTGAAGCAGGATCTCGAGAAGCTCACGCTGCAGCTTCGTCAGAACCAGGCCGAGCGCGACCGCCTGGGCGCCGATCTCGCCGCCCAGCGCACCGCATCGGATGCCCTGAAGATCGAGCGCGACCAGCTCACGGAACGCCTGACGTCGATGTTGGCGGAGCGCGAGCGCCTGGCCGCCTCGCTCGAAAGCTCCAACAAGGAAGCCGCCGCGAAGGCCGGCGACCTTCAGAAGGAGATCGAGCGCCAGCGGCTGGAACTCACCCGGCTCGCCGCCTCGCTGGCCGCCGCCAACCAGGACAAGGGCAAGCTGTTCGGCGACCTCACCGAGGAGCAGAAGCTCAGCGCCGAACAGAAGGCCGCCGTCGTGCGCCTCACCGCCGAGCTGGCCGCGCTCAAGGATGAACTCGCACGCCTCAGCACGGCGCTCGACGCTGCTGACGTCAAAGCCAAGGACCAGCAGGCGCAGATCGTCGACCTCGGCCAGAAGCTCAATCGCGCGCTCGCCAGCAAGGTCGAGGAGCTGGCGCGGTACCGTTCCGAGTTCTTCGGCAAACTGCGCGAGGCCCTGCGCGGTCAGCGGGATATCCAGGTCGTGGGCGACCGTTTCGTGTTCCAGTCTGAAGTTCTCTTCCCCTCCGGCTCGGCCAAGCTCCAGGAAGGCGGCGAGAAGCAGCTCGCCAACGTCGCCAAGCGCCTGGTCGAGATCGCCGCCACGATCCCGAAGGAGGTGAACTGGGTGCTCCAGGTCGACGGTCACACCGACAACAAGGCCATCGCCAGTGCGCAGTACCCGTCGAACTGGGAACTGTCGGCCGCCCGCGCCATCGCCGTGGTCAAGTTCCTCCACAGCGAAGGCATCCCGAACGACCGCCTCGTGGCCGCAGGCTACGGCGAATACCAGCCCCTCTCGTCCACCGATACCGCCCGCAACCGCCGCATCGAGCTGAAGCTCACCAACCGCTGAAGCGGGTTCTACAGAAGCCCGAGTCTCTTCAGTTCCGCCGCCATCTCGGCCGGCATGTCGGCCGAGTCTCCGCTCGACAGGTCCGGGGGCACGCGGTCGGGCTCGAGGTAGCGCCAGCCCTGAAAGGGTTTGCAGGCGCGCGGGGCGGTCTCGATCAGGGGGCGCTTGAGCTTGATGCGGCAGAACTTCTTGCCGCTCTCCTCGTCGAAATCGTCTTCGAAGCCGACCAGCTCCTGGCGGCAGCGGATGACGCCGCGCACCACCCAGTAGAGCGAGCCGCCCTGCAGATCCTCGGCGCGCCGCGGCGAGTTGCGGGTGTAGACCCAGTGCGGCGAGCGTGCCGACTGCCCGCGCTCCTGGCGACGCGCCGCCTGGACCTTCTTCATGTGGGCAAGATCGTCGACGCCGACCGCGAGCTTGATGAGATGCAACGCCATCGTCTGCGCTTAGTGGCCATCGGCCGTTTGCTCAAGCGCCGCCTATCCACAGCGCGTGCGTCGCGGGCGTGACCTGCGCGCCACAGGCTGCGAGAATTGCAGACCGGACCTCTGGCTCCACATTGTCTGCACAATCCACGCTCTATTGTTCGGTCGCTGTTTGCGGGGAACGCTCATGAATAAGTCGACACTGGCCGCTCTCGTTGTGGCCCTCATGCTGGGCTCCGGCATTGCGGGTTACCTGATCGGGAGGCCGGGCGATTCGCTCGACCGTGCCGCGACGGCGCCTGCGACCGTCGCGCCTTCGGCTGCGTCACCGGCCTCGCCAACGCCGCCCGCGAGCCCGCCCGCCCAGACGGCCCAGTCCGCTGCCCCGGCTCCGATTGCCCAGCCGGCCGCGTCGCCGTCCGATCCCTTCTCGTTCCGCCGGGTCGGTGTCGATTCCAGCCGCAGCGAGGCGGAAGCCTGCCTCGCCTTCAACAAGCCGCTCGCCACCGGCGACGTGAAGTACGGCGACTTCATCCGCATCGAGCCCGATGCGAAGACGGCGCTGCGCACCGTGGACGACCGGCTGTGCATCGCCGGCCTTACCTACGGCCAAGATTACACCGTCAAGCTGCTGGCGGGCCTCCCCGGGCGCGACGGCGAGACGCTGCGCGACGAGCAGAGCGTGAGCGTGGCGCTGGGCGCGCGTCCGGCCGTGGTGAACCTGCCCGGCAAGGGGTTCATCCTGCCGCGCGGCAGCGCCGCCGGCCTGCCCGTGACGACCATCAACGTCTCCAAGGTCGGCATCTCGGTCTATCGCGTGAACGAGCGCGGCATCGATCGCTTCTCCGCCGACCGCTACTACGATGTGGCCTTCCCCGGCTCCGAGCCGATCACCGAACCCTGGTCGCTGCGCAGCTGGCTGAACGGCAGCAACGGCGCCGAGCAGTGGACCGGGACGATGGACGTGCGCAGCGTGCCCAACCAGGCCGTCGTCACCGCCTTCCCGATCCGCGAGACCATCCAGGACTGGAAGCCCGGCGCCTATTTCGTCGTGGTGTGGAATGCCGCCAAGCCGCCGTCCCGCGACTATGACGACGACGAATCGACGAGCGGCGCGGCGGCCGGCCTGTGGGTGATCGACACCGATATCGGCCTCACCTCCTTCAGCGGCGACGACGGGCTGAACGTCTTCGCCCGCTCGCTGCAGACCGCCCAGCCGCTGGCCGGCATCGAGGTCACCGTCCTGTCACGCGGCAACGAGCCGATCGGCAAGGTGATCACCGGCGCCGACGGACGCGCCACGTTCGCGGCCGGTCTGCTCAAGGGCAGCGGCGCGGCCGAACCGGTCGCCGTCATGGCGCAGGATCCGGCGAAGAAGGAGTTCTCGCGCCTCGAGCTCACCAAATCGGCCTTCGACCTGTCCGACCGCGGAGTCGACGGCCGGCCGCAGCCCGGCCCGGTCGATGCCTTCCTCTACACCGAGCGCGGCATCTACCGCCCGGGTGAGACCGTGCAGCTCATAGCGCTGATGCGCGACGACGCGGCCAACGCGCTCTCGAACCTGCCCGTCACCCTGATCGTCAAGCGACCGGACGGCAGCGAGTTCACCCGCTTCACCCACGGTCTACAGGGGTCGGGCGCCATCGCCCAGACCATCGACCTGCCGAAATCGTCACGGCGCGGCCGCTGGTCGGTCGCCGCCCATATCGATCCCAAGGGTGCGCCGGTCGGCCGAGTCGAATTCTCGGTTGAGGACTTTGTCCCTGAGAAGCTCAAGATCGAGCTGACGCCCGACGAGCCGATCATCCGGCCGGGCAGCGTGAACCGCTTCGTGCTCTCGGCCGACTTCCTCTATGGCGCGCCGGCTTCCGATCTCGCCGTCGAAGGCGACATGCGCATCACGGTCGACGACAATCCGTTCCCGGCCTTCGCCAAGTACCGGTTCGGACCGGAGGACGATCGCGAGAAGTTCGAGCCGCCTTTCATCGAACTGAAGGGCGAGAATACCGACCCGGCCGGCAAGTCGAGCCTCGAATGGGCGGGCGACCTGGCCAAGGAGACGGTCCTGCCGCTGCGCGCCCAGATCCAGGCACGCGTCTTCGAACCGGGCGGCGGCCGCGCGACCAAGACCGAGAAGGTCATGCCCGTGCGCACCCGCGACACCTATATCGGCGTCCGCCCGACCTTCGAGGGCCGCTATTCCCGCGAGGGCGTCGACACCGAGTTCGACATCGTGGCAGTCAACGCGGCCGGCACGCAGGTCGCGCGTCCCTCGGTCGAATACCGGATCGAGCGCATCATCTACGCCTATCAGTGGTTCCAGGTCGACGGCCGCTGGCGCTGGCAGTCGGTCACGAACACGCGGCTGGTGACGGCCGACAAGGTGACCTTGAAGGCCGACACGCCGACCCGTCTGTCGCAACGTCTGGACTGGGGTCAGCACAAGCTCACCGTCATCGACAACGAGAAGAAGACCTCGACCAGCCTTACCTTCTACGTGGGCTGGTATGGCGGCACGGGAACCGAGGAGGCGCCCGATACGCTGCGCGTCGCCAGCGACAAGCAGCACTACGCGCCGGGCGACACGGCCCGCCTGCGCATCGAGGCGCCGTTCGCCGGCGAGGCGCTGATCGCCATCGCGACCGACCGCATCGTGTCCACCCAGTCGGTCCAGGTGCCGGCCGGCGGCACGACCGTCGACATCCCGGTGAAGGGCGAATGGGGGGCGGGCGCCTACGCACTGGTCACGGCCTGGCGCCCTCTCGCGGCCCCAGCCGAACGCACGCCCACGCGCGCGATCGGCGCGACCTGGATCGGGCTCAACCCGGCCCTGCGCACGCTGGGCATCCAGATCGGCACACCCGAGAAGATCACACCGCGGCAGCGCATCGAGGTACCGGTGAAGGTGTCCAACCTGCAGCCCGGCCAGGAAGCCTTCGTCACCCTCGCCGCGGTCGATGAGGGCATCCTGCAGCTCACCCGCTACAAGACACCCAATCCCGCCGACCACTATTTCGGCAAGCGTCGCCTCGGCGTTTCAATGCGCGACGATTACGGCCGCCTGCTCGACACGCGCGCCGACGAGCTCGGCCGTATCCGGGCCGGCGGCGACGCCGGCGAGATCGGCGGCCTCGACATCGTCCCGACGCGCACCGTCTCGCTGTTCAGCGGTCCGGTGAAGCTCGACGACAAGGGCGAAGCGAAGATCGCCTTCGAGATCCCCGACTTCATCGGCCAGCTCCGCCTGATGGCGGTGGCCTACGACAAGACCCGCGTCGGCTCGGGCGAGCAGCGGCTCTTCGTGCGCGATGCCGTCACCGCGGATGCGGTGCTGCCACGCTTCCTCGCGCCGAAGGATCTCGGGCGGGTGGCGCTGTCGCTGCACAATGTCGATGGCCAGGCAGGCGACTACCGCGTGACCCTCACCGCCACCGGCTCGGTCTCGCTCGAACGGCCGGTGACCGAAACCCGGCGTCTCGCCGCCAACCAGCGCGAGCTGCTGACCTGGCCGCTGCGCGCCGGCGAGGCCGGCTTCGGCAAGGTCACGGTCGCGGTCCAGGGCCCCGGCAACTTCGCCGTCCAGCGCGAATGGGACATCCAGGTGCGGCCGGCGCAGACGCCCAGTGCCATCGACACGGTCGCGCAGCTCGGACCGGGCAAAGAGGCCACGGTCGACCGCAACGTGATCGCGTCCTTCGCGCCGGGGACGGCGCAGGTCAGCGCCTCGCTGACGCGCATTCCGGGCATCGACGTCGCGGCCCTCCTGCGCGCGCTCGACAAGTATCCGTTCGGCTGCATCGAGCAGACGACCAGCCGTGCGATGCCGCTGCTCTACTACAACGACGTCGCCCTGCTGGGATACGGCCCGACCGATCCGCGCATCAACGACCGCGTGCAGGACGCCGTCTATCGTATCGTCGACATGCAGCTGCCCGATGGATCGTTCGGCATGTGGGGGCCCTTCTCCACACCGGCGGCGGAATGGCTGCAGACCTACGTGCTCGACTTCCTCGTGCGCGCGAACCAGCAGCAGATGACGGTGCCCTCGGCGTCGCTGCAGCGGGGACTGAACTGGCTCAACAAGACCGCCGACAGGCTCTCGCCCAACGCCCAGGCCTATGCCTGGTACGTGCTGGCGAAGTCGGGCTACGCCGATCCGGGAAGGGTCCGCTACTTCCAGGACACGAAGGCGGCCGAGATGAAGGGCGGGATCGCCTGGGCGATGCTGGCCGCGGCGCTCGACCAGGTGGGCGAACCGGGACGCGGCCGCCTCGCCTTCGCGCTGGCCCGCCAGCGCATCGACGAGCGCGACCCGTCCGACTATTACGGCTCGCCGCTGCGCAACCGTGCTGCCCTCGTCACCCTCGCCGTCGAGGCGGGCGGACGTGAAGCCCTGACCGAGGTGACGAGCCTGGTGGGCGAGCGTCTGGCAGCCTCGATCGGGCTCACCACCACGCAGGAACAGGCGTGGCTGGTCATGGCCGCCCGCGCCATGAGCGGCAGCACCCAGCTCGCCTATTCGGTCGACGGCCAGTCGCGCCAGTCGGCGGCCGAGCCGGTGACGTTCAACCCGGACGCAGCCGCCCTCACCCGCGGCCTGAAGCTGCGCAACGACACCGACCGTCCGATCTGGATGCAGGTGACGGCGCGCGGCGTGCCGGTCGATCCGCAGCCTGCGGCGACGGCCGGCATCAGCGTCCAGCGCGAGTTCCTGAAGTTCAACGGCGATCCCGCTTCACTGGGCCAGGTCGTGCAGAACGAGCGCTTCATCGTCTCGATCTCCGGCCGCAACCTCGAAGGCGGCTACCATGAGGTGGCGCTGCTCGACCTGCTGCCGGCCGGGTTCGAGATCGAGGCGGTGCTGAACGACGAGACGGCAAAGTCCTTCCCGTTCCTGTCGGACCTCACGGAAACCCGCATCGCCGAAGCGCGCGACGACCGCTTCTTCGCGTCCTTCAACATGGGGACACGCCCCTACCAGACCTGGTGGGACTCTTCGGCCAAGAACCCGAACTCCTATCACGTCGCCTACATCGTTCGCGCCGTGACGCCGGGCACCTACGCCGTCCCGGCGACGAACGCGTCGGACATGTATGCGCCGCGGGTCTATGGCCGGACGGCGATGCGTACGATGACGATCGTTCCGGCAGGGACGAAGTAGCCAGCCATGCGGCTCAGGCCCCTGCTGGCCGGCCTGGCCGTCGCCGCCACGACCCTGGTGGCGACGGCGCTGACGCTCGATCGTGTCTTCCCGCCCGACCTGTCGCGCTATCATGACCGCTCGACCGAGGTGGTCGACGCCAACGGCCGGCTGTTGCGCGCCTTCACGACGGCCGACGGCAAGTGGCGTCTCAAGACGTCGGTCGACGATGTCGATCCGCTCTATCTCGGCCTGCTCAAGGCCTATGAGGATCGCCGCTTCGACTCCCATTGGGGCGTCGATCCCCTCGCGACCCTGCGTGCGGCCGGCCAGCTTGCCGAGCGCGGCCGCATCGTGTCGGGCGCCTCGACGCTGTCGATGCAGGCCGCGCGCCTGCTCGATCCCCGACCGCGCAGCTTCACCACCAAGGCGATCCAGTCGGCCCGCGCACTCCAGCTCGAGTGGCGCTACTCGAAGCGCGAGGTGCTGGCGATCTACCTGACGCTGGCGCCGATGGGCGGCAACCTCGAGGGCGTGCGTGCCGCCTCCCTCGCCTACTTCGGCAAGGAGCCGCGCCAGCTCAGCGCCGCCGAGGCCGCGCTGCTGGTGGCCATTCCCCAGTCGCCCGAGCGCCGCCGCCCCGACCGTGCCTCCCCGGTGGCGCAGAAGGCGCGTGACCGCGTGCTGGAACGCGGCGTCGAGCATGGCGTGATCGATGCCCCGCTCTTCGAGATGGCGCGCAGCCGCCCGGCGCCCGACCGCCGGCTCGCGATGCCCATGCAGGCGCCGCATCTCGCGACCTGGCTGGCCGGCCAGTCGCCCGGCACCACGGTGCCGACCACGGTGCGCTACGAACTGCAGCAGTCTCTGGCACAGCTGGTGCACGAGGAGCGGCGCCAGCTGGGCGACGGCGCCGAGATCGCCATGGTCGTGCTCGACAACAGGACGGGCGGAGTCGTGGCCTGGCTGGGCGGAGACAATTTCTTCGGCCGCGCCGGTCAGGTCGACCTGGTGCGTGCGCGCCGCTCGCCGGGTTCGGCGCTGAAGCCGCTGATCTACGCCATGGCCTTCGACGACCGCACCCTGCACCCCGAGACCCTGGTCGAGGACGTGCCGGTGCGCTTCCGCGACTGGCTGCCGCGTAACTTCGACCGAGACCATCAGGGCGCGGTGACGGTGCGCCGCGCCCTGCAGCAATCCTTGAACGTGCCGGCCGTGCTGGCGCTGGAGAAGGTCGGGCCGCAGCGCTTCCTGTCCACCCTGCGCACCGCCGGCGCGGCGCCTGGGCTGCCGCCGGGCGACAACGGCAACACGCTGGGCGTGGCGCTCGGCAGCGCCACGGTCTCGCCGCTCGAGATGGCGGGACTCTATTCGGGCCTGGCCAATGGCGGCAGCTTCGCGCCACCCCAGGTCCGGCGCGACCGGCCAAAGTCCCAGCCGCTCCGCCTCATCGGGCCGACCGCCGCCTGGTACGTCTCGGACGTTCTGGCCGAGGCGCCGCTGCCCGAAGGCTTCGCCTCCCTGCCCGTCGCCCTGCGCGAACGCCGCATCGCCTTCAAGACCGGCACGTCGGCCGGCTATCGCGACGCCTGGGCGGCCGGCTACAGCGCCAACTGGACCGTCGTGGTGTGGGTCGGCCATGCCGACGGCACGCCGCGCCCCGGCCAGCTCGGCCGGCTCTCGGCTCTGCCGATCCTCTTCAAGGCGTACGGCCGGCTTCCGGCCGAGGACAATCGCGCAATCCGCCCGCCGGCCGACGCGATCAAGGTCGCGTCCCATCGCGAGCTGCCGCCCCGCATGCGCACCCTCGCCCCCTACAGCGAGACCAGCGGCGGCCCGCGCATCGCCTATCCGCCGGCCGACGCCCGCATCGAGCTGGCCGCCCGCGAGGCCGTCCCGCTGAACGCCATGGGAGGCCAGGGCCGGCTGCGCTGGCTGGTCGATGGCCGCCCCCTGGAGGGCACGCAGTGGGTGCCCGCCAATGCCGGTACCGCTCGTCTCGCCGTGGTCGACGAAGCGGGTCGTTCCACCTCGGTGACCGTCAGGATCGTGCAGCGGCAATAGAAGCGATCAGATGAGGAAGGCCAGAGCGACCGATGCGACCAGCGCGACGGCAAAGACGAGGTTGATAAGCCTGTTGGTACGAGGATCGCGGAAGAAGCGCGTGAGCGCCGCGCCGGCGAGCAGCCACGCGACATTCACAGCGGCGATGACCAGCGTGAGTACGACCAGCTTCAGGGCCACGTCGGCCCCCAGCCGGTCGGGCAGCAGGGTGAAGCCGGAATAGAGCGCGGCCATCGCGACATAGCCCTTGGGATTGACCAGCGACAGCAGCAGGCCGGCCGCGACGGTGGGTGCCTCCTTCCGTACACCCTCGTTCGACAGCGGCGGCGCCGTCGCGATGCGCCAGGCCAGCCACAGGAAATAGAGCGCGGCCAGGATTGCCGCGGCGGGCGCGACGCCCGGCACCGCGAGCAGGAGACCGACCGTCCCGCTCGCGACGATCGCCATCACCGCGACCATGCCCACGACGATTCCGGCGAAATAGGCGAAGCCGCGGCGCGCGCCGAACGCCGCCCCGGTCGCCGCGAGGCTCAGCGTCGCCGGGCCGGGGCTGCCGGCCAGCGCCACAGCGGCGATCAGGAAGCCGGGAAGTGCATCCATGCCCCCGATATGACGGCGGGCATGGACTGGCGTCTTGAACGTTCGTGAGGCTAAGCGGCCACCTTCGCCTTGAGCGCCTGCGCCACCTTGGAGGCGGGCTCGCGGCCCAGGGCCGTGCAGATCGCGCGGCCGGCCGCGGCCACCGCCTCGAGGTCGACGCCGTGGTCGATGCCGAGGCCGTTCATCAGGTAGATCACGTCTTCGGTGCCGACATTGCCCGAGGCGCCCTTGGCATAGGGACAGCCACCGAGCCCCGCGACGGCGGTGTCGAACACCGCGATACCGCGTTCCATCACGGCCAGGATGTTGGCGAGCGACTGACCGTAGGTGTCGTGGAAATGCGCGGCGATCTTTTCGCGCGGCATCTTCTCGGCGACCGCATCGATCATGGCGACGCAGTCGCCGGGCGTGCC
Source organism: Reyranella sp. (assembly GCF_965227665.1). GTDB lineage: Bacteria > Pseudomonadota > Alphaproteobacteria > Reyranellales > Reyranellaceae > Reyranella. The sequence goes on from NZ_OZ245767.1 coordinate 1,333,295, forward strand.
GACCCCGATCGTGTCGCCGAGCGAGACCTCGTAGCAGCCCATGCGGAACAGCCGCTCGGACACCTCGGCCACCTTGGCCGGCGAGACCTTGCCGTCATAGGGACAGGCGATCACGGTCGAGACGTAGCCGCGCACCTTCATGCCGTGCTTCTGGGCCGCTTCCATCACCGGCGCGAACCGCTCGAAGCTCTCGTCGATCGAGCAGTTGGTGTTCTTGCGGCAGAAGGCTTCCGAGGCTGCGGTGAAGATCGCGATCTCGTCGACCCCGGCCTCGACCGCGCCGTTCATGCCCTGCTTGTTCGGGACCAGAACCGGATAGCTCACGCCTTGCTTGCGCTGGATGCGCGCCATGACCTGGTCGGTATTGGCCATCTGCGGCACCCACTTCGGCGACACGAAGCTGCCGGCCTCGACGGCCGAATGCCCGGCGGCCGACAGCGCATCGATCAGCGCCACCTTGGCCTCGACCGACACGGGCTTCGCCTCGTTCTGCAAACCGTCGCGCGGCCCCACTTCCACGAGCCGCACGCGTCTGGGGTGATTCATCGCTTCCTCCCGATCCTGGCGCCACATACTGCACCAGCCGGAGGACTGCCAGACAGGAGTTTCGCCCCTAGCGTCTTTCCGACTGAGACTGAATCAAGTCAGTCTTCCCCAACCCACCTCACCCTGAGAGCTTGTGAGTGTATTGGGCAAGCTCTCGGGGGTGTATTGGCGTGGGCTGCTACGCCGGGCGCCGTTGTTGTCTTGGGGTGCGTTGGTGGCCGTAGCCGTGCAGGCCCCGGAATGGCCTGGTCATGCCTTGGCTGTCTTGAGGCGATGCCCGGCGATGATGTTGTTGGCGAGGGCGAACCAGAGCAGGATGGTTTTGACCTTGTGAACGCCGCGCACGGTGAACTGGCGCAGGCCCCACTGCCGGAAGCGGGCGTTGATGCACTCGCCCATCGCCCGTCGTTTGTAGACGCTCTTGCCGTGCGGGCTTCGCATGCGCCGGCGCCAGGCGGCAACGCCGGGACCGTCCTTGGGCCGAGGCGCATAGGGATCGCTCTTGTGCTTGTTGCGGGTGGTCGGTCCGTAGATCAGCACACCCTGCTCGAACGCCTCTTCCGTATCCTCGTTCTTGTGGAAGCCCCCATCGACCAGATGGCGCCGGGGCTGCCGTTGATAGCGTTCTTTCAGCCGCTCCAGCATGGGCCGCAGCAGGCCGCGGTCCGAACCCGTGGTGTCGATGGCGACGTCGACCACGATCTGGCCTTTGGCCACCGTGCCGATCTGGCAGTTGTAGGCCGGCCGGAAGCCGCCATCGGCCATCTTCATGACGCGCGCCTGGGGATCGGTGGTCGAGGTGCGAGGCTCCTTCTGCTTGGCCACCTGCTTCTTGTTGGTCTTGCCGCGTCGCTCCCGCTCGGCCTCGATCTCGGCCAGCTTGTCGAGCGCCGTCGCCACGCGCTGCTCGCGCTCGCGCGCAGCCCGCTCCTGGGCCGCCTTGATGCGCCGGTTGCTGGCGTCGGGGTCCTCGTCGAGTTCCCGCTTCAGATACTCGACCAGCCGGCGTGCCTTCTTCAGGTGCTTGTGCAGGCTCTGCCGGCGCCGGAACGAAGAGCCTCCCGCGCCCGCCCGCACCCGAACCCCGTCCTGCACCACCTCGGCAAGCTCGATCACATCCTCCGCCATGAGTGCCGCGATGTTGTGCGTCAGAAGCCGATCCAGCAGTTCGCCATGACCGCTGCGGAAGTCGGCCAGACCGTGATAGTTCACGCTCACCCCCCCGCACAGCCACCGATAGGCATCGTGGCTCGCGCACAGCCGCTCCAGCGCCCGCGCGCTGCCCACGCCCTGGCTCGTCGCATAGAGCCACAGCGCCAGCAGAAGACGAGGGCTCGCCGGAGCCTGGCCCGGCGTGTGCTCGCGAGCCCCGATCGCGTCCTCCAGCACCTTCAGGTCCAATCGCTCGACATAGCGCCAGATCACCCGCGCCGGATGATCCGCCGCCAAAAGGCTGTCGAGATCTACCGACCGAAGTTCCACCTGCCGCCGCTCCGGCTCGCGCATCCGCGGCTTGCCCGACCCGGGCTCGGCCTTCGCCACCAACTGCTCCGGAAGGCCCCCGAACAGATCCTTCTCCGGCATCAACTCCTCCACCAAATTCGCTTCGATGGAATCATCCCGGGCGGGCATCCGAAAGACAAAGATTCACAAATTCTGAGGAGCGCTCCGAAGGAGCGCGTCTCGAAGGGTGGGCACGAGCACCACGTCTGTTGCCCATCCTTCGAGACGGCCCTTCGGGCCTCCTCAGGATGAGGTGGTGTGGGTGAACTTGAAGCGGAAGCACTCTAGGGCGTCTGCGAAATATGGGCGGTGCGATCGTGCCCGGGATGGCTGAACATGATCTCCAGGGTGCGGAGGTAGGTGTGCAGCCCGGCATCCTGGATCGGCAGGACGTGGGCATCCTCGCCCGATTCGTTGTGGTGCGAATGCCAGTAACCCGGAGGCGTGATGAAGCTGGCGCCGGGCGCCCAGTCCTCGCGCCTGCCGTTCCTGATCATCCCGGACTCGTCGAGTTCCGTGCCGATCATCGTGTAGCAGCCGGGCTTGCAGTCGATCACGAAATCGACCGCCACCGATTCATGGCGGTGCGGGTACTGCACCGCATCCTTCGGCAGCAGACCGAACATCGTCCACATCGTGTGGGTGATGGTGCGGGTGGCCGGGAAGTTCCGGTTGGCGAGCAGGACGCTGACGCGATTGGCGTTCGCGGTCTTGGGATCGGTGGCGATCTCGTTCAGCTTCTGCTGTGCCTTGCCGTGCTGATAGAAGGTGGGCTTGAACCGCGCGACCGTCGGCGATGCGCCGAGATAGCGCAACAGCGGCGCGTCGTGCACCCAGTAGAGCCCGGCCTCGCCCTCCGAATGATGCAGCGCATGGCCGTGCGCCGGCAGCACCATGTAGTCGCCCTGCGACCAGTGGATGGTCTCGCCGCACGCATCGGTCCGCCCATTGCCGCGAAACACGAAGAACACCTGGCTGGTCGCCTCGGCCGAGGTCATGACCGAGCCGCGGACGATCCGGATGAAGTTGGCGCAGAGCGCCGGGCTGGTCGCCGGACCGACGATCCCCAGCTCCTCGCTGACATCGAGCGGCTGCACGCGCGTCGGCCCCTCGTCGAAGAAGGCCGGCGAGAAAGTCCGGTACGGCACCGGCGGAATGATGCCCTGCTGGATCGGATTGGCGGCCGAGCTGTAGTCGAAATACTGCGCGTCGCTCGTCAGCAGGTCGTAGTTGGGGAAGCTCTCGATGCCAGCCACACAAATCTCCTCGTCTGGGATCACGTAGGACACGGTCCGCTCAACGAGGGCAGTTTGTAGACGACCGAAATCCCGAGTCTACGAAGGAAATGTTGGCCAAGGAGCCCGGCGAAGTCGGCCGGAAGCAATATTGTTGCGCGGAGAGCCCTGATTCGGGGGGTGCGACTCCCGCTTCGATTGTTTCGTTTATTTCGTTTGTTTCGATTATCCGCCGGGACTCCGGCGTTTCGGCGGCCTTCTAGACCACGGTCTCCTTCAACTTGCCCGCCCGGCCGAGCACGAAGGCCACGGCGGCGAGCGCCAGCACGGTGAAGGCGATCAGCAGGGTCGCCACGGCCGTGATGGTCGGGTTTACCTCGAGGATGAGCTCGTTGAACATCTTCTTCGGGACGGTCTCGTACTTGCCGGCGATGAACGAGGTGACGATGACCTCGTCGAAGCTGCCGATGAAGGCGAAGATCCAGGCCGCGAAGACGCTGGGCGCCAGGTTGGGTAGCACCACCTTGCGCATCGTGTAGCCCCACGAGGCACCGAGACTCCAGGCGACCTGCTCGATCCTCTGGTCGAACTCCCGGATCGCGACGCCCAGCACCATCATCACCAGCGGCACGTTGAGCAGCGTGTGCGCGACCACGAGCCCGACCAGCGAGCCCAGCAGCCCGACCTTGGCCAGCCCGAGATAGAGAGCAATCGCCACGATGATCGTCGGCACGATCAACGGCGCCATGAAGTTGCCTTCGGCCCAGTCGCGTCCCTTGAAGGTCCCGCGCCGCAACCCGTAGGCCGCGAGGCCGCCCAGGATCAGCGCCGCCACCGACGAAATGGCGGCCACGAAGGTCGAGGTCCACATCGCCTCCATCCAGCGCGCATCGCCGAAGAAGATCTCGTACCAGCGCAACGACAGGCTGGGCGGCGGAAAGGTCAGCGCCCGCGCCGAGGAGAAGGACATCGGGATCACGATGACCAGCGGCACGGTGAGGAAGACCAGGCCGAAGATGCCCATGGCCGCCAGCCCGCGCCGCGTCCAGGCCGAGCCGCCGATCGCTTCGCGCGTCATGCCCCCTCCTTCATGCCGAGGCCTTGCGGTCGAGCCGGCGATAGGCGGCGAAGATCACCAGCGTCACGATCAGCAGGATCGTTGAGATGGCGGAGGCCTGCTCCCAGCGCGGAATCTGGTTGATCAGCGTGTCGAGCAGGTTGGAAATCATCGGTACGCGGCCGCCGCCCAGGATCGCGGGCGTCACGTAGAAGCCAAGACAGAGAATGAAGACCAGGAGTGCCCCCGCGGCCAGCGCCGGCAGGGTGAGCGGGAAATAGACCTTCCAGAAGATGGTGCGCGGCGGGGCGCCCAGCGAGGCGGCGGCCTGCAGCAGCCGGTCGTCGATGCGGATCATGGCGGCGAACAGCGGCAGCACGAGGAACGGCAGCAGCACGTTGGCCATGCCGATCGTCACGCCCAGCTCGTTGTAGAGAAAGGAGACCGGCGCGTCGGTGAGCCCGCTCCATTGCAGGGCGCGGTTCACCAGTCCGCCATTCCCCAGCACGACGATCCAGGCATAGGTGCGCACGAGGATCGAGACCCAGAAAGGCAGCACGACCATCGCCAGCGCGATCATGCGGCCGCGCCGGCCCAGCCCGCGCATCCAGTGCGCCAGCGGATAGCCGATCAGGATATTGGCCAAGGTCGCGATCAAGGCGATGCGCATCGTGTTGCCCAGCACGCGCAGGTAGACCGGCGCTTCGAGCAGGCCTTCATAGTGTTCGAGCGTGAAGCCTCGCCCCTTCTCCCAGAAGGCGAGGCCCAGCATGTAGACGATGGGCGCATTGAAGGCGACGACCATCAGCACCAGCAGCGGTGCGATGAATCCGAAACCTTCGAGGCGAGTCGTCCGCGTCATTTGTTCATATCATTGCTGGGGCGCGCCACTCCTGTGGCGCGATCATGATGATGAAAGACGCGCCACTGGAGTGGCGCGCCCCGGCGATGACCCCAATCACAGGCTGAGCTTGAAGGCTTCCCACTTCTTGTTCACGGCCTCGCCGTTGGCGGCCCACCATTCGGCGTTCTGGAACCACTGGACAGCCTTGTTCTGCTTGCTGGACGGAAACTCCGACAGCTTGTCCTTTGGCAGCAGCGCGTCGAGGTCGGGGCTCGGGCCGGTGTAGGAGACCACGGTCGCCGCCTTGGCCTGGTTGGCGGGCAGCGACATCTCGTACATCAGCTTGTAGGCGGCGGCGCGATCCTCGGGCTTGGAGCCCTTGACGATCGAGAAGTAGGACAGGTCAGCCATGCCGCCGTCGAAGTTGCAGCCGAAGGCGGGATCGCCGACGACGCGGCCCGACCAGCAGATCACATACTGGACCTCGTTGTCCTTCATGAGCTGCGGCGGCTGCGCGCCCGCCTTCCACCATACGGCGATGTCCTTCTTGATCTCGTTCAGCTTCTTGAAGCCGGTGTCGACATCGAGCGGGAACAGCTTGTCGGCCGGAACGCCCGTCGCCATGACGGCGAACGGCAGGCAGTAGTGCGGGAAGTCCGGCAGGCAGCGCTTGCCCGGGAACGCCTTGGTGTCGAAGAACTCGGCCCAGTTCTTGGGCGCCTTGGCGCCGGCCCGCCAGGCCATGATGGTCGAGAAATACTGGTAGCCGAACCCGTACTCGTTCTTGGCCTCGGGGAACATCGGCGCCGGATTGACGGCGGCCCAGTCGATCGGCTCGATCAGCTTCAGGTTCTTGGCCTGCACCAGCGTGCCCGAGCCCAGTTCCATCAGCACCGTGCTGGTCTGGCCGCTTTCGACCAGCGCGCGCAGCTTGCCCAGCGAGTTCGGGCTCTCGCGAATGACCTTGATGCCGGTCTTCTTGGTGAAGGGCTCGATGTATCCCACCTCGATCGAATCGCCGGACTTGCCGCCGGACTCGATCATGCGGATTTCCTTGACCTGTGCCCGAGCCGTTCCGGACAGGAGGCTCACGGCCGGCAGGGCTGCGGCGGCACCGACGAATGTACGTCTCTTCATCTCGATCCCCTTTATGTTACCGGCCACACATCGGCCGACTCCCACGAAACGCTGACACGCTCTCCCGGCGCATGCGCCGTGCCGAGGAACGGCACGGACGCCACGACCGATTGATTGCCGTCGACGGCCAGGTGGTAGCGCACCATCTGGCCCAGATAGATCGCCTCGACGACGCGCGCCGGCCGCCCCTGCCCTTCGGCGGCGAGGCGGACCCGCTCGGGTCGCACCACGCCTTGCCGGCCGTCCGGCAGGGCGACGAAGTTGGCGATGCCCAGGAACTCCGCCACGAAGCGGTTCGCGGGCCTGAGATAGGCCTCCGTCGGCGCCGCGACCTGCTGCGTGCGGCCCTTGTCGAGCACCATGATGCGATCGGAAAGAGAGAGGGCCTCTTCCTGGTCGTGCGTCACCAGCAGCGTCGTCACGCCCAGCGATCGCTGGAGCTGCTTCAGTTCGACCTGCAGCTCCTCGCGCAGCTTGCGGTCGAGCGCACCCAAGGGCTCGTCGAGCAGCAGGATGTCGGGCTTGAAGACCACGGCCCGCGCCAGTGCCACACGCTGCTGCTGTCCGCCGGAGAGCTGTGACGGGCGGCGCCCCTCCAGGCCGTCCAGCCGGACCAGCTTGAGCGCGTCGCGCGCCAGCCTGTCGGCCTCGGCGCCGCCGATCTTGCGGACCCCCAACGGAAACAAAACGTTCTCCAGCACGGTCATGTGCGGGAACAGCGCGTAGGACTGGAAGACCAGACCGATGTTGCGTTCCTGCGCCGTCGCATGCGTCACGTCGCGGCCGCCGATGAAAATGCGCCCCGAGGTCGGCCGGTTGAGGCCGGCGATCAGCGACAGCAGCGTCGTCTTGCCCGAGCCGCTCGGCCCGAGGATGGTGACGAACTCGCCCTGCGTCACCGAAAGGTCGACCTGGTCGGCCGCGGCGAAGGTGCCGTAGCGCCTGGTCACGCCTTCGAGACGGATATCCGACATCTAGGCGCGGGCCAGTTTGGCCATGGCACGATCGGCAGCGGCGAGCGTCTCGTCGATCACCGGCCTGTCGTGCGCGGTGGAGAGGAACCATTTGCCGGCCTGCTGGGCACGGACGCCCTCTTCCTGCAGGGCCGCATGGAAGGCCAGCATGGCATCTCGGTCGCAGGCCGCCGAGTCGCGATAGTTCCGCGGCGCCGGGGCCGTGGTGAAGAAGGTCTGGAAGATCGCCGGCATGCCCTGAACCCGGATCGGCAGCTTGTACTTGGTGGCCAGGGACGCGAGGCCCTGCATCAGCTCGGTGCCGCGCGCTTCGAGATCGCGATAGACCGCGCCGCCGTCCGCTTCGAGGATATCCAGTGCCGCCAAAGACGCCGCCATGCTCTGGACGTTACCGTTATAGGTGCCGCCGTGCATCACGCCCTTGTCTGCCAGCGTATCCATGATGTCGCGCCGGCCGGCGACCATGGCGAGCGGGAATCCCGCCGCAACCGCCTTTGCATAGATGCTGAGATCGGCCTTCACGCCGAACTTCGCCTGCGCGCCCCCCAGGCCCACCCGGAAACCGGTGATGACCTCGTCGCAGATGAACAGCGCACCGTGCTTGTCGCAAAGCGCGCGGACGCCTTCGAGATAGCCGGGTGCCGGCGGGATGGCGCCGCCGTTCACCATGATGGGCTCCATGATCACGCCGGCGATCTCGCCGCGATGGCGCTCGAGCGTCTGTTCCAGCAGGTCGAGATCGTTCCAGGTGCAGACGGCGACGTCGCCCAGGACGCTGGCCGGCATGCCGGGCGACCCTGCGACCGGAACCGGCGCATCCGCGGGCCCGGCCTCGTTCAGCGGCGGGCGGGCACTGATATAGGCCTGGTCGCTCCAGCCGTGATAGTGGCCCTCGAATTTCAGGATCTTGTCGCGGCCGGTGAAGGCGCGGGCCAGGCGGAAGGCCATCAGCACCGCTTCCGTGCCCGACGTCGTGAAGCGCACGACCTCGGCGCTTGGCAGCACGCCGCACAGCCGCTCCGCCAACTCGGTCTCGCGCGGGTTCTGCGCGGCGAAGAGCTGGCCCTCACCCAGGGAGGCGGCAACGGCCTCGATCACCTTCTTCGGCGCGTGCCCCAGAATGGCAGGCCCGTTGCCCAGCACGTAGTCGATGTGCACGTTGCCATCGACGTCGTAGAGGCGCGCGCCCTCGCCGCGGGCAAAGAACAGGGGCACGGGCACGCTGGCGTAGCGCACGTTGCTGCTGACGCCGCCGGCCAGGTGCTTTCGGGTCTTCTCATAGAGTGCGATCGATTTCGCGTAGGAGCGCATGTTCCTCACCCAGCAAGAACGATGCCCACGACAGATGCGCGCGGCAAAATAATGTGATCACAAATCGAGCCAAGCGTAGCCGCCGCTTTCCAGACCAGCAATGCATTTTTGTGATCACAAATTCTGCACGCCTGGTCTATGCTCCCCAACCGATGGCCCGCACCGCGCCCTCTCCGGACGCTGCCGACACCTCGCTCCGCCAGCAGGTGTACGCGTCCTTGCGTGAGGCGCTGACCATGGGCCGCTTCGCGCCGGGCCAGAAGGTCACCTTCCGCTACGTTGCCGGCGTGCTGGGCGTCAGCCTGACGCCGGTGCGCGAGGCGCTGCGCCGGCTGGTCGCCGAAGGCGCGTTCGAGATGAACCCCAACCGGTCGGTCCGCGTCCCGCTGATGACCCGCGACAAGGTTCTCGAACTGCGCGACATCCGGATGGAGCTCGAGGGGCTCGCCGCGGCCAAGGCGGCCCTCGCCGCGACGCGCCCCCAGATTGCCGAGATCCGCCGCGCCGCGCGTGAGATCCTGGTTGCCCGGACGCGCGGCGACAGCGCGACCGATCGCCAGAAGGTGCGCGAGTTCCATTTCGCCGTTTATGCCGCGGCGGCCCAGCCGACCCTGCTGCGCCTGATCGAGGGGCTGTGGCTGCAGACCGGCCCCTACATGAACCTCCTCTATCCCGACTTCATCTCCTCGTCGCGCGGACCGGCCGGGCGCCAACGCCTGATCGCGGCGTTGGAAGCCGGCGATGCCGCGGCGGCCCGGCGGGAGATGCAGAACGACATCCGCCGCGCCCTTTCCTATGTGGCCGGCCTCGCCGACGAGAATGGCAATATCGCGCCGGCCATCCCGGCAACCGCCGGAAAGCGACGCCGTCCGTCGGACAGCGCCCCCGTCTTCGACCTTCAACTCAACTGATCAGGAGGACATCATGGCCCAGCAACTCAGCAATCAACGCATCGCCTGGTTCAACGGCAAGTTCGTGCCCGAGAGCCAAGTCATGATCCCCTTCCGCGACCGCAGCTGGAAATACGGCGACGGCGCCTTCGACATGACCCGCACCTTCAACGGCGTGCCGTTCCGGCTGAAGGAGCATATCGACCGCTTCTACCGCTCGCTGCGCTACCTCCAGATCGATCCCGGCCTGTCGCCCAAGGAGATGATCGCGCACAGCGAGGAGGTCGTGGCCCGCAACGAGCATCTGCGCGCCGAGGTCGGCGACTGGTGGCTGGGCCAGCGGGTGAGCCGCGGCGTCGACGCGGTGGGCGACGAAGGCTGGGAAAATGTCGGCCCGCAGGTCGTGATCGAGATGACGCCCCTGCCACTCTCCAAGCGCGGCAAGCTCTATCGCGAGGGCGCCGAGGCGATGACCACGACGGCGCGCCGCATCGCGCCCTCGATGCTCTCGCCGCGTGCCAAGACACACAACTATCTCAACATGATCATGGCCGAGAAGCCGATCAAGGCGCTCAATCCCGACGCCTGGCCGATCCTGCTCGACGAGAACGGCAACCTGGCCGAGGGCCTGGGCAGCAACATCTTCATCGTGCGCGAAGGCCAGCTGTTCACGCCGTCCGAGCGCTACGTCCTGCCGGGCGTCAGCCGTCAGATGACCATGGACATGGCCAAGCAGATCGGCGTCGAGTGCACGCCGGGCGACATCGACCTGTTCGACGCCGCCAATGCCGAGGAGATGTTCCTCACCTCGACCAGCCTCTGCATCCTGCCGGTGAAGAGCTTCAACGGCGCGCCGGTCGGCGACGGCAAGGCGCCGGGCCCGATCACGAAGAAGCTGATCGACGCTTACTCCAAGAGCGTCGGCTGCGATTTCGTGGCCCAGTATCTCAAGTTCTCGCAGTAGCGAACGACGCCTTCGCAGGTGCATGGAGAGGGGGACGACGTCCCCCTCTGCCGGGCGTAGACTTCTTCCTTGTGGTGGATCGCGCTCTGTCGTGATCGCGACGGACCGCGACCTTCGGACTTTCGTTCGCAAGGAGGCAGTCATGGCGACCCAGAACCACATCCGCAATCCCCTCGAATGGGGATGGGACCATCTCAAGCAGACAAGCGAGGCCGTCGGCTCGGCGGCCACCACCATGGACGGTGCCTGGGAGGATCGCGCTTCGGCGCAGCCCACGGTCCGTCGCATCACCGCGGCCGATGTCGGCGATGCGCTGGCGAAGGGCGTTCGTGACTTCGGCGCCGCCCGCACCGACGTCGTCATGCTCTGTCTCCTGTACCCCGTCGCTGGCCTCGCGATCTCCCGCATGGCCTTCGACTACGGCATGCTGGCGCTGGTCTTCCCGCTGATCGCCGGCTTCGCGCTCGTCGCGCCGATCTTCGGGCTCGGCCTCTACGAGATCAGCCGCCGGCGGGAGCAAGGGCTCCACGCCCGCTGGACGGACGCCTTCGCCGTCGCGCGCTCGCCCAATATCGGCTCGATCATCGTCATGGGCCTGCTGCTGCTGGCGATCTTCTGCCTGTGGCTGTTCGCGGCGAACCTGCTCTACACCGTCACCCTCGGGCCGGACGCCCCCGTCTCGGCGCAGGCCTTCGTGCGGGATGCGCTGACCACGCCGCAGGGATTGACGATGACGATCGTCGGCATCGGCGTAGGCTTCCTGTTCGCGCTGGTCGTCCTGGTGATCGGCGTCGTGTCGCTTCCGATGTTGCTCGATCGCCCTGTCGGTGTCGGCACCGCCATCGCCACATCGGTCCGCGCGGTGCGGATGAACCCCGGGCCGATGGCGATGTGGGGCGTGATCGTGGCGGCGGGCCTCTTTGTGGGAGCGCTTCCCCTGCTGATCGGGCTCGCCATCGCGCTGCCGGTACTGGGCCACGCGACGTGGCACCTCTATAGAAAGGTCGTCGTGACCTAAGAAGACAAAGAGGGGGGAGAATGCTCGACTGGACGGTGAAACAGCCGGCCGACGGCATGGTCGTCGCGCCGGACGAGCGGCTGCCGTGGCTGCAGACCGTGCCGCTGGGCATCCAGCATGTGGTGGCGATGTTCGGGGCCACGGTGCTGGGCCCCCTGCTGATGGGCTTCGATCCCAACGTCGCCATCCTGATGAGCGGTGTCGGCACGCTGATCTTCTTCTTGGCCGTCGGCGGCAGGGTCCCGAGCTATGTCGGGTCCTCCTTCGCCTTCATCTCCGTGGTCGTGGCAGCGACCGGATACGCCGGCCAGGGCGCCAACGCCAACATCGCACTGGCGCTGGGCGGCATCGTGGTCTGCGGCGCGCTCTACGCGCTGATCGGACTGGTCGTGATGGCGGCCGGAACCGGCTGGATCGAACGGCTCATGCCGCCCGTCGTGACCGGCGCCGTTGTCGCCGTCATCGGCCTCAACCTCGCCGCCGTGCCGGTCAAAAACATGGCGCCGACCTCGTTCGATGCCTGGATGCAGGCCGTGACCTTCATCAGCATCGCGCTGGTCGCGGTCTTCACGCGCGGCATGACCCGGCGCCTTCTGGTGCTGGTCGGGCTGGTCGTGGCCACGCTCGTCTATGCGCTGCTGGCCAACGGGCTCGGATGGGGCAAGCCGGTGAGCGCCGCCCTGCTCGAGCAAGCCGCCTGGTTCGGCATGCCTGCCTTTACCGCGCCCGTCTTCGACACCAGGGCGATCGTGCTGATCGCGCCCGTCGCGCTGATCCTGGTCGCCGAGAATCTCGGCCATCTGCGCGCCGTCAGCGCCATGACCGGCCGCAACATGGATCCCTATGTCGGCCGCGCCTTCCTGGGCGATGGCATCGCGACCATGGTGGCGGGCGGTGTCGGCGGCACCGGCGTCACCACCTATGCCGAGAATATCGGCGTGATGGCCGCGACCCGCATCTACTCGACCGCCCTGTTCGTGGTCGCCGGCCTGTTCGCCATCCTGCTGGGCTTCTCGCCCAAGTTCGGCGCGCTGATCCACACGATCCCGCTGCCGGTGATGGGCGGCGTGAGCATCGTCGTGTTCGGATTGATCGCCGTCGCCGGCGCCAAGATCTGGGTCGACAACAAGGTCGACTTCGGCAACAGCCGCAACCTCATGGTCGCCGGCATCACGCTCGTGCTGGGCACCGGCGATTTCACCCTGAAGTTCGGCGACTTCGCCCTGGGCGGAATCGGGACCGCCACCTTCGGCGCGATCCTCCTCAATGCGGTTCTCGATCGCGAGAACCGCCGGTAGTCCAGGAAGCGCCACACGGCATCTTGTGGCTGGTCGCGAGCGCGTATGCCAGAACGGCAGCGCTTTCACGGCCGCGCCGGTCCACCCCGGAGCGCAACAATCGAGGATATGGGCGATGGCGACGCAGTGGGGAGAGGGCTATGTCACGGACCTGGAGTACACGGCCGGTTACTATCGCGAACTGAACCCGTCGCTCCTCAGGTTCGCCTGCCTCCATGGCGGTATCCAGCCGCCGCCTGCCGGGCCCCTGAACTACCTGGAGCTGGGCTTCGGACAGGGGCTCAGCCTCAACATCCACGCCGCCGCCTGCCCCGGAACCTATTGGGGAACGGACTTCAACCCGTCCCATACCGCCCGTGCCGCGCAGTTCACCGATCCGCAGGACGGCAGCATCCGCCTGCTCAACGATTCCTTCGCGGAGCTTCAGGCGCGATCCGACCTGCCCGATTTCGATGTCATAGCGCTGCACGGCGTCTGGTCCTGGATCTCCGACGCCAACCGCCGCGCGATCGTCGATATCGCCCGCCGCAAACTGAAAGTCGGAGGCATCCTCTCCGTTTCCTACAACTGCGACCCGGGCTGGGCCGCCCTGCAGCCTCTGCGACACCTGATGTATCTGCATACGCGGATGAACACGGCGCCGGCGGGTGGCCGGGCCGCCAGCGTCGACCAGGCCCTCGCCTTCTCCAGCAAGCTCGAGAAGGCGGGTGCTCTGTACTTCCGGAACAATCCGCAGGTTGGCCCCTTCCTGCAGGCCATCTCGGCGATGGACCGCAAATACCTGGTCCACGAGTATCTCGGTGAGGACTGGCAGCCGATGGCGTTCTCCCAGGTGGTCGACTGGTTGGCACCGGCGCGTGTCGAGTTCGCGGCATCGGCAAACCTGCTGGACCAGGTCGAGAACCTGATGCTCAATCCGGCCGGCCGGCAGCTGGTCGCGGAGGCCGGCAATCGTGTGCTGCGCGAGACGATTCGGGACTATCTGGTTCATCAGCGCTTTCGCCGCGATATCTTCGTGAAGGGGCTGCGGCCGCTCTCGGCGGTGGACCGGCTCGAACAGCTCGACCGCCAGTCGATCGTCCTGAAGACCCTGCCGTCCCAGGTCCCCTCCAAGATCGCCGGCCCGTTCTTCGAGGCCAATCTTCAGCCCGATGTCTACGGGCTCCTGGTCGAAGCGCTGGCTTCAGACGGCCATGCGCCCAAGACCATCGCCGATTTGCGCGCGCGAGGAGCGGCGCGGAATGTCAGCGCGGCCCACATCGTCGAAGGGGTCGCGATGCTGATCGGGATGGATCACGCCGTACCCGCAGAGGCCGCCACGGCGGAAAGCCGCCGCCGCTGTGCCGCCCTCAACCGGGCGCTGTGCGAGCGGGCACGCCGCGGTGATGAGTTTCCCTGCCTGGCGTCACCGGTCGCCGGTACCGGCATCGAGGTGAGCCGTCTGCAGCAATGCTTCCTGTTGGCACTCGCCAACGGCGCGACCGATGCCGTTGCCGTGGCCCGGGATGTATGGGCCATGCTGTCGGCGATGGGTCAGAGCGTTCTCAAGGATGGCAAGGGACTGGAAGGTGCGGAGGCCAATCTCGCCGAGCTCGAGCAACAGGCGGCCGCTTTCCAGTCGCAGCGGCTGCCGCTGCTGAAATCGCTGGGCGTGTCCCTGGCCTGACGCCTCTCGCGAAGGCGTCGGCCGTGATGGCGTTCGCGGGGTTTGTGTCGCCCTCATGCAAGGGCGGCGCCGCGGCCCCTACCGGCGTATCGCCGCAAGGGCCGACGCAAAGCCCTTCATGTTGATCGTGAAGGTGACCGTTCGTCCGTCGGCTGTCTGCAGGACGGCCTCGCCCTGAACCAGAGCCGAGGCCTCCTTGGTAAAGGCATCGTCGATGGGCAGCGTGGCGGTGCAGAAGGTGGAATCGCAGGTGGCGATGGGCACCTTGCGAGACTTGTCGGCAAACTTCAGCTCGAGACCGGGGGGAATCGTGAGGCCGGTCACGAAGCGCCACACGTTCACCGGAGCGCCGTCCTTGTTGAGGCCGAGGAACCAGACGAACACCGGCTGGCGCTGATTGTTGGCTTCCTGCGCGATCACCAGTTCAGCCGAACAGACCCGTTTTTCCTTCGGGTCCGCGCCCTCACGGCATGTCACCGTCCAGTTGTCGTAGGTCAGGATCTCGGTCCGCGACTGCGGGGCAGGAAGACTGGGCGTGGCGGGCGGCTTCTGGGCCTGTGCGGCGCCACCAGACACCACCACCCCCAATACCGTGCACAAGGCCGAGTAGCGGATAGCCTGCATCAATCCAAAGGTCACTGTAGGCAAGCCCCCGCGAATTCCAAAGGTCGTCGTTTGCACAAACGGGCGAGGAAGCGTCTAGCATTCGGCATTCCCGACGTCCAACTCGCCCCTGCGAGCCCGGTCAAGCGCCCCAAACCGATCGCGTCGTCGCCCCCGAAGATCAGCCCGATCAACCGGTGATTGCTGTCGGCAGCATCACCGGCCCGGGGCGATCTCGATCTTCTTCCCCAACTCAGAACTGCTTGCGGAGTCCGATGTTGAAGCTGGCACCCGAGAACTGGCCACCGAAACGATAGTCGCCGCGGACGAAGCCCAGGAAGTCCTGCTCCGTCAGCTTGAAGTTCAAGCCCGCGGCAACCTGCCCGAAAGTGCCGACCCGATCGGACAAGGTCTGGAAGGTGTAAGCGGAGCCCCCGCTATTGATGGTCGCGGTGGCCTGTACGGGAGCCGCGAATTCGTTCCACACCGCGGCCTGGAGGAAGGGTCCCAGCTGTATCGTCGGAGTAGCCTCGAACGTGGCGCCGACGCTGGCGCCCGCCCTTCCCAGCAGCGAGGTGATCGGCTGGAAGCCGATCGACGCGGACGTGCCCGCCAATGCCGGATTGAAGGCGACGCTGTCGAAATTATAGCTGCCCCAGGTGAGTCCCAGCAGGGGCTCGACGTAGTAGCGCTCGGCGAAATCGAACCGGTTGACGAGTTTGGCGTTGACGGTGACGCCGCGGCCGTTGAGCGGCGTGTTGGGCGCCAGGAGGTAGCCGCCTGCGGCGCCCCCCGCCAGATCGCCACTGAAGGACCGCACGGTGCCGCTGTACTGATCGTAGCGGACGTCCACTGCGGCCGAGAACGAGCCCTTGGACAGGTTGGCGTAGGCTGCCACGTAGGGCACCTCCACCGAGATCCCGGTGTTGGTGCTGCTGGTGGCGCCACCGGGTAGCGGCGTCGTGAAGTTCGAATTGGTGTTCAGGTTCGCATAGCCTCCGAACACGCCGACGACGACGTTCCACTGGCTCTCCGAGATGTTGAACATCCCGAAGTCTGCGCCCACCTGGACGCCACTGAAGGCGGTCGTGCCCTGGCTGTTGCCCGAGGCCGGCGAACCCAGCCCGTAAGTCGTGCTGCCCAGGTTGGTGTTTGTGCTGCCGTACATGATGCGCACCCACGGCCCGCCATTGATCTGATCGCGCTGCGGGTTGTTCGGCCTCGAGACGATCGGCGACTCGCCCTGGAAGAAGCCGGCGTTCAGCGACGTGATCATGCTCGACAGGCCGCCGGCGACGCCGGCGATCGGACCGCTGTTGAAGACCGACTGCAGGGTGGCGTTCTGTCCGCTGCCGCTTTGGACCAGGTAGTTGTTGATGAGGCCCGAGGACAGCGACGACACGATACCCGTATTGGTGACGGAGAGAGTTCCGCCGCCGTTGAGGGCCAGCACCGTCTGCGGCGCGGAGTAGACCGGGAGGGCGCCCCCCGGGCTGACGTTCGTGAAGGTCATGGTCTGCGAGCCGCTCGACACGCCGTTGACGGTCAGCCGGCTCGTGCCGTTGGTGTCCACGGACGTGTTGATGACGCCGGTCCCGCCAAGGCCGCCGGTGATGGTCATCCGATGCGAGGAAGCGGGCGTGATGCTCGTATTCGAAGAGATGATGCCGCTGTTGATGAAGTTCGCGACGTTGAACGTGTTGTTGTTGCCAGTGTAGGTCAACACGCCGTGTTGGAGTAGGTGTTCACCCCCGTGACCGTTCCATTGAAGTTGTTGAACGTGCCACCGGCATTGTTGACGATGTTCCCGCCCAGCGCGTTCCACGTGCCCGTATTGTTGATCGTGCCCGAGTTGCTGTCGACGGCGCCGTTCCAGGTTCCGGCATTCGTGATCAAGCTGGCATTGGTGATGACCTTGCCGTTCCACGTGCCGCCGAGGTTGTTCGCGATCGTACCCGTATTGGTGGCGACGTCGCCGTTATAGACGCCGGCGTTCGCCACGCTGCCGGCGTTGTTGAGCGCATCGAACACGGTGCCGAAATTGGTCAGGGTGCCGCCGGCGAGATTGTTGATGCCGCCCGCCAGGGAGTCGAGAGTGCCGCCCGCACCGACGTTGATGCTCGCGCTGTTGGTCAATCCCACGCCGCCGATCTTGAAGGTGCCACCGGACACGTCGACCGAGCCGCCGCTGACGGTCGCGCCATTCTGCGCGGTGAAGGTGCCGCCTGTGACGTTCGTGGTGCCGCCCGTCTGAAGAAAATCGGCCGTGGTCAGCGTGCCGCTGGTCGTCAGCGTGCCGCCCGCAAGCTTGGTCTGTCCGGCGACCGTCGTCGTCCCGGCATTGGTCGTGCTGCCGCCCGTCTGG
This sequence comes from Reyranella sp., assembly GCF_965227665.1. Taxonomy (GTDB): domain Bacteria; phylum Pseudomonadota; class Alphaproteobacteria; order Reyranellales; family Reyranellaceae; genus Reyranella. The sequence continues at coordinate 1,350,706 of NZ_OZ245767.1, forward strand.
GTAAACGCCGTTGCCGTCAGCGTGCCGGCCGCACCCACGGTAAGCGCTGCGCCGGTGTTGGAGAGACCAACGCCGTTCGCCGCGGCGGTCCCGCCCTTCACGTCGAAGGTGCCGGCGACGAGGCTCGCGCCATTGGCCGCCTTGAACGTACCACCGGTCACCGTCGTGCTGCCGCCGGTCTGCAGGAAAGTGTCGGTGGTGAGGGCGCCGCTGGTCGTCAGCGTGCCACCTTCAACCTTGGTCTGCCCGGCGACGGTCAGCGTGCCGGCATTGGTCGTGCTGCCGCCCGACTGCGCAAAGGTCGTCGCCGTCAGGGTGCCGGCCGCGCCCACGGTGATCGCCGCGCCGGTGTTGATCAGGCCCACGCCGTTCGCCGCGGCGGTCCCGCCCTTCACGTCGAAGGTGCCGCCAAGGAGGCCAGCACCGCTGGTCGCCGTGAACGTACCGCCGGTCACCGTCGTGCTGCCGCCGGTCTGCAGGAAAGTATCGGTGGTCAGTGTGCCGCTCGTCGTCAGCGTGCCGCCCACAAGCGTGGTGAGGCCCGATACCGCCATCGTCCCGGCATTGTCGGTGCTACCGCCCGTCTGGGTGAACAGTGTGCCCTTCAAGGTGCCGGCAGCGCCCACGTTCACCGTCGCTCCGGTGTTCACCAGACCGGCACCGTTCATCTCCGCCGTGCCGCCCTTCACGTCGAACGTACCGCCGGTGAGAAGCCCGCCAAGGCTGCTCGTGAAGGTGCCGCCCGTCACCGTCGTGCTGCCGCCAGTCTGCAGGAAGCCGGCCGTCGTCAGCGTGCCGCTGCTCGTCAGCGTGCCGCCCGCGACCGTCGTCAGGCCCGATACCGCCATCGTCCCGGCATTGTCGGTGCTGCCGCCCGTCTGGGTGAACAGCGTGCCCTTCAAGGTGCCGGCCGCGCCCACGTTCACCGTCGCCCCGGTGTTCACCAGGCCCAGCCCGTTCATCTCCACGGTGCCGCCCTTCACGTCGAACGTACCGGCAGCGAGTTCGCCGCCGATGCTGCTGGTGAAGGTCCCGCCCGTCACCGTCGTGCCGCCCGAGGTCTGCAGGAAGCCGCCCGTCGTCAGCGTGCCGCTGCTCGTCAGCGTGCCGCCCGCGACCGTGGTCAGGCCCGATACCGCCATCGTTCCCGCATTGTCGGTGCTGCCGCCCGTCTGGGTGAACAGCGTGCCCTTCAAGGTGCCGGCCGCGCCCACGTCCACCGTCGCGCCGGTGTTCACCAGGCCCAGCCCGTTCATCTCGGCGGTGCCGCCCTTCACGTCGAACGTACCGGCAGCGAGTTCGCCGCCGATGCTGCTGGTGAACGTGCCGCCGGTCACCGTCGTGCCGCCGCCGGTCTGCAGGAAGCCACCCGTCGTCAGCGTGCCGCTGCTCGTCAGCGTGCCGCCCACAAGCGTGGTGAGGCCCGATACCGCCATCGTCCCGGCATTGTCGGTGCTGCCGCCCGTCTGCGTGAACAGCGTGCCCTTCAGGGTGCCAGCCGCGCCCACGTTCACCGTCGCGCCGGTGTTCACCAGGCCGAGACCGTTCATCTCCACGGTGCCGCCCTTCACGTCGAACGTGCCGCTGGCCAGTTCGCCGCCGATGCTGCTCGTGAACGTGCCACCCGTCACCGTCGTGCCGCCCGAGGTCTGCAGGAAGCCGCCCGTCGTCAGCGTGCCGCTGCTCGTCAGCGTGCCGCCCGCGACCGTGGTCAGCCCCCCGATCGCCATCGTCCCGGCATTGTCGGTGCTGCCGCCCGTCTGCGTGAACAGCGTGCCCTTCAAGGTGCCGGCCGCGCCCACGCTCACCGTCGCGCCGGTGTTCACCAGGCCGAGACCGTTCATCTCCGCCGTACCGCCCTTCACGTCGAACGTACCGGCAGCGAGTTCGCCGCCGATGCTGCTCGTGAACGTGCCGCCGGTCACCGTCGTACCGCCCGAAGTCTGCAGGAAGCCGCCCGTCGTCAGCGTGCCGCTGCTCGTCAGCGTGCCGCCCGCGACCGTGGTCAGCCCCCCGATCGCCATCGTCCCGGCATTGTCGGTGCTGCCGCCCGTCTGCGTGAACAGCGTGCCCTTCAAGGTGCCGGCCGCGCCCACGTTCACCGTCGCGCCGGTGTTCACCAGGCCGAGACCGTTCATCTCCGCCGTGCCGCCCTTCACGTCGAACGTACCGGCAGCGAGTTCGCCGCCGATGCTGCTCTTGAACGTGCCACCGGTCACCGTCGTGCCGCCGCCGGTCTGCAGGAAGCCAGTGGTCGTCAGCGTGCCGCTGCTCGTCAGCGTGCCGCCCGCGACCGTGGTCAGGCCCCCGATCACCATCGTCCCGGCATTGTCGGTGCTGCCGCCCGTCTGCGTGAACAGCGTCCCCTTCAGGGTCCCGGCCGCGCCCACGTTCACCGTCGCGCCGGTGTTCACCAGGCCCAACCCGTTCATCTCCGCCGTGCCGCCCTTCACGTCGAACGTACCCGCAGCAAGTTCGCCGCCGATGCTGCTGGTGAAGGTCCCGCCGGTCACCGTCGTGCCGCCGCCGGTCTGCAGGAAGCCGCCCGTCGTCAGCGTGCCACTGCTCGTCAGCGTGCCGCCCGCGACCGTGGTCAGGCCTCCGATCGACATCGTTCCGGCATTGTCGGTGCTGCCGCCTGTTTGCGTGAACAGCGTCCCCTTCAAGGTGCCGGCCGCGCCCACGTTCACCGTCGCCCCGGTGTTCACCAGGCCGAGACCGTTCATCTCCGCCGTGCCGCCCTTCACGTCGAACGTGCCGCCCGTGAGGCCGCCCCCGAGGCTGCCCGTAAATGTTCCTCCGGTCACCGTCGTACTGCCGCCAGTCTGCGCGAAGGCGGTGGCCGTCACGGTCCCGCTGCTGGTCAGGCTACCTCCCGCCTGCGTGAGCAGGAGCGTCGTTACGGTGCCGCCAGGTCCGATGTTGACGGTGGCGCCGAGGTTGCTGAGACCCGCCACGCCATTCGCCGCCACCGTGCCGCCCGTCACGTCGAACGTGCCGCTCGTCAGGGTCGCCGCCGTGTTCGTCGTGAACGTCCCGCCGGTCACCTTCGTGGCGCCCGCCACCTGGGCAAAGACGTCGGCCGTTACGGTCCCGCTGCTCGTCAGGCTGCCGGCCACCTGCGTGAGCAACGGCGTCGTCAAGGTGCCGCCGTCGCCGATGTTCACCGTGGCGCCGAGGTTGCTGAGACCCGCCACGCCATTCGCCGCCACCGTGCCGCCCGTCACGTCGAACGTGCCGCTCGTCAGGGTCGCTGCCGTGTTTGTCGTGAACGTCCCGCCGGTCACCTTCGTGGCGCCCGCCACCTGGGCAAAGACGTCGGCCGTCACCGTCCCGCCGCTCGTCAGGCTGCCGCCCGTCTGCGTGAGCAGCGCCGTGGTCACGGTGCCGCCCGCGCCCACCGTGACGGTCGCGCCGAGGTTGCTGAGCCCTGCCACGCCGTTCGCCGCCACCGTGCCACCCGTCACGTCGAACGTGCCGCCCGTGAGGGCCGTGGCTGTGGTCGTCGTGAACGTCCCCCCCGACACCGTCGTGCTGCCGCCGGTCTGGGAGAAGGTGGTCGCGGTCAGGCTTCCGCTCGATACAGTGACGTCTGCGCCAAGATTGCTGAGCCCCACCAGGCCGTTCGCCGCGACAGTGCCGCCCTTTACGTCGAATGTGCCGCCCGTGAGGGCCGTCGCGGTGGTCGTCGTGAACGTGCCCCCCGACACCGTCGTGCTGCCGCCGGTCTGGGAGAAGGTGGTCGCGGTCAGGCCGCCGCCCGAAACGGTGAGGTCGGCGCCCGTATTGCTGAGACCCAACAGACCGTTCGCCGCGACAGCCCCACCCTTCACGTCGAACGTACCGCCGGACAAGGTCGCGCCGTTGGACGTCGTGAACGTGCCCCCGGTCACCGTCGTGCTGCCGTCGCTCTGGGTAAACAGGCCGCTGACGCCCAGCGTGCCGCTGCTCGTCAGGGCGCCGCCGGAGACCGTGCCAATACCCGAAACCGACAGGGTCCCGGCATTGTCGGTGCTGCCGCCGGACTGCGTGAACAGCGTCGCCTTCAGGGTGCCGCCCGCGGCCACGCCAAGGTCGCCGCCGCTGTTGGTCAGCCCCAGGCCGTTCGCCGTGACGGTGCCGCCGTTCACGTCGAACGTACCGCCGGACAAGGTCGAGCCGAGGCTGGTCGTGAACGTCCCCGTCGTCGTGACCGCGCCACCCGACTGGTTGAACGAGTTGCTGATCTTGACCGTGCCGGTATTGGTTATCGTGCCGCCCGTCTGCTTGAACGAACCGGTGACGTCGACCGTACCACTATTGTCCAGAATGCCCGCACCGCTCAGCGTATAGGCAGTGCCGAGCGAGGAGAGAGCGTTACCGACCGAAAGAGTCTTCCCGTTGGTGGAGAGCGTATTGCCGGTCTGCGAAAGAGTGCTGGCAGAGCTGTTGGCCGAGAGAATCGTGTTACGGGTCGACGGTCCGATCGTCGCCGCCTTGCCGCCAATAAGCGCGTTGCTGGGGACGCCGTTGCTCCAGTTGGAGCCAGTCGACCAATCGGTGCTGCCCGGATCCGGCTTCCAAGCGCTCTGCGCACTCGCCAGCTGGGGGATCATGACGGCCGTGAGCGCGGAACCGACCAACAATGCGGCGCGGTAACCACCAGACAGAACCGCCCGCGGCGCAGACTTCGTCATCGTTTCTCACTCCCCAACCGGCCCGGCGACAGGACCGCGAGACGCCGCCTCTTCGCGCGGCATCAATCGTTCACAATTTGCGACACTCAACCCTGAATCGCATTACACTGTCAAGATGCAATCTGGGGGCGTGTCGAATTCGACGGGCGACAATTGGGGAAGTGATGCTCGGGGCGATCCTGCTGGACGCGGCGCCGAGAGCCGCTAGACGCTAGACGCGCAAGTTCGATAGCGAAGAGAAATTCGCACAGGGTTGCAACTTCAGGAAGGCTGCAACTTCATTTTTTTCAAGCTCACTCGCGGCGTCGGTCCCGTCCGGCCGTCAGGACGTTGCGCTGCATATCGATCGTCCCGATCGCCTATGTGAGGAGCCGATAGCCGAATGTGTGGCATTCGCTGAGGCCACACTGGAACACCACCGAAGCAAAGTTGATGGCGCAAATCAGCACGACGTAGAATTCCGCTAGGCGCGTTGCCCAGGCGAGCGGTAGCCGTTCGGTTCGCGGCAAAAGGCGCGGCGCTCCGAAGAGTGTGAGCCGAAGGGCGAGAGCGAGCAGCAGACACACGCCGATCACGACCGACCAGACAGGCATGTGAATGCCGAAGACCGCACTGCCGATGTAAGCGTGACCAGGGCGCGGGAAGAGGTCGAGCAAGGTCTGCCTTGTCGCAATGATCAGCAGCAGAAGAGCAAAGAGCTGGGCGATGCCGCCGCCCCGCTCCGACTCATGCGTGCGGAGTTGATGAAGCAGCCCGAAGCAGCAGCCGAACATGGCCACTCTCTGGAGCAGGCAGAGCGGGCACGGAATCTCCCCGAATGCAAATTGCATGACCAGCGCAGCGGTGAGAATTGCCGCCAGGATCATCGTCAGGAGCAGCAGGACGAGCCGATCCAGCATGACCAGGGTGGCGGGCTCGATGCGCAATCGGGGCATTCAGCTGCTTCCCGCGGGGCGCGCGTGCCTCAGCTCGACCTGCAGCCAGGGCATGCGGAAGCCGTAGTCGGGGCTGTAGATCTCCCAGAGGAAAATGCCGACGACCATGATGAACGACAGGAAGAGACAGGCCATCGCCGGTCGCGTCAGATTCAGGAGACGGAGCACCAACGCCGCCACCAGCACGGCGAAAGTGGTCGCCATCATTGGCAGGACCGGTCCGTCCAGCGCGATCTCATGGCACGCTCACTCGAACTCGACCAGCTCGGCGCCCTCCGGCACCTGCTCTCCAACCGCATAGCGCAGGCTCTTCACCGTGCCGTCGGCCGGGGCGGCCAGCGTGTGCTCCATCTTCATGGCTTCGAGCACCAGCAGCGCCTGGCCCTTGCTCACCGTGTCGCCGGCCTTGACCCGGAGGTCGATGATCTTGCCCGGCAGCGGCGCACGCACCATGGCATCGGCCGACGCCGTCGCTTCGTACTGCGTGACGTCGAGCGGATCGACCAGCCGCAAACGGCAGCTGCCGCCGTCCATGAACAGCGTGTAGTCGATGCCGCCGTCGAGGGCGGTGCGCCGCACGACCGTGGCCACGAAAGAGTCCTGCCCCAACCCGATCGCCAGGCGTCCGTCTTCGAGCCGCTCGACCCGCGCCTCGAGCGCGCCCTCGGGCAGCTCCAGCCGCACGCCGCCGCCGCGCAGCCGCCGCGCGATCACGACGATCTCGCGCTCGCCGTCCTTCCAGCGCACTTCCTCATGGCCTTCCTCGAGCAGGCGGAAGCCGTTCTGCTGGTTCCACGGCGACCACGGATCGCCTGCCGCGGGCGTGGCCGCGTCCTCCCATTCGAGCAGGCGCGCCAGGGTGGCCACGGCGAAGGCGCGGTCACCGGCCGGCGCCGGCTTGGCGAACAGGGTCCCACGATGGCGCTCGATGAAGCCGGTATCGACCTCGCCGCCGACGAAGGCGGGATGCGAGCACAGCGCCTTGAGCAGCACCGAATTGGTCGTGACGCCCACCACCTCGGTCTCGCCCATCAGCGCCGCCATGCGCCGCAGCGCCGAGGTCCGGTCGCGGTCGTGCACGATCACCTTGGCGATCATGGGATCGTAGAACGGCGTCACCGTATCGCCCTGGCGCACGCCGGTATCGACGCGGACATGCGCGCCCTCCTCCGGCAGCTTCAGATGCACCAGGGTCCCCGTCGAGGGCAGGAAGTTCCGCGCCGGATCCTCGGCGTAAAGACGGACCTCGACCGCGTGTCCGTCGATGCGCAGCTCGTCCTGCGCGAGCGGCATCTTGCCCCCGGCCGCCACGATGAGCTGCCATTCGACCAGGTCCTGGCCGGTGATGGCCTCGGTCACCGGATGCTCGACCTGCAGGCGGGTGTTCATCTCCATGAAGAAGAAGGTGCCGTCCTGGTCGGCGATGAACTCGACCGTGCCAGCGCCCTGGTAGCCGATGGCCTTGGCCGCCTCGACCGCCGCCTCGCCCATCTGCTTGCGCCGCGCCGGCTCCATGTTGGGCGCCGGCGCCTCCTCGATCACTTTCTGGTGGCGACGCTGGAGCGAGCAGTCGCGCTCGAACAGGTAGAGGCAGTCGCTCGCGTCGGCGAAGACCTGGATCTCGATGTGGCGTGGCCGCGTCAGGTACTTCTCGACCAGCACATGATCGTCGGCGAAGGAAGCCTTGGCCTCGCGCTTGGCTCCCGCCAGCGCGTCGGCGAACTTCTCGGCGCTTTCGACCACACGCATGCCCTTGCCACCGCCGCCGGCCGAGGCCTTGATCAGAACCGGGAAGCCGATCTTCGCGGCCTCACTGGCAAGCAGCTCCGGCGACTGGTCGTCGCCGTGATAGCCCGGCACCAGCGGGACGCCCGCCTTCCCCATGATCTTCTTGGATTCGCTCTTGGAGCCCATGGCGCGGATCGAAGCCGCGGGCGGCCCGATGAACACGATGCCTGCCGCGGCGCAGGCGTCGGCAAAGCCGGCATTCTCTGACAGGAAACCGTAACCCGGATGGATCGCCTGCGCGCCCGTCCTCTTGGCGGCGTCGATGATCCTGTCCGCCACGAGATAGCTCTCGCGCGCGGCCGACGGACCGATATGCACGGCCTCGTCGGCCATCGCGACGTGGCGCGCGTTGCGGTCGGCGTCGGAATAGACCGCCACCGTCTTGATGCCGAGCCGCTTCGCCGTCTTGATGACCCGGCACGCGATCTCGCCGCGATTGGCGATCAGGATCTTGGAGAACATGGGTCACTCATTCGATTCAATTGTTCGACGCCGGATAGCCTCTGGCAACTGCTTTGCGAATGCTCGCTCGACCGCCGCCGTCCAATAGGGATCTCTCGCGGCACAAAACGAGTAGCGACGATCGATGGCCTCGACGACGCGCCTCCAGCCGTTAGCATCGCCGTAGCCGCAGCGTTGCGACGCGACGACCATCGCAGCGACGAACCCCATTCCGAGTTCCAAACCCATCAGCACAGAAGCGACTTCGTTCGCGCGAGCCGCTTCGGCATCGCTGGCGCTCTGGGCGAGACCATTCCCAGTACCCGTCGCGATCAGCACGCAAGCCAGGAGAAGTGTCGACCGTTTCACAGCGCCCACTTCGGTTTGCGCTTGGCGAGGAACGCACTCATGCCTTCGATCGCGTCTTCGGTCGTGCACTGGACGGCGACGTGTTCGCCGATCAGGTCGGCGACCCTGCCGTCGTGCGGCAGGGCGTCGATCTCGGTGATCAGCTTCTTGACCAGGGTCTGGACCGACGGTGCGCCGCGGCGCAGTTCGTCGGCGAGGGCCACGACCGTCGCGTCGAGCGCGTCGGCCTCGACCACCTGGTCGACCAGCCCGATGCGCAGCGCGGTCGCCGAATCGAACATGCCGCCGTGCATCAGGAGCTGCCGCGCCATGCGCGGGCCGACCGCCTGGATCAGCACGGGAATGGCGATCCCCGCGAGCAGGCCGTTGCGTGCCGACGTGAGCCCGAAGCGGGCCGAGGAAACGGCGACCGCGAAGTCGCAGGCCAGCATCAGCCCGACGCCGCCGCCCACCGCCGCGCCCTGGACGCGCGCGATCGAGGGCTTGGGGAAATCGTAGACCGCCTGGACCGCCGCCATCATCGAATCGGCGCCGACCTTGCGGGTGATGGCGTCGAGTTCGGGCCAGGTGAGCACCCAGTTGAAATCGCCGCCGGCAGAGAAGACCGGTCCCTCACTCGCAAGGACGAGCATTCGCACGGCCTCGTCGGCCGCGAAGGCCTCCACCGCGTCGATGATGGCGCGCGCGGTGTCGCCGTCGAAGGAATTCATCGCCTTGGGCCGGTTCAGCGTGAGCGTGGCCACGCCGCCCTCGACCTTCGTCAGGATCGTGTCGGTCATGTCCGGATCACATCCGGAAGACGCCGAACTTGGTCGGGCCGATCGGCTGGTTCATCGAGGCCGAGAGGGCAAGGCCCAGGGTCATGCGGGTGTCGAGCGGATCGAGGATGCCGTCGTCCCACAGCCGCGCCGTGGCATAATAGGGATGGCCCTCGCGCTCATAGGCTTCGCGGATCGGCTGCTTGAACTTCTCTTCCTCTTCCTTGGGCCAGGTGCCGCCCTTGCCCTCGATATTGTCGCGCCGCACGGTGGCCAGCACGCTGGCCGCCTGCTCGCCGCCCATCACCGAGATGCGCGCCGACGGCCACATCCACAGGAAGCGCGGGCTGTAGGCGCGGCCGCACATGCCGTAATTGCCGGCGCCGTAGCTGCCGCCGACGATCACCGTGAACTTCGGCACGTTCACGGTCGACACCGCGGTCACCAGCTTGGCGCCGTCGCGCGCGATGCCGCCCGCTTCGTATTTCTTGCCGACCATGAAGCCGGTGATGTTCTGCAGGAACAGCAGCGGGATGCCGCGCTGGCCGCACAGTTCGATGAAGTGCGCCGCCTTCAGCGCCGATTCGTTGAACAGGATGCCATTGTTGGCGACGATCCCCACTGGATAGCCCCAGATGCGCGCGAAGCCAGTGACGATGGTCGTGCCGTAGAGATGCTTGAACTCGTCGAGTTCGCTGCCGTCGACCAGCCGCGCAATGATCTCGCGGATGTCGTAGGGCGTGCGGGTATCCATCGGCACGACGCCGTACAGTTCCTCGCCGGCGTATTTCGGATCGCGCGGCGGCAGCAGCGACGCCGACAGAGACTTCTTCCAGTTGAGGTTGGCCACGATGCGACGGGCGATGCCCAGCGCATGGCTGTCGTTCTGGGCATAGTGGTCGGCGACCCCGGAGGTGCGGGCATGCACGTCGGCGCCGCCCAGATCCTCGGCGCTCACCACCTCGCCGATCGCGGCCTTCACCAAGGGCGGGCCGGCCAGGAAGATCGTGCCCTGCTTGCGGACGATCACCGTCTCGTCGCTCATCGCCGGCACGTAGGCGCCGCCCGCCGTGCACGAGCCCATCACCACTGCGACCTGCGGGATGCCCTGGGCCGACATGTTGGCCTGGTTGTAGAAGATGCGGCCGAAATGGTGCTTGTCGGGGAACACCTCGGGCCATTGCGGCAGGTTGGCGCCGCCGGAATCCACGAGATAGAGGCAGGGAAGCCGGTTCTCCATCGCCACTTCCTGGGCGCGGAGATGCTTCTTCACCGTCATCGGGTAATAGGTGCCGCCCTTCACGGTGGCGTCGTTGCAGACGATCACGCACTCGACGCCGCTCACGCGGCCGATGCCGGTGATCACGCCCGAGCCCGGCGCCTCGTTGTCGTACATGTCGAGCGCGGCCAGCGGCGACAGTTCGAGGAAGGGCGAGCCCGGATCGAGCAGCGCCCGAACCCGCTCGCGCGGCAGCAGCTTGCCGCGCGAGACGTGCCTCTTGCGCGAGTCCTCCCCGCCGCCCAGGCGGACCGTGTCGGTGCGGCGTCGCAAATCCTCGACCAGCGCCCGCATCGCGTCCGCGTTGCGCTTGAAGGTGTCGGAACGGGTATCGATCGGGGAGGAAAGTACGGTCATGTCAGGGCGAACCTGCCCGGACCGGGGACTGCGTGCAAGCCGGCGGTTACGGCAGGCGAGAGAGGGCGCGCCAGTGCGCACCCTGGGCGATGAACGCCCGCTGGTTGGCCAGGGCCGCCGCGAAGTCGGCGTCACGCTCGGCCAGGTCCTTGACCACGATATCGCTGTTCTTGCGGAAGGCGGCCAGCACGTCCGGCGACCACTCGCGGACTTCGACGCCCGACGCCTTCAGTTTCTCCAACGCCACGCCCTGCACGTTGGGCGAGCGGCTGAGCATCCACGCGATGTTCGCCTGGCAGGCGGTCTGGATCTGGGCCCGGAGCGCGGCCGGGAGAGCCGCCCACTTGTCCTTGCGCATCAGGAAGTCGAGCACGGCCGAGGGCTGCTGCCAGCCCGGCAGGTAATAGGGCAGGCCGAGCTTGTCGAAACCCAGGGCCGCGTCCATGGCCGGCGTCGACATCTCGCCGCCATCCACGTTGCCCTGCTGCAGCTTGTAGAAGAACTCGCCCGGCGGCAGCGGCACGACGACCGCGCCAAGCCGGGCGATCACCTCGGCCGCCAGCTTGCCGTAGCGCAGCCGCAGCCCCTTGAAATCTGCGACCGAGTTGACCTCACCGCGAAACCATCCGCCGCCCTTGGGACCCTGGATGCCGCACGGGATGCCGGCCACGCCCAATTTGTCATAGGCGTCGCGATGGATGCGGGAGCCGTCCCCCTCGAGCATCCAGGAAGCCATCTCGTCCGGTCCGAGCCCGAAGGGGACCGTAGCGAAGATGTTGAACACCGGCGCCTTGCCGGCGGCATAGCCCGACCAGGTGAAGGCTGCCTCGAGATCGCCGGCGACGATCGCATCCAGCATATCGCCCGTCGGCACCACACGACCCGGCTCCAGGATCTTGATGGCAACCGCGCCCGCCGTCATGTGCTTCACGGAACGGGTGAACACCCGGACGCCTTCACCCGAACCCGGAAGGGCGGGACTGAACGCCGTCTGCATCTGGATGACCCGGGTCGACGACGGCGCGGCGACGTTCTTCGGAACCGCCTTGGTATCCTGAGCGACAGCCGCCCCCGTCACCGACAGCAGCGCTGCGGCAAGTGTAATGAGTTTCATCAAGTTACGGCGCACGACCGACCATCCGTCGCCCGGCTCCCCCAAGTTCCCCAAAACCGCTTCAGCGGCCTCACACCGAATGATGTTCGCACGCGGCATGCTCGGGAACAAGCGAAAGGCGAGACTACAAGGCTGCCAGTCCACGGCCGATCAGGATGCGTTGCACGTCGCTGGTGCCCTCGTAGATCTGGCAGACGCGGACGTCCCTCCAGATTTTTTCCACCAGGTAGTCGGAAACGTACCCGTAACCGCCATGGATCTGAATTGCGGCCGAGCACACTTCCTCGGCCATCTCCGATGCATACAACTTCGCCATTGCGGCCTCGGTGAGGCATGGGCGCCCGGCGTCGCGCAAGGTTGCCGCATGCAGCACCATCTGCCGCGCGACCGTGACCTTGGTGGCCATGTCGGCGAGCCGGAAGAGGACCGCCTGGTGGTTCGCGATCTTGGTGCCAAACGCCTCCCGCTCCTGGGCGTAGCTGCGCGCGGCTTCGAACGCGGCCCGCGCCATGCCGACCGACTGGGCCGCGATGCCGATGCGCCCGACCGAGAGGTTGGCCAGCGCCACACGGTAGCCTTCGCCCTCCCCGCCCAGCATCGCGTCGGCGCCGACGGTGCAGTCCTCGAAGGCGATCTGACAGGTGTCGGACGATTTCTGGCCGAGCTTCTTCTCGACCGAGGCGACACGATAGCCCGGCGTGTCGGTCGGCACGATGAAGCAGGAGATGCCGCGCTTGGGCGACGACGGATCGGTGACCGCGAAGACCAGCGCCATGTCGGCGCTGCGGCCCGAGGTGATGAACTGCTTCACGCCGTTCAGCACCCAGCCGTTGCCGCGCCGTTCGGCCCGTGTCCTGAGGTTGGAGGCGTCGGAGCCGGCATGCGGCTCGGTGAGGCAGAAGGCACCCAGCATCTCGCCGCGGGCGAGCGGCTTCAGCCACCTTTCCTTCTGCTCGTCGGAGCCATAGGCCAGCAGCGCGGCACAGTCGGGCGAGTTGTTGACGCTCATCACCGTCGACAGACCGCCATCGGCCGCCGCGATCTCCTCCAGCGCCAGCACGTAGGACACCATGTCGGCGCCGGCCCCGCCCCACTCGGGAGGCACCGTCATGCCCATGAAGCCGAGACGTCCCATCTCGGCCAGCAGCGACCGGGGAATTTCCCCCGCGGCCTCCCAGGCCCGCACATGCGGCAGCACCTGCTCCTGCGCAAAGGCGCGGGCGGTGTCGCGGATGAGCGTCTGTTCTTCGCTGAGCAGCATGGCTACCAGGGCAGTTCGGCGCCGTCGAAATTCAGGAAGCGACCATTGTCGGCAGGCTTCAGCCCGTCGATCACCTTCACCATCGACGGCACGCTTTGCGCGATGGTGAGAGTGGCCGCCTGGCCGCCCATGTCGGTCTGCACCCAGCCGGGATGCAGCACGACGCAGATCAGGCCCTTGGAGGCCGTGTCCTTCGACAGGCTCTTCCATTCCATGTTGAGCGCCGTCTTGCTGGCGCGATAGGCGTAACGGGCGCCGTCATTGTGCGTGATGCTGCCCAGACGGCTGGAGATCGCGATCAGCTTGCGATCCGTCGAGGCGGCCACCTGCTCGACGAAGGCCTCCGCCATCATCAGCGGCGCCAGCGCATTCACTTCGAACGTGTCGCGCCACACCTTGGGATCGATGCTGCCGAGATCGGCGGCCTCGCGACCTGCGACCCCGGCATTGCAGATCAGCACGTCGATCGCCTCGCCCTTCAGCTCCGACGCCAGCGCCTTCACGGCCCCATAGTCGGTGACTTCGAGCTTGTGCAGATGGATGTCGCCCGGGACTTCCTTCAGCGACTCGGGCGAGCGCGCACAGGCGTGAACCTTCCAGCCCCGGGCGGCGTACTGCTTGACGAATTCGAGACCGAGGCCGCGCGCGGCGCCGGTGATCAGGACGGTACTCATCGGGCGCTCCTTGGAGAGATGCGGCAGACTCAGCGGCGGGACGACATCATCCGGGCGCGCTGGCGCTGCCAGTCGCGGTCCTTGATGGATTGGCGCTTGTCATGCGCCTGCTTGCCGGTGGCCAGCGCGATCTCGATCTTGGCGCGGCCGCGCGGGTTGAAATAGACCTGCAGCGGAACGACCGTGCGCCCCTCGCGCTGGATGGCGCCGATCAGCTTGTTGATCTGGCCGCGGTGCAGCAGCAGCTTGCGGGCCCGGCGCGGCTCGTGATTGTTGCGGTTGCCCGACGCGTAGATCGGGATATTCGCATTGACCAGCCAGGCCTCGCCGCCCTCTTCCGTGACATAGGACTCGGCGATCGTGCTGCGCCCGCCGCGCAGCGACTTGACCTCGGTGCCGGTCAGGGCAAGCCCGGCCTCGAAGGTCTCCTCGATGAAGTAATTGTGCCGCGCCTTGCGGTTCTGGGCCACAACGGTGCGGTCCAGTTCCGGTTTAGTGGCCACAGGACGCTCTTTGAATTGGGGGGCTGTTCTAGTTGATGAGGCCGGCGTGGACCATGGCCTCGTGCACGGCCTTCTTGCTGCTCTCGGCGATCGGCACCATCGGCAGCCGCATCTCGGCGCTGCACTGGCCGATCAGTTCGGCGGCGTACTTCACCGGGCCGGGGCTGGTCTCGCAGAACATCGCCTTGTGCAGCAGCATCAGCCGGTCCTGCAGCTCGAACGCCTTGTCGAGATCGCGCTTCTTCCACGCATCGTGCATGTCACCGCACAGGCGCGGCGCCACGTTGGCCGTCACCGAGATGCAGCCGTCGCCGCCCTGCGCGAGGAAGCCCAGCGCGCTCGCATCCTCGCCCGAAAGCTGGATGAAGCCCTTCTTGGCCTTGAGCCGGGTCAGGGTCGGGCGCGCCATGTCGTAGCTCGCATCCTTGATGCCGACGATGTTCCTGACCTGGGAGAGCCGGATCACCGTCTCCACCTGCATGTCGCCGCCGGTGCGCGGCGGCACGTTGTAGAGCAGGATGGGGATGTCGACGGCGTCGGCCACCGCCTTGAAATGCTGGAACAGGCCTTCCTGGGTGGGCTTGTTGTAATAGGGCACGACCAGCATGGCGGCGTCCGCGCCGGCCTTCTTGGCGTGCTGGGTCAATTCGATCGCCTCGGCGGTCGAGTTCGAGCCCGTGCCGGCGATCACCGGAACGCCCGAGCCCTTGGCCGCGCTGATGCAGATGTCGATGACGCGCTTGTGCTCTTCCATCGAGAGGGTGGGCGATTCGCCGGTGGTGCCGCACGGGACCAGCCCGTCGGTGCCTTCCTCGATCTGCCAGGCCACGAACTTCTCGAATCCCTTCTCGTCGACCGATCCGTTCTTGAACGGCGTGATCAGTGCGACGAGCGATCCGGTGAACATGGCTTTCCTCCGATTTTGCCTTAACGATCCACTCTAGGCTCCGGGGTTTGGCGCTGCAAGTTGGGCAACTTGCCATTGTGATGCCGTAACTCCCTGCCTACGATTCCTGGCGTGAAACAGAGCAAATCCCCCCTCATCCTCCTGGCCGCCCTGCTGGCGGCGACCTCCGCCCTGGCCCAGCCGGCCGCGCCGACGACTGGCGTGCGGCGGCTGCCGGGCGACGTCGAGAAGCCCGAACCTCCGCCGTCCTCGGTGCCGTCGTCCGCATCCTCCATGCAGGGAAGTGCGCCCTCTCCGGCACCTGCGCCGCCCGCCCAGGCCGTGGCCGCCAATCCGCTCAGCGCGGCGGAGATCGCAGCCTTCACGGCGGCGCTCAAGGCGATAGACGACAGCCGCTGGGCCGATGCTCGGGCCGCCGTCTCCAACTTCCGCAATACGCTGCTCGACCGCTACGTCGCCTGGAGCATCCTGCGGGCCGCGCCGCGGACCGAGGCGAGCTTCGCCGCGACCTGGCGCTTCCTGCGCGAGCAGCCCGACTGGCCCGAACCCGAGGTGCTGCGGCGCCAGGCGGAGGAGCGGATCGGCCCCGAGACGCCGGCCACCGAGGTCGTCCGCTATTTCACGGCCTTCCCGCCCCTCACCAGCACCGGCCACATGCGACGGCTCGAGGCGGCCGGCACGGCGGCGCCCAACGAGGTCGCCCGCTTCGCGCGCGACACCTGGCAGAACGCCACGCTGCGCAATTCCGACGAGAACGATTTCCTCAATCGCTACGCCCAGTTCCTGACCGGCCCCGACCAGGTCGCCCGCTTCGACCGCATCCTGCGCGAAGGTCGCCACCAGGTGGCGCGCGACCTGGTGCCGAAGCTGCCGCCGGACTATCTCGCTGTTGCCAATGCCCGCCTTGCCATGGCGACCCGCGCAGCCGATGCCGACAAGCTCGTGCGCGCGCTTCCACCGGCGCGGCTGAACGACCCCACGCTGCGCTTCGAGCGGATGCAATGGATACGCCGCACGGGAACGCTGGACGAGGCGAAGGCAGCGCTCGCCGGTCCAATCCCCAACCAGACCGATGCCTGGTGGAACGAGCGCAATCTCGTGGTGCGGGCGCTGCTGGATGCCGATCGCCCGGCCGATGCCTACGCGGTCGCCACCGGACACGGGCTCACCAAGGGCGTGTCCTTCGCCGAGGCGGAGTTCCTCTCGGGCTGGATCGCGCTCCGCCAGCTCAAGAAGCCAGCCGTTGCGCTGAAACATTTCTCCACCCTGTACGACGGCGTCTCGACCGACATCTCGAAGAGCCGCGGCGCCTACTGGCTCGCCCGCACCTATGAGGCCGCCAAACAGAGCAAGGATGCCAGCACCTGGTATGCGCGGGCGGCCGACTTCGGTCAGACCTTCTACGGCCAACTGGCGGCCCGGAAGCTCCAGGGCGTGAATCCGAAGTTTCCGGTCGATCCGGTTCCCACCGCCGCCGACAAGCAGGCGCTCGCCGGTCGCGAGCTGGCGACGATGGCGCGCTATCTCGGCCAGGTCGAGGAGTACGACCGGGCTCGCCCGTTCCTCTTGCGCCTCGCCCGCGCGGTCACGGCGCCGGGCGAAGTGGCGCTGCTGGCGCAACTCTCGCTGGACCTCAAGCGCCCCGATGTCGGCCTCACGGTGGCGCGCCGCGGCGCGGAAAATGGCGTGGTGCTGTTCGACGCGGCCTTTCCCATCGTCGATCTTGGCGCCACCGGATCGATCGAACGGGCGCTCGCCCTGGCGCTCGCCAAGCAGGAGAGCTCGTTCAATGCCGGCGCCATCTCGACCTCCAATGCACAGGGCCTGATGCAGCTCCTGCCGACGACGGCGCGCGACGTGGCGGGGCGGTTGAAAGTACCCTTCATCGAGAGCAAGCTGACCCGCGATCCCGCCTACAACGTCCAGCTCGGCAGCCAGTATCTCGCCGAGATGCTGCAGCGCTTCGGCGGCTCCTACGAGCTGGCGCTCGCGGCCTACAATGCCGGCCCCAACCGGGTGGCCCGCTGGATCGAGGGGGGCGGCGACCCGCGCACCGCCAAGATCGACATGATCGACTGGATCGAAATGATGCCGTTCCGCGAGACACGCAACTACGTCCAGCGCATCATGGAAGCCGTCACCGTCTATCGTGCACGACTCGCCGGCCCCTTCCAGACCGTGCCGCCCGCGGTGGGCCGGTCGTAGCGCCAAATGCTTCGAGGTACCGCCATGACCGATGCCCTCCTCCTCGCCTGTCCTCGCTGCAGCACCTTGAACCGCTTTCCGCGCGACAGGCTGGCGGCCGGCAACAAGGGCAAGTGCGGCCAGTGCGGCTCGCCGCTGTTCGACGGCCATCCCGTCGCGCTCGATGCCGGCACCTTCGAAGCCCATGCAGCCAAGAGCGACCTCCCGGTGCTGGTCGACTTCTGGGCGCCCTGGTGCGGGCCCTGCAAGGCCATGGCGCCGCAATTCGAGCGCGCGGCGGCGCGGCTTGAACCCGCCGTGCGGCTGGCCAAGATCAACACCGACGACGAGCAGGAGCTCGCGCAACGCTTCGGCATCCAGGGGATCCCGACGATGATCCTGTTCCACCACGGCAAGCCGATCGCCCGCCAGTCCGGCGCCATGGACGCGAGCGCCATCGAGCGCTGGACGCGCGACGCGCTGGCCCGCTGAGCTCAGGCCTCGACCGACGGAAGATCGAGGGCCGAGCGCAGCCGTCCCCTGCCACGCTCGTAGAGCATGGTGTCCGCGACCGAAGCGACGATATCGGCGTTCGGCTGGAAGCCTTCGACGACCTTGTTGAAAGGGATCGTCCCGCAACCGGGAACGCGGCAATCGGGCTTGCCCTTGGGGCACGTACTGTAGCGGCAGAGCCGGCCGAGATAGCGGTCGCTGCCCGGCTCGAACAGAAACACGTCAACCCGATTGCTGGGAACGCTCACTGCCGTGCCCGCCTTGAAAGCGGCAGTCAGCGATTGCGCCAACGCCCGGCGCATCTCGTCCAGTCGGCCCTGGGAGTCAATCCACACCGCCAGATCGAGGTCCGCGCACTCGTGCCAGACTTCGATGCGTGCGCGGCGAAACTCCGAAAAACGCGGGATCTCCTTCCACAGCTTCCGGGCAACCGAGCCGATGACGGCTACGGCGCGAACATCGGGAAAAGCCATGAACGCGTCCGTCACGATGTCCGCAGCCATGCGGAACTCGCGCTGCTGAAGCAGGAGGTACTGGTTCTGCTTCTCGATCTCGGACCGCCGCATGGCTTCATCCCAGAAGCTTCATGAAGTTGCGCTTGAGCCGGTGACGCTGCTTGAGCGTCGCGAGATACTGAGCCTGAGCAGCCGGCTCGCGCAACCGCGCCATGCGGGCTATCAGCCGGCAGGCCTCTTTGTTGCCCGTGTTCCCGCCCCTGGCGATGTAGAATTCGACATTCAAGGCATGTGTCTCAAGGGCCTCCTGCGGGTGGGTCTTCTCCGTCGCCTCCGCGAGAGGTCCGGTTAGAGTTGGCCCCTTTCCGGGGTAATTGCGCACGGCCGCCCACGCGGCATCGTACATCTTCTCTTCGGTGAGAACTTGAATGAGCGTGGCGGGTGCCATATCCCCGCTCATAGGCTGGCTGGCTGGCTGCCTTCGCCTCCAGGTACGTCAAGGCGCGTTCGCGGGCAGCCTGCCCGCCCAGCTTTCGGATGGGCCGATAGAGATCCAGGCTTGGAGCCTTTTCGAAAGCCTTCCATAAAGCCGTGGCGGCATCTTCCTTCCGTCCGGACTTGACGAGCAGGTTGACGACGAAGAGCACCAGCCGTTCGTCGGGCCACCGGTCCTCGAACATCCACAGCCCCTCCTCCGCCCGCCGCAACGCTTCCTCCGCGCGGCCCTCGGCAAGGCAAAACTTTGCCAATGTCAGATAATCGGATGACGTCGACAGCTTCCGGGCCCGCAGGGCGATCCTCGTCTCGACGTCGCCGTCGCGCTCGGCGAAGAAGTCGAGGATGTCGATGAGTCGAGCGCATTCATCCCCGGTTACAGGCTTGCATGTCGGCGGCGGCAGTTTTTCCCAGGCTTCGACGGCAAGCTTGCGGTACTCGGCGAGGCCCGCTTCGCCCAAAACCTCGGCGTAGCGCACCACGGCCCGGTAGAAGGTGTCGAACTGCTCGTGCAATTGGCGCGGAAAGAGTTCTCGCGCAAAAATGACTGGGTCCGGCTTCGCCAGCAGGCAGGCGGCGAGATGGATGCGGTCGATTGCGTGGAGAGCGAGTTCCACAGCCAGAGCAGCGTGTCCCTCGTCGGCGAGTTGAGCGATGGTGGCGAGCGCGGCACCGACATCGTCGGCCCAGGCGTCCACTTCGTCAGGGCCGACGAAGCCGCCCGTACGCGTGGCGCCGTCGATCGCCCGGCACAGTTGCTTTTCGAGGCGTTTCACAGCGCCCGGAGACGCGGCCGTGGCGGCGATCTCCAACTTGCGGAAGAGGGCCGTGTCGCGCTCGGCCAGTTCGACGACCATCTCGACCAAGGCGTCGACGCCCTTCTGCTTCAGATGGGCGCGGATGCGGTCGAGGACCGATGGTTTTTTCTCCCAGCCCTCGTCGGCGACCTCATTCGTGGCGAGAGCGGTCGCCACGGATCTTCTTTCCCCGCCCCCTCAGCACGGTGCGGTAGTCCTCCGAGCCGAGGACCCGGGCGAGCACCCGGTCCCGCTCGACCGACAGGAGGTCGACCTGCCCGTCGCGATGATACTCCTCGCCCCGCGCGAACACCTTGGCGCCGGCCTGCTTACGCAAGGCTGTGAGGTCGAAACGGGGGGTGCGAGGCGTTTTCATACAGGCGTGATCACCTGCTCGCAGCGCGCGCCTATGCCGGCCTTCTCGTCAGCCGTAAGGACCTTCACCCACACACGATTCGCCACGCGGTTCGCCATCGGTGACGTTCCTGCATGCTGCGCTAGCCCACGATCCGCTGCATGGCAGCCGCCGGCAACGGCCCCTTGTTCACGGCGGCGATCGCTTCCTCGAGGTGCTGCAGCGTCGAGTAGCCGACCAGCATCGTCGATACGCCCGGATGCGCAATCACGAATCGCTCGCCGAGCTCGGTCAGGCTGTCGGCGACACCTTCTTTCACGAGAGGTTCCAGCGCGCGGGCACGAGCGACGTCGCCTGCGAAGTCCGGGGCCGAGCCGATCGGCGGGACCTGTTGCTGGGCGAGCGGGTGACGATCCGTCGTGCCGGCCAGCGCACCACCCGCCAGTGCGCGGATCACGATCGTGCCCATCCCGGCGGCCTGAGCCCGCTCGAGCAGGCGGCCGTAGTCGAGGCCGGGCGCGCCTTTCGGCATCGGCCCGCCCGCACTGGGGTTAAGGGCATTGTAGACGACCTGAACCGTGTCGAAGAGATTCGAGTCGACGGCCTTCAGGAGCGCGGCGGGCTCGCCCACGCCGCTGAAGCCGATGAAGCGCGTCTTGCCCTGCTGCCGCAGCTTCTCCAGCGCCGGCACTACTTCGTTCAACGCGATCTCCACATCCAGCCTGTCGCCACCGTCCGCCGCCGCCAGCGGATTGTGGAGCTGCAGCAGATCGACATGGTCCCTCCCCATGCGTTTGAGGCTCTCCTCGGTCGACCGGACGATGAGCCCGGCGACGTCGGCGCGATCCGCGGCGGTGAGCCGGAATTTGGTGCCGACAATGACGTCGGCCTTGAGGGTCTTCAGCACCCGGCCGAGATTCTTCTCCGATTCGCCATCGCCATATTTCGCCGCCGTGTCGAAATAGTTGATGCCGGCCTCGATCGCCCGCGCCACGGCACGCTCCTGGTCCTGAGCCGCCCCCTTGGTGAAGAGTCCGCCGACTGCGCCCGCACCGTATCCGAGCACCGAAACCTCGAGGCCCGTCCGGCCCAGCTTGCGCTTCTGCACTGTTTCCTCCCTGTCATTTCTTCGGAGCGCGCAACGCCCGTTGCGCCGTCAAGCGTTCTCGATGCGAACCTGGCCGGTCTCGTTGTCCACGACCACGTGACTGTCATAGTAGGTGACAGACGGCCTGGCGCCGCGAGCGGCCTCCATGCGGGCCTCCCACTCCGGCGTGTACCAGGCGCGGGCCGCCGCTTCCGAGGCCCAGAGATAGACGCCGCCGCCGCCCGCCTCGCCGTTGAGATAGTATTTCCTCAAGAGGCCCTTCGCGCCCAGCGCGGTATAGGTCGGCGCCGACTTCGTGGCGGCTTCGACGGCAGCGTCCCGGGGACGCCTGGACATGGGGATTTGAACGATGGCGACGAACATGCTTGTTAGCCTACGGTCTGGACCCCTCTGGAGCAATTGAATGGCCGCCCCCCTTCCAGGCATCGAGATGTGCGTCTTCGACGCCTACGGTACGCTGTTCGACTTCAACTCGGCGGTGGCGCGCCATCGCCGGTCGGTCGGGCCTTCGGCCGATGCCCTGTCCGAACTATGGCGAACCAAGCAGATCCAGTACACGTGGCTGCGCAATGCCATGGGCTCCTATGCGCCGTTCTGGCAGGTGACCGGAGAGGCGCTCGACCATTGCCTGGCCGCTCATCGCGTCACCGATCCTGTGGCGCACGAGCGGCTGATGAGCGCTTACCTGGCCCTCGATCCGTTTCCGGAGGCGCCGGGCATGCTGGCCTGCCTCGCTCGCGCCGCCATGAGGACCGCCATCCTGTCCAATGGCAATCCCGGCATGCTCGATCCGATGGTGGCGGCGTCCGGCCTCGCCAATCGTTTCGAGGCGGTGCTGAGTGTCGACGAGGCGGGTGTCTTCAAGCCCGATCCGCGCGTCTATCGCCTTGTCGAAGCACGCTGCGGCGTGACGCCCGACAAAGTCTGTTTCCTTTCCTCGAATTGCTGGGATGCGCATGGCGCCGCGCAATTCGGCTTCCGAAGCGTCTGGGTCAACCGAACCGGCGCCCCCAACGATAACCTGCCCGGCACGCTTGCGGCTGAAATCCGCGATCTTTCCGACCTCCCCGACCTGATTGGTGTTCCACGATGAGTTCGCTGCCCGCTTTCGCCACGCCCACGTTCGCCGACGTCCAGGCCGCCGCCCGGCGCCTCGAGGGCGTCACGATCCGCACGCCCCTGCTCGAGAACGAGAGGGTCAACCGCAAGCTCGGCGGGCGGCTGTTCCTGAAGGCGGAGTGCCTGCAGCGCACCGGCTCCTTCAAGCTGCGCGGCGCCTACAACTTCCTCGCCTCCATGAGCGAGGCCGACCGTGCCAAGGGGGTCGTCGGCTGGTCGTCGGGCAACCATGCGCAGGGTCTGGCCGAGGCGGCCCGCCTGCTCGGCACGAGGGCCACCATCGTGATGCCGGCCGATGCGCCGGCCCTCAAGGTCGCCAACACGCGGGCGAGCGGCGCCGAGGTGGTGCTCTACGATCGCGTGAAGGACAGCCGCGAGGAAATCGGTCACGGCATCGCCACGAAGACCGGCGCCACCATCGTGCCGCCCTACGACCATCCGTGGATCCTGACGGGCCAGGGCACGGCCGGCCTCGAGATCGCCGAACAGGCCAAGGCCCTGGGCGTCACCCTCGACGCGGTCGCGGCGCCCTGCTCGGGCGGCGGACTGGCGACCGGCGTGGCGCTGGGCGTCAAGGGCATCAGCCCGGCGACTTCCGTCCATGCCGGCGAGCCCGCCGGCTTCGACGATCTCGCCCGCTCTCTCGCGGCGGGGAGCAAGCAGAAGAACGAGAAGCTCTCCGGATCGATCTGCGATGCGCTGCTGGCGCCGACCCCGGGCAACGTCACCTTCCCGCTGGCGCAGCAGCTGCTCGGTCCCGGGCTCGTCGTCACGGATGAAGAGGTGCTGGACGCCATGGAACTGGCCTTTCGCGAATTCAAGCTGGTGGTCGAGCCGGGCGGCGCGGTGGCGCTGGCGGCGGCGCTCACCGGCAAGCTGCCGGTCGGGAACCGAGCGGTGGCCGTCGTGTGCTCGGGCGGCAATGTCGATCACGCCACCTTCAAGCGCGCGCTCGACCGGATGCAAAACAGCCCGGCATGACGATGTCGCGGCGCAACCGCCGCGAATGGCGGATCATCCTCTGGATCAGCCTCGCCAGTGCCGTGATCAGCGCCTACTTCGGCTACGCGGTGGCTCCGGTCGACGAGCCACCGCTGTATGGGGTCATACAGGGTATCCTTACGTCGCTGCTGATCGCCACACCGATCACCTTCTTCGAGGTGCGGCGCGCACGCATGCATGCCCTGGGCTGGATGCGCCGCCTGCCGCTCGCCGGCTATTTCCTCGTGAAGGTCGCCTTCTACTGCGTCGTCATCGTCACGGCCCTGATTCTCTCGCGCCTGCTGATGTCGATCGGAACCCGGCAATTCGTTCTGTTCGATCCGATCTTCCGGAACTCCGTATTCTTCGCCATCGCCATGTCCGTGGTCGGCAACCTCATCATCGAGACGGGCCGCCTGCTGGGATTCGGCACCCTGAAGAACCTGCTGGTCGGGCGCTATGCCCGGCCCCGAAACGAGCAGAAAGCGTTCCTCCTGATCGACATGAAGGATTCGACCGGGCTGGCGGAGAAGTTGGGCGCGATTCGCTTCCACGAACTGCTCAACGCCTTTTTCCGCGACGTCGCCGATGCCGCGATGGAATGCGATGCGGAGATCCACAAGTATGTGGGCGATGAGGTGATCCTCACATGGCCTGCCGGCCCCTCGCTCGAAGCGGGCGACTGTCTCGCCTGCCCGTTCCTCGCCCGCCAGAACATCGCCCGCAATGCCGCGCGCTACCGCGATCGTTTCGGCGCCGTCCCAACGTTCCGGGCCGCGCTGCATACCGGAGAGATCGTTGCAGGCGAAATCGGTGACGTGCGCCGGGAGATCGCCTATGTCGGGGACACGCTGAACGTGGCGGCGCGCCTGCTCGAAGCCTCCAAGACTCTGGGCCATGACATCCTCGTCTCCGCCGACTTGCTGGCGCGGGTCCGCCTTCCGCCCGACCTGAGGATCGAGCGACTGCCGACCCTGTCGATTCGCGGTCGCGATGCGCCGCTGGAGATCGCCGGGCTAACGCTCCGCGTCGGCCAGGATCAGGTCTGAGGCTTTCTCGCCGATCATCATGCAGGCCGCATTGGTATTGCCCGATACCAGCGTCGGCATCACCGAGGCGTCGGCGACCCGAAGGCCTTCAACCCCGTGAACCCTGAGCCGGGGATCGACCACGGCTCCGGGATCATGTCCCATCCGGCAGGTGCCGACCGGGTTGTAGGCCGATTGGCCTTCCTGACGGGCAAAGGCCAGGAACTCTTCGTCTTTCCAGACTTCAACGCCTGGAAGCATTTCCTCAATGACGATGCGGCCGAGGGCGGGGCAGCGTGCCAGAAGACGGGTGAAGCGGGCCGCCGCGACGACGGCCTGCCGGTCGCCCTCGGTCGACAGGTAATTGCCAACGATCGCGGGGGACGCATCCGGCTCTGCCGAGGTGATGCGGACATGGCCGCGGCTTTCGGGCCGGCACTGGTTGGCGAGAATCGTGAAGCCGGAAAAGGGATGCGGTCCCTTCTCCACACTGTCGAAGGACCACGGCAGGAAATAGAACTGGGTGTCCGGCTCCCTCGATTGCGCCAGAACGCGCGCGAAGGCGCCCGCGAAGGCCGGCATGGCGGTGAGCGGACCCATGCGCCAGGCGGCATAGACGAGCAGTGCACTGAGGCGCCGGTGAATCATGTGAAAGTCGTCGTTCAGCGACAGGCGCCACCAGGTCCGATAGGTCGAGCGGATGCAGTAGTGATCCTGGAGGTTCTCGCCGACGCCCGGCAGGTCGCGGATGACGGGAATGCCAAGCGAAGAGAGGTGGGACCCTGCCCCGATGCCCGAAAGCTGCAACAGCTGCGGAGAGCCGACGGCCCCGGCGCTCAGGATCACTTCTCGGCGCGCGCGCGCAACTTGGCTGGTTCCGCCTCTGCGGTAGATCACGCCGACGGCGCGACCTCCTTCGACCACGACGCGCTCGACGAAGGCGCGCGTCAGCACCCGACAGTTCGGCCGGCGCCGGGCGGCTTCGATATAGGCCCGGCCCGTCGATATGCGCCGCCCGCCACTGCCGGTGGCATGGTAGTAGCCCGCGCCCTCCTGAGTCGGACCGTTGAAGTCCGGCGTCCGGCACATGCCGGCCTCGACGCAGGCGTCGAGAAAGGTTTCCCCGAGTTCGTTGCTGTATTGGCCCTGAGTGATCCCAACCCGGCCGCGCCCTCCACGAAGCTCCGTCTCGCCGTCGGCGAACGCCTCGAGGCGCCGGAAGTAGGGAAGGCAGTCCTCGAAGGACCAGCCCTCGTTGCCCAACCGGCGCCACCTGTCGTAGTCCGAGACGAGCCCTCGAACATAGAGCATGCCGCCGATCGCACTCGACCCGCCCACAACCTTGCCGCGCGGCCAGTACACGCGGCGTCCGCCGAGTGCCTCCTCCGGCTGCGTCCAGGATTTCCAGTTCACGGCCGGGTCGATGAGGGTCTTGGCGAAGCCCGCGGGAATCGAAAGCCAGGGGCTCGTCGCTTCCGGTCCGGCCTCCAACAGCAGGACGGAATGGCGCCCCGTCGCCGTCAAACGGTCAACGAGGGGGCCGCCAGATGATCCCGCCCCTACGACGACATAGTCGAACTCATCCATCCCTCTGCTTGCTAGGCGACTTCAGCCACGCGAGCAAGCTGCCCAGAATCCCTTTCGGCAGGAAGATGATGAAGACGACCAGCAGCACGCCGTAGAGCAGATTGTCCCAGCCCACCGCCTTGGTCCCAAAGCCGATGCGCAGGATCTCGGCCAGCATGATGGTGATGATCGCGCCGATCGTCGGCCCAAGGGCCACGTAGATTCCGCCCACGACCGCCGCGAACACCATCTGCAGGGAGACCGCGATGCCGCTCACCGTGTCAGGGGCGATGAACATCTGGTACTGGCCATAGAGCGCACCTGCCATCGCCGTCATGACGGCGCTGATCACGGTGATTCGCAGCTTCTCGGCCGTCACGTTCACGCCCGCGGCCGCCGCCGCGTCCTCGTCTTCCGAGATCGCCTCCATCGCGTAGCGGCTCATGCTGTGGTCGATCCAGTACCACACCGCGAGGCCGCCCGCCCAGACGCCGAGCGCAATCAGGTACCACACGACCTTGTCGTCGAACTGCAACGCGAGGATGTGGCTGCCCTTTGTGCGCTCCGGTGTGTAACCTAGCGAACCGCCGGTATAGTCGCGGGTGGCAATGATGACCTGCAGCACGATGCCGGACAAAGCGAGCGTCACAAGCGCGAAATAATGGCCGGTTATGCGGAAGCGGAAGCAGGGATAGGCGACGACCAGGGCCAGCGCGCCGGCACACAGCATTGCCGCCGGAATGCCGATCCACGGCGAGACGCCGAGATGATTCCACAGGAGCGCCGTCACATAGGCGCCGACACCCATGAAGCCGCCATGGCCCAGCGAGACCAGGCCGAACCGCCCCATCATCGACCACGAGGTGTAGGCGAACGACCAGATGAGGATCAGCACCAGGATGTGCAGATGATAGGGATCGCGGTAGACGAAGGGCAGCGCGACCAGCGCCGCCAGGCCGATGACCCAGGCGAGCGGCTTGTTCATGAGCGCTTCGCCAGCAGGCCGGCGGGCCGGATGAACATCATGACGATGAAGAAGGCGAAGGCCAGCACGTAGCCCCATTCGAGGTCGGAGAAGAGCCCGCCGAGCGAGATGATCTCGGCGAACAGGAAGGCGGCCACGAAGCCACCGACGAAGTTGCCGAGCCCGCCCAGCACGCAGATCAGGAAGGTGATCGGCCCGAAGGACAGGCCGACGAAGGGATGGACGTCGTACTGCAGCACCAGCAGGCAGGCGGCGAGCCCCGCCAGGCCGCCGCCCAGCGCCGAGGTGACGAGATAGATCTTCTTGGTGTCGACGCCCATCAGGGCCATGATCTGGCGATCCTGGGCGATCGCCCGGATGGCCGTCCCGGTATAGGTCCGCGTCATGAAGAGATAGACCGCAACCATGCCGATCAGCGCGGCGATGAATGCCAGGAGACGGGCGTAGCTGAAGTGCATCTCGCCCAGCGCCAGCACCGGCAGGCGGATGCCGAGATTGCGGAAGTCGATACCGAAGGCGACCGTGGCGAAGCTCTGCAGCACGAACAGAACACCGCCCGTGGCGAGCAGCTGGTTGATCGGCGGCGCGCCCAGCAGCGGCGCGATCACCAGGAAGTGCAAGGCTGCCCCCAGCGCCGCGACCAGCAGGATGCACAGCGGCGCCGCCACCCAATACGGCAGGCCGTACACCGAAAACAGGTAGTACATGCCGTACATGCCGATCATCACCAGCTCGGCGTAGCAGATCCAGGTCACGTCGATGACGCCGAAGATCAGGTTCAGGCCGAGGGCCAGCAGCGCCAGCACACCGCCCAGCAGGATGCCGTTGACCAGCGCCTCGAGCAGGTAGATATCGAAAATTTCCATCATCGCGCCACCTCGCTGGGGGCGCGCCACTGCGCGCGGGGTAACCCCCGTGCTGAAGTGGCGCGATGTTGATTGACGGCCCGCCATGACGCGCGACTGGAGTCGCGCGCCCCCGGCGTCCGAAAATGCTTGAGCCTAAACACCGAGATACGCCTGCCGGATGGAATCGTCGGCCAGAAGGTCGGCCGACGCACCGGAGGCCCGGATCGAGCCGGCCTCCAGAAGGTAGGCGCGATCGACGACCTGCAGCACCTGCTGCACGTTCTGCTCGACGATGAGCACCGTGAGGCCACCGGCCCGGATGCGCTTCACCAGTTCGAACACCTGCTGCACGACGACGGGCGCGAGGCCAGCAGACGGCTCGTCGAGCAGCAGCAGCTTGGGATCGCTCATCAGCGCGCGCCCGATGGCGCACATCTGCTGCTCGCCGCCCGACATGGTCCCGGCGAGCTGGTTGCGACGCTCCTTCATGCGCGGAAACAGATCGAACACGAAGTCCATGCGCTCGCGATAGCGCGCCCGTGCCTCGGGCATGAAGGCGCCCATGCGCAGATTGTCCTCAACGCTGAGCCGCGGAAACAGGCGGCGATTCTCGGGCACGTGCGCGATGCCGAGGCTGACGATCCGGTGCGCCGCGGTCGCCAGCACGTCCGTCCCCTGCATGCCGATCGAGCCGCGAGTCGGGCGGATCAGGCCGGAGATGACGCGCATCAGCGTGGTCTTGCCGGCGCCGTTGGGGCCAATGACGCCCACCGCCTCGCCGGCCTTGACGTCCAGGTCGACGCCGAACAGGGCCTGGAACCTGCCGTAGCCGGCGTCGATCGATCTGAGTTCGAGCATTCTGGCGATCCCGTCAGCGCGTGGCCGGGCTGCCGCCCGTCGCCGCGGCGGCGGCCGCGGCGGCCGTCGCCTGCGTGGCGTGCGCATCGGTGCCGAGATACACCTCGATCACGCGAGGATCGTGCGACACCGCGCTCGGCAGGCCCTCCGAGATCTTCTCGCCATGATCGAGCACCATGACGCGATCCACGACCTTCATCAGCACGCCCATGATGTGCTCGACCCAGATGATGGTGATGCCGAGCTCGGTGCGGATCTTGCGCAGCATGTCGGCGGCCTGGTCCATCTCGGTCTCGTCGAGACCGCCCAGGCTCTCGTCGGCCAGCAACAGCTTCGGCCCCGTCGCGATCGCCTTCGCCAGTTCCAGTTTCTTGAGCCCCGCCGCCCCCAGACCGTCGACGCTGGCGCCGCGGTCGGTCGGCAGGCCAACCATGGCGAGCGCCCGCTCGGCGGCCTCCTCGGCCCTGGCCAGGCTGTGGCTGCCCTGGCCGTAATAGCCTGCCAGCGCCACGTTCTCGAAGATGGTCAGGCGGCGGAACGGCCGCGGGATCTGGAAGGTTCGCCCGACGCCGCTGTTGATGATGCGATGCGGCGGCAGGCCGGCGATCTCCTTCCCGTCGAACCGGATCGACCCGGCGGTCGGCGGGAACGTTCCCGACAGCATGTTGAAGATCGTGCTCTTTCCCGAGCCGTTGGGGCCGATCAGGCCGAGAATCTCGCCCTGATCGACCTTGAACGATACGTTGTTCACGGCCGTGAAGCCGCCGAAACGCTTGACCAGACCCTCGACCACCAGCACGGCGCGCCCTCGTTCGTTGCGGCCGCGGCCTACTGGTTGCTGAAGCCCGAGGTCTTGGGCAGCGGCAACACGGGCTCGCGCTGCTGCTGGCTCTTCGGCCACACCACGTACGACTTGTCGTCGACATACTGGATGATGACCGGGAAGGAGCGCTCGTTCTGGCCGGCGATCGGCGACCCCTCGCCCGCGAACTTCACGCCGAAGCCCAGCATCGTCCCGCCTTCCGGCAGGTCGACGTCGAGAGCGGCCTTGCGCAGCGCGTCGGGATCGACGCCGCCGTACTTCTTGATCGCGCGCGGCAGCACTTCGGTGAAGAAGACGTAGGTGTTGGAGGCCGCAATGCCGACATGCGCCGAGCGGATCGCGACACCGGGCTTCAGCTTGTCGAACTCCTCGCCCACCATCTTGATCACCGGCGGCAGCTTGGGATCGAGCGTCGACTGGTTGGCCAGCCAGATCGAAATGGGATCGATGTTGAACACGTAGTTCACGTCGCTGCCCATGCCGTCCTTGAGCTTCTCATAGACGCCGTAACCCGCCCCGTGACCGACCAGGGCGCCGAACTTCAGCCCCTGTTCGCGCGCCTGGCGGGCGAACAGCGTGATGTCGGGATTGTAGCCGGTGTGGAAGATCACGTCGGGACGGGCCCGCTTCAGCTTGGTCACCAGCGACGACAGGTCGGGCGCGGTCGCCGAATAGCCTTCCTTCATGACGATGTTGAAGCCGGCCTTCTTGGAGCCGGCCTCGTTGCCCTTGGCGACATCGACGCCGTACGATCCGTCCTCGTGGATGATCGCCACGCGCATGTCCTTCGGCTCCTTGCCGAACTTCGCCTTGGCGTTCTTCTCGATCATGTCGGCGGCCATCAGGCCGAACTGCTGGCCGCTCGCCTGCGGGCGGAAGACATATTTCAGGTTCTTGTTCTCGACCACGCCCGTCGAGATGCAGGTCGTGATCCACATGAAGCTCTTGAGCTGCTCGACACGCGCGGCCACCGGCACGCACTGCGCCGAGGAGAAGAAGCCGAGCACGAGGTTCACCTTCTCCTGCTCGATCAGCCGCACCGCCTCGTTGATGGCGACGTCGGGCTTGCTCTGCGCATCGGCGTAGATCGCGTCGATCTTGTAACCCTCGACTCCACCCTGCTTGATGAAGTTGTCGATCATGATCTTGGCGCCGGTGTAGTTCAGCTCCGAGCCGCCGCCGGCCAGCGGGCCAGTAAGATCGTAGATGACGCCGATCTTGATCTTCTTTTCCTGAGCCTGGGCGGAGACCGCCATGCCCAGCGCCGTGAGGGCAGCAACCGCCCCACCCAACACGCGAACAGCCTTACGCTTGAGCATAGACTCCTCCCATAGACTTTTAATATTTCTTGTCCCCATCACAGGGAACGCGGGAGGTTCTGTCAAGCGTTTCGCGCTACCGGCCCTTCCCCGGCGTGAGGATCTCGAACATCATTCCCGCTGGTGCGTCCATCATCGCGAACAGCGCACCGAGCTTCGGCACCTCGCCTTCGAGTTGCAGCGCGCCACTCGCCAGCGCGTCGGGAATCGTGAGCTTGCGCATGACGATGGCGTCCATGGTCGCGCGCGTCGTGGTGACCGAGACGTCGGCATTCGCCGCGACCTCGCCCATCCGATGCGTGAGCGTGCTGTGCTTCAAGGTCAGCACCAGCGTCTCGTCGCGATCGGTGAAGCGCCAGTTGACGACCAGCGACTGGCCCGCCGCCTGCTTCGCATCGAGGCGGATCGCCAGAAGGTCGAAGAAGACTTCGCTGGTGAGGCCGGCCAGCGTGTCGGCGCCCATGCCCGGACGCACCGGCATCTGGAAGACGCCGTGCCGCAACTCCTGCGCGCCATAGAGGAAGGCGTTGCGCCAGGTGGCAGACTCCGCCTGATAGCCCATCTGCTCCAGCGCATCGGCGCACAGCGCGCGGGCCTCCTTGTTCTCCGGCTCGGCGTAGACGACCTCCTTCATGACCTGGGCGACCCAACGGAACTCGCCCTTGCCGAAGTCCTTGCGGGCCCGTTCGATCACCGCGGCCGCGCCGCCCATGTATTCGACGAACTTGGCGGCCGCCGGTGCCGGCGGCAGCGGGTGCAGGTTGCAGGGATTGGCGTCGTACCAGGAGAGATAACGCTGATAGACGGCCTTCACATTGTGGCTGACCGAGCCGTAGTAGCCGCGCACCGACCAGCGCTCGGCGAGTCCCGGCGGCAGGTCGATCACCTCGGCGATCTCGGCCGGCCGCCAGCCGCGATTCATGTAGCGCAGGGTCTGGTCGTGGATGTGCTTGTAGAGGTCGCGCTGCGCCTCCAGGTAATCGATGATCTTCGCATTGTCCCAGGTCGGCCAGTGATGCTGGCCGATCAGCACCTTGGTCTTCGGCCCGTACAGGGCGATGGCGTCGCCGATATACTTGGCCCAGATGCGCGGATCGCGCGCCACCGCGCCGCGCAGCGGAATGAAATTGTGCAGCAGGGGGCAGGCATTCTCCGCCATGTTGAGCACGCCGAGCTGCGGATAGAACATATGCATCTCGGCCGGCGCCTCGGTTTCCGGCGCGAGCTGGAAGACGATCTCGACGCCGTCGATCACATGCGTCTCGACCGGCTTCACGATCGATTGCGTCGGCGCGATCAGGCCGGGCGTGCCGCGCGCCACGCTCTTGCCCAGGCCGGCATCGACCTGGCCACGCGGACCGCGCGGCAGCATCGTGCCGAACTGGAACTGAGCGCGCCGCGCCATCGGCGGTCCCGCCAGCACGTTCTCGCCCGACACCGCCTCCATGAAGCCGGCCGGCGCGATCACCCGCACCTTCCCCGCCTTGACGTCGGCCTCGTCGACGACGCCACGCACGCCGCCGTAATGATCGACATGGCTGTGGGTATAGATCACGGCGATCACCGGCTTGTGCGGCCGGTGCGCGTAGTAGAGCTCGAGTGCGGCGCGAGAAACCTCTGCGGTGGTCAGCGGATCGATCAGGATCAGCCCGCTGTCGCCCTCGATCACCGTCATGTTGGCGATGTCGAAGCCGCGCAGCTGGTAGAGCCGGTCCGTGACCTTGAACAGGCCGTTGGCGAGGTTGAGGCGCGCGATGCGCCACAGGCTGGGATTGACCGTGTCCGGCGCCAGCTCGCCGTCGATGAAGGCATATTCGCCCAGGTTCCAGAGGACCGTGCCACCGCCGGTACGCACGATCCCTTCAGGCACAGTCGCAATCAGGCCGCGCTTCGCGGCCTCGAAGTCGGCCGTGTCGGCAAAGGGCAGCTTCGCCGCCATCGCCGTGTTGGCGGCTTTGGTTGCAGGTTCGGCGTCGCGTGCGGCGTCGAGATGGGAGGAAGGAACCGGAACGGACGACGCGGACGCCATGACTGCTAGCCCTCGACCTTGATGTTGTTTTCCTTGACGACCCTGGTCCAGCGTTCGGTCTCGGACTTGACCCGGTCGAGATAGGCTTGCGGCGTGCTGCCCGTCGTGAAGAAGCCGAGTTCGGCGAACCGCTTCTTGACCGCCGGATCCTTGAGCGTCTCGAGGCACAGCGCGTTCAGCTTCTCGACGATCGGCGCCGGCAGGCCGGCCGGCCCCACCAGCCCGAAGAAGGCGGCGCTCTCCAGATCCTTCATGCCGAGCTCGGCCACGGTCGGAACGTCGGGACAGACGGTGGAGCGCTCGGGCGAGGCGACGGCGATGCCAGTCAAGCGGCCGGCCGCCACGTGCGTGCCCGTGGGCAGCACGACGTCGATCATGATCGGCAGGTGGCCGCCCATGACGTCGCGCAGGGCGTCGGCCGCGCCCTTGTAGCTCACGCTCTCGAGGTTGAGCTTGTTGCGGGTGCGGAACAGCTCGCCCCACAAATGCGGCTGGTTGCCCATGCCCGAGGTGGCATAGCGCACGCGCTGCGGCTGCTTGTTCACCCATTCGGCGAATTCGGCGTAGTTCTTCGCCGGCAAGGCCTTGCCGTCGATCGCCAGGAGATCGGGGATGTCGACCAGGGTCGAGATCATCTGGAAATCCTTGAGCGGATCGAACGGCTGCTTGAGCCCCAGGGCGACGTTGGTCGCCATCGTCGCGGCGCCCAGCAGGAGCGTATTGCCGTCAGGCTTGGCCTTGGCCACCACGTCCATCCCGATGATGGTGTTGCCGCCACCCTTGTTCTCGACGATCACCTGTTGCCCGAGCATCCCCGACAGCTTTTCGGCGACGATGCGGGCGGCCGTGTCGGTCGAACCGCCCGCAACGTAAGGCACCACAAGCCGGATCGGCTGGCTGGGCCAGGTCTGGGCGCGCACCGATGAGGCTCCGACGATCGTCCAGCCGGCGGCACCCGCCAGCACGCCACGTCTCTTGATCATGATCCTGCCCTCTCGTTTTCCTTGGCGGCAGGATCGCAAACGCGCGACGACCACGCAATGTGCGCGCGGCCGTCGTTTTGCAGGGAGACGTATTACTCGGCGGGTTTCGGCGCCGCTGAAGCGGCATGCACGTCGCTCTCGCTCGGCAGCATCGACAAAGCAAGGAAGGAGCAGAAAGCCACGCCCGCCAGCACCGACAGCAGCACGGGGAAGCCGGCATCCTTCACCGCCGGGCCGATCAGCGCCACGACGAACGAACTCACGCCGAAGCCGATCGCCAGCCGGACGCCGGTGACGCGGCTGCGCATGCGGTCGTCGATGTAGCGCACGATCATGGCGTCGGTGAACGGTATGGCACCGAACACCAGCAGCATGAAGGCGATGGCCGTGAAGAACAGCGCCCAGCCCTCGACCTGCGAGGCGATCAGGAACAGCGGCACCTGCAGCAGCACGATCGGCAGGTAGATGTTCTTCAACGGATAGCGGTCGATCATCTTGCCGACCACGAGCTGCGCGAGCGACGCCAGCGCGAAGATCACGAACAGCATGGTGGCCAGCATCGCCGGATCCTGCGCGATGGCCTTGGCGCGATTGGCCAGCAGCTCGCCGTTTCCGTTGGTCGTGAAGTTGAAGATGATGCTGCCGGTCACCGCGGTGAAGGTCATGATGGCGAACACGCGCGCCATGACCGACGGCGGCAGGTCGAGCATCTTGGCCTTGCGCTTGGCCGGCGCCTCTTCCTCGCGCGGCACCAAAGCGACGAACGCCACGGCGCAGATCAGGCAGATGACGCCGGGGATGATGAACGCCGCCTGCCAGCCGAAGCGTTGCGCGATATAGACGGAGAGGCCCGCCGCGATGGCGATGCCCATGTTGCCGGCCAGGCCG
Organism: Reyranella sp.; assembly: GCF_965227665.1. Classification (GTDB taxonomy): domain Bacteria; phylum Pseudomonadota; class Alphaproteobacteria; order Reyranellales; family Reyranellaceae; genus Reyranella. The sequence continues at coordinate 1,385,102 of NZ_OZ245767.1, forward strand.
TTCACGCCGATCGTGAAGCCGGGATTTTTGGCCTTCTGGACCAGCATCGGGATGCCGACCGGATGATAGATCGAGGCGAAGGCCCCCATCAGCGTCAGCGCCGCGCCGATCTGCCACTTGTTGGTACAGAGCGCGATGATCAGGGCGGAGACGCCCATGCCCGTGAAGAAGATCACCATCATGATCCAGCGGCCCCAATGGTCGCCGAGGCGGCCGCTGACGATCGAGCCGGCGCCGAACATGAAGAGGGCGCCGTAGTTGAACGGCGTGAGCTCGGTCCACTCGACGCCCCACACCCCGGCGATCACGCCCCAGGAATAGGCGAAGACCACCAGGATCCAGTGATCCATGGCGTGGCCGATGTTGAGCAGGAGAGAGGTCGGGCTGCTGTGGCTCATCTTGTTGTTCCTCCAGGGACGTCGAGACTAGGCTTGGTCCGACTGTCTGGCTTGCGCTAAAGTGCCAACTAATGTCGCAAAAACGCCAAGCCGGCCTGCGCTCGACCAATCCCGAGGATTACCAGCACGTGCCGCGGGCGGTCGCGGCCATGCCCAAGGACTTCCCCGACGGCTTCGAAATCGCGCCGCACCGCCATCGCCGGGCCCAGCTTATCTATGCGACCGCCGGCACGATGCGCGTCTCCACGGAGGAAGCCGTCTGGGTGGTGCCTCCGCAGCGCGCGCTGTGGATGCCGCCCGGCATCCACCATTCGATCGTCATGTCCGGCGACGTGACGATGCGCACGCTCTATCTGCGCCAGGATGCTGCGGCCGGTATGCCGGAAATGTGCCGCGTCCTGCACATATCTCCCCTGCTGCGCGAATTGATCGTGCGAGCGACTGAAATGCCGGTGGACTATGACGAGCGCGGCGCGGCGGGCCATGTCGTGGCGTTGATCCTCGACGAGTTGCATCGCGGACCCTCCCTGCCGCTGCACCTTCCGATGCCGAGCGACAAGCGCCTGCATCGTCTCTGCTCGGCCCTGCTCGCCCAACCGGGCGAGCAGCGCACCCTGGAAGAGTGGGCCGGCTGGGCGAATGCCAGCCCCCGGACGCTGGCCCGCCTGTTCATGACGGAGACGGGGCTCACCTTCGGCGCCTGGCGCCAGCAGGCGCGCGTGCTCGAAGCGATGGGCCGACTGGGCGGCGGCCAGGCCGTCACCGAGGTCGCCCTCGACCTCGGCTATGAAAGCGTCAGCGCCTTCAGCGCGATGTTCCGCCGTGCTTCGGGCGCTTCGCCCAGCGCCTACCGCCCGCCGCGCTAAGACCCTCCGGGCCGTGCGGGATTTACCGGGCTTTTGCAAATGGTTAGCGCTTGACGCTGGATGGTAATAATCCCCCAATGCGCCCCCCGTTTAGGGTAATCTAAACCGTCGTTTACCAGTTTTGAGTCGCCGCTCCCGCCGCCGCCTGGAGTTTATGTTGAAGCCGACTGACATCGCCAATCCCGACTACTTTCATAAAGTCGTCGATTGCCAATGGGCCTGTCCTGCCCATACCCCCGTCCCCGAGTACATCAGGCTGATCGCGCACGGACGTTACTCCGATGCGTACATGATCAACTGGAAGTCCAACGTCTTCCCGGGAATCCTGGGCCGGACCTGCGACCGTCCCTGCGAGCCCGCCTGCCGGCGCAGCCGCGTCGAGGACGAGACGCTGGTGAAGGGCAAGAAGGAGCCGGTCGCGATCTGCCGCCTGAAGCGCGTCGCCGCCGACTACAAGGACGACGACGACATCGTCGCCAAGATGCCCAAGGCGCCGGAAAAGAACGGCAAGCGCGTGGCCTGCATCGGCGGCGGCCCCTCCTCGCTTACCGTGGCGCGCGACCTCGCGGTGCTCGGCTACGAGATGGTCATCTACGACCAGGATCCCAAGCTCGGCGGCTTCATCCGCACGCAGATCCCGCACTTCCGTCTGCCTGAGTCGGTGATCGACGAGGAAGTCGGCTACATCACCGGCATCGGCAACGTCGAGTTCCGCCACCAGAGAGTGGACTCGCTGAAATCTGTGCTGGCCGAAGGATACGACGCGGTGTTCGTGGGCTCCGGCGCGCCGCGCGGCCGCGATCTCGACGTGCCGGGCCGCAAGGAAGCCGCGGCCAACATCCATATCGGCCTCGACTGGCTGTCGTCGGTCTCGTTCGGCCACATCGACAAGGTCGGCAAGCGCGTGATCGTGCTGGGCGGTGGCAACACGGCGATGGACTGCTGCCGCACCGCCCGCCGCCTCGGCGGCGAGGACGTGAAGGTGATCGTCCGCTCCGGCTTCGACGAGATGAAGGCGTCGCCGTGGGAGAAGGAAGACGCGATCGGCGAGGACATTCCCATCCTCAACATGCTCGTCCCGAAGGAAGTCCGTCACGAGGGCGGCAAGATCAAGGGCGTGCTGTTCGAGAAGGTGGTCGCGAAGTACGACGACAAGGGTCGCCGCTCGCTGGTCCCGTCGGGCGAGCCCGACGAGTTCCACGAATGCGACGACGTGCTGGTCGCGATCGGCCAGGAGAACGCCTTCCCCTGGATCGAGAAGGACGCCGGCATCGAGTTCGACAAGTGGGGCCTGCCCAAGCTGAACGAGAAGACCTTCGCCAGCACGCATCCGAAGGTGTTCTTCGGCGGCGACGCGGCGTTCGGGCCGAAGAACATCATCTGGGCGGCGGCGCACGGCCACGAGGCGGCGACCTCCATCCACAAGATGCTGATCGGCGAAAACCCAGAGGAGCGCCCGGCGCCCGGCGTCAACGTCGCCAGCCAGAAGATGGGCATCCACGAGTGGAGCTATGACAACGCGCCCACCATCGACCATCGCCTCAAGGTCCCGCATCGCCCCAAGCAGGAAGCGCTGAAGGACATCATGGCCGAGGTCGAACTGGGCTTCGATCCGCAGCTCGCCTTCAAGGAAGCGCAGCGCTGCCTCAACTGCGACGTCCAGACGGTGTTCACCGGCCAGCTCTGCATCGAATGCGACGCCTGCGTCGACATCTGCCCGATGGACTGCATCACCTTCACCGAGAACGGTGAGGAGAAAGAACTGCGCACGCGCCTGACGGCGCCGGCGATGAACCCGACACAGGACCTCTACGTCGGCGACGGGCTCAAGACCCAGCGGGTCATGGTCAAGGACGAGGATGTCTGCCTGCACTGCGGGCTGTGCGCCGAACGCTGCCCGACCGGCGCATGGGACATGCGCAAGTATTACATCGAAATGACACACGCGGAGCACGCATGCCGCAAGCAATAGCCGCCGTTAACGATTTCGTCGTCAAGTTCGCGAACGTCAACGGATCCGGATCGGCCTCGGCCAACGAGCTCTTCGCCCGGTCCATCCTGCGCATGGGCGTGCCCGTCAGCCCGCGCAACATCTTCCCCTCGAACATCCAGGGCCTGCCGACCTGGTACGAGGTGCGCGTCACCGAGAAGGGGTATCTCGGGCGGCGCGGCGGCGTCGACATGATGGTCGCGATGAACCCGCAGACCTGGGCAGAGGACGTGAAGGAGATCACGCCCGGCGGTTACCTGTTCTACGATTCGACCAAGCCGATGCCCTCGTCGATGTTCCGCGAGGACATCAACGTGATCGGCGTGCCGCTCACGGCCATCACCAACGCCACCTACTCCGACGCCCGACAGCGCCAGCTCTTCAAGAACATCATCTATGTCGGCGCGCTGTCGGTGCTGCTCGACATCGACGAGAAGCAGATCCAGCGGCTGTTCAGCGAGCAGTTCAAGGGCAAGGAAAAGCTGATCGACTCCAACGTCAAGGCGATGAACCTCGGCCGTGACTGGGTGAAGCAGCATGTCGATCCCGACCTGGTGAAGCTCAAGGTGCGGCACGCCGACAATGTCGGCGACCGCATCTTCGTCGAGGGCAACAGTGCGGCCGCGCTCGGCGCCGTCTATGGCGGCGCCACGGTCTGCGCCTGGTATCCGATCACGCCGTCTTCGTCGCTGGCCGAGGCGTTCCAGAGCCATTGCAAGAAGTTCCGGCACGACAAGGAGACCGGCAAGGCCAAATACGCGATCGTGCAGGCCGAGGACGAGCTGGCCTCGATCGGCATGGTGATCGGCGCTGCCTGGAACGGCGCGCGCTCCTTCACCGCCACGTCCGGCCCCGGCATCTCGCTGATGACCGAGTTCATCGGCCTCGCCTACTTCGCCGAGGTCCCGGCGGTGCTGGTGAACGTGCAGCGCGGCGGCCCCTCGACCGGCATGCCGACGCGCACGCAGCAGTCGGACCTGCTGGGCTGCGCCTACGCCTCGAACGGCGACACCAAGCACGTGCTGCTGTTCCCCGAGGATCCGCGCGAGTGCTTCGAGTTCACCGCCGACGCGCTCGACCTCGCCGACCGGCTGCAGACCCCGGTGTTCGTCATGACCGATCTCGACATCGGCATGAACCACCGCCTGTGCAAGCCCTTCGCGTGGGACGAGAACCGCGTCCTCGACCGCGGCAAGGTGATGACCGCCGAGGATCTCGAGGCCGGCAAGACCTTCGGCCGCTACCTCGACGTCGACGGCGATGGCATCCCGTTCCGCACCTATCCGGGCACGCACCCGACCAAGGGCTCCTACTTCACGCGCGGCACGACCAAGGACGAGTTCGCGCGCTACTCGGAGGAAGGCCCGGTCTATGTGCGCAACATGGAACGGCTGCAGAAGAAGTGGGAGACCGCGAAGAAGATCGCGCCGCAGCCGCTGCGCTATTCCTCGCCCAAGCCGACCCGCTTCGGCGTGATCTACTTCGGCTCGACCAGCCCCGCGATGGACGAGGCGCTCGACCATCTCGAGGCAGAGGGCCATCACGTCAACGCGCTGCGCGTGCGCTCCTTCCCGTTTGCGCAGAGTGTCGAGGATTTCATCCACGAGCACGACCGCGTCTTCGTCGTCGAGCAGAACCGCGACGCGCAGCTGCGCACCATGCTGCTCAGCGAATACACGCTCGACGCGCGCAAGATCGTGCCCGTCCTGCACTATGACGGCACGCCGATCACGGCGCGCTTCATCGCGACCGACATCGCCACCAAGCTCGGTCAGTTCAAGGTTGTCTCGTTCGACAAGGCCGCGTCATGACCTACATCGCCAAGCCCCGTCTCCATCACCCCTCGCTGGTCAAGAACAAGGCGGGGTTCACGCGCCGCGACTATGAGGGCGCCGTCTCGACGCTGTGCGCCGGCTGCGGCCACGATTCGATCAGCGCCGCGATCATCCAGGCTTGCTACGAACTCGACATCCTGCCGCACCAGGTCGCCAAGCTCTCGGGCATCGGCTGTTCGTCCAAGGCGCCGACCTACTTCGTGGGCGCCAGCCACGGCTTCAACACCGTGCACGGCCGCATGCCGTCAGTGATGACCGGCGCCAACCTGGCCAACCGCGACCTGATCTACATGGGCGTGTCGGGCGACGGCGATTCCGCCTCGATCGGCCTCGGCCAGTTCGCCCACGTCATGCGGCGCGGCGTGAACATGACCTACATCGTCATGAACAACGGCGTGTACGGCCTCACCAAGGGCCAGTTCTCGGCCACCGCGGACAAGGGCTCGATCAGCAAGAAGGGCGTCTCCAACCCCGATTCGTCGATCGACATGGTGTCGCTGGCCATCCTGATGGGCGCCACCTTCGTCGGCCGCTCCTTCTCGGGCGACAAGCACCAGCTCGTGCCGCTGATCAAGGCGGCGATGGACCACAAGGGCGCGGCCTTCCTCGACGTCATCAGCCCCTGCGTGGCCTTCAACAACCATGCAGGCTCTACAAAGAGCTACGACTATGTGCGCGAGCACAACGAGGCGCTGAACCGCATCGACTTCATCGAGACCCGCGAGGAGATCACCACCTCCTACGATCCCGGCACCACCAAGATCGTGCAGCAGCATGACGGCTCGATCCTGCGCCTGCGCAAGCTCGGCGAGGACTACGATCCGTCCGACAAGGTCGCGGCGGTGAAGCGCGTCCAGGAAGGCCTGCATGCCGGCGAGGTCGTGACCGGTCTCCTCTATGTCGATCCGACGCCGAGCGACCTGCACGCCAACCTGAACACGGTCGACGTGCCGCTGAACACGCTGAACGCGCCAGAGCTTTGCCCCGGCACTTCGGCGCTCGACAAGATCAACGCCAGCCTGCGCTGATCCTCTCAATGGAGCGCGCCACTCCAGTGGCGCTCATGATCATGAGGCGCCACTGGAGTGGCGCGCTCCAATTCTACAGGTCGACTCTCTCGTCTGCGACCGACTTGCGCTTTTCCATGTTGAAGCGGCCGGCATAGATCGGCCGTTCGCCGGTCGTCGGGCCGGGATACTGCACAATCAGGATCTCGCCGCCGGTCTCGGTCCGGAACTCGCCCTCGAAATGCGGGTCGGGATGATAGAGCATCGTGCCCGGGGTGCAGGTGCGGCCGTCGATCACGAAGTCGCCTTTCAGTACCAGCCAGACCTGGGCGAAGCCGTGATAGTGCTCGGGGTGATGAGCGCCCGGTTCCAGCCGGAGGATTCCGGCGTTGGGCTGCGTCGGGTCCTCGAGGCTCGGATGGAACAGCATCTTGCCGGTCTCGCCCGGCCAGCGGATCGTTTCCCAGTCAACCTCGTCGAGATGGCGGACCTGGTAGGGCTTGTGATCGCGACGGGAGGCTTCGCGCGTGGTGACCAGACCTGCGTTGGCCGCCGCCGTGTCGGGAACATGCTTGCTCATGGCTTGCTTTCCTCCTTTGGTTTTTCTTCCTTGAGTTTCGAGGACGAGAGGCGCCACCAGTCCGGCACCTCGGCGGCATCGGCGGGTTTCGCCACCGACATCAGCACCTGGGCCTGCCCGCGACCGGCATTCTCGGCGCGATGCGGCTGCTGCGAATCAATCAGGATGCCGTCGCCCGCCTTCAGCAGGTGCTGTTCGTCGCCGACATGGAACAGCACCTCGCCCGACAGCACATAGCAATGTTCCTGACCGGGATGGGAGACCGTCGCCTCCATGCCTTTGGCGCGCGGGAAGACGAGATGGAACACTTCCATGCGATCGAGCGGCGCGCCGCCGCCCAGATGGCGCCAGCGATAGCCCGTCGCCGCCACCTCCTGCAGCCCGCCCTCGCCGGCCCTGTGCACGGCGACCATCGTCTTGGCCGGCGCCGCCTCGCTGGGGAAGAGTTCGTGCAATCCCAACCCCAGCGCGTCGGCGAGCTGGATCAGGTTGGCGATCGACGCCGCCGCCTGGCCGCGTTCGAGCTTCGACAGGAAGCCTTCGGAGACCCCGGCCCGACCGGCCACATGGGCGAGCGTCAAGCCGGCCCCGGTCCGCGCGGCCCGCAGGCGGTGGCCGATGTCACGGGTGGTTTCGGCGATGCGTTCGGGTGATCTGGTCATGCCCCGTGATGGACCAGTCTTTCACATCAGGCAAGTTTTCTTTCTCTACTGGCACTCACACGAATGACGTAGGCTGTTGCCATGGACGACACCGCGACAGGCTTCCGCCTTGGCGAGGCCGGCTTCTTCCCCTGGGGCACGCGCTTCGATGCCGTTGTGCCCGGCGCCGAGGGGACGGTCTACGCACGTCGGACCCTGCCCTGCGCCGAGGCCTACGGCTTCGCGACCTGTTCCGCGGAGCCTTCGGCGCCCCGGCCCGACCGGCCGGTTCTGACCGTGACCTATGCGCTGGCCGCCACCGCCACCCCCGCCCGGGAGCTCCTTGCCCCGCTCGTGATGCGCCTCGGCTCCCCGCAGACGATCCAGCGCGACGAACTTTCGCCTCATGCAAGCTCGCCCGACCATGTCGTCCTCTACGCGACCTGGAAGACGGCCGAGGGCATCCCCATCGGCCTCTCGCTCTACGGCGCGGCGCGGACGACCGAATTCGGCGACAGTGCCGGCGCACTCTACCTGAGCTGGGACGATCCCGAGGCCGCCGCCGCACCGTGGATCGACGAATGGCACGCCGCCAACGGCGAGGTCGCGCGGGCGGCGCAGTCGCCCGGCAGCATCGAGCGGTTCAGTGTCGGCTACGATGCGCGCGCGAGCGACGCCCACGATCCTCTCCGCATCGCAAACCGCTGCCTGAACGCGCCGGAACTGCTGGATACGCCGCGCTCGATCGCCCTTGGTCTGGGCGACCGGGGATTCGCCTTGTGGAGCGACGCGGCGGGCGCACGCTGGCACCTCTCGACCTCCGCCTGCACCATCGTTCTGGGCGAACGGGAAACCTCCCGGGTCAGAGTCGCCAGTGTCGAGCCGGCGCGCGGCGGTGGCTTCTCCTCCATCGACATCGGCAGCTGGTGGGCACGTGACGCCTGGAATTCACGCGCGTTCGAGGCCGCCGTGCGCGCCCTCGAACGCGTGCCCGGCCTCACGATCGAGCGGTCGTCAGGTCACGACGTTTAGCATGCCTGTCTCCCCCGGGGCCCGCTTCAGGTCGAGGCGCGTCCCGTGCCATTCGCGCAGCGACGGGCGGTGCCCGATCGAGACCACCGTCGCCTGCGGCAGCCGCTCCTTCAGCACGCCGTAGACCGCCGCCTCGTTGGCTTCGTCCAGCGAGGCCGTGGCCTCGTCGAGGAACAGCCAGTCGGGCTTGAAGACCAGGGCCCGCGCGATGGCCAGCCGCTGCTGCTCGCCGCCCGACAGGATGTTGCTCCAGTGTGCCTCCTCGTCGAGGCGCCCCGAGAGGTGGCCGAGCCGGGCCGCTTCCAACGCCCGCACGACCTCGGCATCGTTGGCCGTGGAGTTTTCGTCGGGATACTTCACGGCATCGCGCAGGGTGGCGATCGGGATGTAGGGCTTCTGCGGCAGGAACAGCACGCGAGCGCCGGCCGGTATCAGGACCTTTCCATGCCCGAACGGCCAGATGCCGGCCAGGGCCCGGAACAGCGTACTCTTGCCCGAGCCGCTGCTGCCGGAGATCAGCGTCCACGCCCCCTTCGGCAGGGTGAGGTCCACGTCCTTGAGCAGAGTCTGGCCCGTCGGCAGAGCCAGATCGAGGCTGCTCGTGCCGACATCGGTCCGGCCGGCCTCGGGAGAGACGGTGATGTTCTCCGGCGGCTTTTCATCGATGGCCGTCTGGAGCCCCTTCAAGCGGTCCATCACCGCGCGCAGTTCGGCGACATTGGTGTAGTTGTCGATGAAGAAGGACAGCGCCGACTGGACCTGCCCGAAGGCCTGGGCCGTCTGCATGACAACGCCCAGGGTGATTGCGCCGGCAAAGAAGCGCGGCGCCGTCACGATGTAGGGGAAGATGATCGCGAGCTGTCCATAGCCGATCTGGTAGAAGACCAGCTGCATCTCGGTCACCAGCACGCGCCAGGCATTGTTGAACACGTCGGTGAACTTCTCCTCGAGCACCGCGTTCTCGCGCGGCTCGCCGCGATAGAGCGCGATGCCCTCGGCATTCTCGCGCACCCGCATCAGGCCGAAGCGGAAGTTCGCCTCGTAGCGCTGCTGCAGGAAGTTGAGCGGGATCAGTCGCCGGCCGACCAGGTTGGCCAGCCAGGTGCCGAGGAACGCGTAGATAAGCGCCGCCCAGACCATGTAGCCCGGGATCACCACGTCGAGGCCGATGAAGGACAACGACATCGGTCCTGACAACTGCCAGAGGATGAACAGGAAGGAGATCAGCGTCGCCACCGCGCTGATCAGGCCCAGCAGCAGGGTCATCGTGTAGAAGCCCAGCAGGCGCAGATCCTCGGAGATGCGCTGGTCGGCGTTGTCGACCTTGCGCTCCAGCTCAATCCGATAGTAGCCGCGCCCATCGAGCCAGTGCGAGAGGGAGTGGCCCGTCAGCCACCGCCGCCACCGTAGGCGCAGGTAGGGGCTGACCAAGCCGCGCGCCACGCCGAAGGCGATGGCAAGGGCCGCGATCCAGCCGAAATTCCCCATCTCGGTCCAGAACGCCGCCTCGTCCTTGTTCTGCAGACTGTCGTAGAAACGCCGGTTCCATTCGCTGAAGGCGACGTTGACCGTCACGCTCGCCAGGGTGAGCCCGATCGCGCCCACCAGCAGGACGATGGCGATCCAGCGCTCCTCCGAGCGGAAATACGGAACGACCAGCCGCCACCAGTCGCCCAGGTAGGAACTCACGCTCTTCATGCAGGAAATCCTTTCGGGCGGCACACTGCCCAGACAGCGCGACGATGACAACGGCGCGCGCGGCGGCTATAGCGCCGCACGATGGATGCCACCCCTCTCGCTTCTCGCCGTGCCGCAGTCGATGTGCTGATGGCCTGCCTCGACAAGGGCCAGCCGCTCGACGACGCGCTGGCCGGCCACCGCGGCTTCACGGCCCTCGACCCGCGCGACCGCGCCTTCGTCCGGCTGCTGCTGGCCACCACCGTGCGCCATCTGGGCGAGATCGAGGGCGTGCTGTCCGGCCTGATCACCAAGCCCCTGGAGGGCGCGAACGCCGTCGGCCGCCAGGTGCTGCGCCTGGGCGCCGCCCAGCTGATGTTCCTCGGCACCCCGCCACATGCGGCGGTCGATACGTCGGTGCGCCTGGTCGAGGATGCCGGCCTGCATCACCTGAAGGGCCTGATCAACGCCGTGCTGCGCCGGATCTCGCGCGACGGCGACGCCCTGCTGGTGGATCGCGACCCCGCCCGACTCAATACGCCGCGCTGGCTGTGGGAAAGCTGGATCCACGCCTATGGCGAGGATACGACGCGCGCCATCGCGTCCGCGCACCTGCAGGAGGCGCCGCTCGATCTCACCGTCCGCCGCGATGCCGATTTCTGGGCCGGCCAGCTCGAGGCCGAGAAGCTGCCGACCGGCACGCTGCGCCGGAAGGCCGGCGGCCACATCGCCGAGCTGCCGGGCTTTGCCGAGGGCATGTGGTGGGTGCAGGACGCCGCCGCTGCCCTCCCCGTGCGGCTGCTGGGCGACGTCACCGACAAGCGCGTCGCCGATCTCTGCGCTGCGCCGGGCGGCAAGACGATGCAGCTCTGTGCCGCCGGCGCCCATGTGACGGCGGTCGACATCTCGGCCCGCCGCATGACGCGCCTCGGCGAAAACCTCGCGCGCGCCGGCCTATCGGCCAATCTCGTGACGGCCGATGCCAGCAAGTGGATGCCCGAGGAGAAGTTCGACGCCATCCTGCTCGACGCGCCCTGCTCCGGCACCGGCACCCTGCGCCGCCATCCCGACATCGCCTGGCTGAAGGACGAGGAGGACGTTGCGCGTCTGACGGTCACCCAGGACCGCCTGCTGGTGCGCGCCCTCGAGATGCTGAAGCCCGGCGGTACTCTCGTCTATGCGGTGTGCTCGCTGCAGGAGGACGAAGGCGTCGAGCGGATCAACGGCATCCTCGTCCGCAACCCTCAGGTAAAGCGCCTGCGCGTCACGCCGGCGGAACTGCCCGGCCTGGAGGACGCCATCACCCCGCGCGGCGACGTCCGCACCTACCCGTTCATGTGGGCCGAGCGCGGCGGCCTCGATGGGTTTTATATCGCGCGACTCGTCCGTTAGGGCTCATCTAGTACGATTTTTCGCGGAATGTGCGTTTCAGCACATTCCTCGCTCGCTCCCAGTGGGACCTTTGGCTGACAAGGCCGGGGGGTTATCCATGGAAGCAGCAAATCTTCCCAAACGTGCAGCCGTGGTCGTAATCGTCGGCCTGACGGCCGCCTGCAGCGGGATCCAGGGCTATCCCGTGGATCCGCAGAGTAATTCGACGACCGTTTCCGATCTTCAGCAGGAGTACTTCACCAAGACAAGCAGGCTGGAGACGGAATATACGGCGGCGCGCAACGATCCCGAGCTGCGCAGGGCGATCCGCAACGAGATCGTGTTTGGCCGAATGGAGGTCTACGAAATCTATTTCGGGCAGTTCCTCCGCTCCCTCAACCGAGACGCTAGCCTTCTCAACGTCGGCGCCGGTATCCTGGGGATTGCCCTCGGCGGCGTCGGCGCGGTCATCGCCGATACGACGACGAAATCCGCGATCTCGGCGGCAGCTGGAGGAATTGTCGGCGCACAGGGAATCATCAACAAGGACCTCTACTATCAGCAAACAATCGCCGCACTGATCGCACAGATGGAAGCCAATCGCGAGCAGGCGAAGGCGGCGATCTACACGAACCTCAAGCAATCAGATTCCGCCTATCCACTCCGCCGCGCTTATGTCGACCTCGAGTTGCTGGCAAAGGCGGGCAGCCTTCCAGCAGCAATCAGCGCCCTCACCCAGAAGGCGAACGCCGACAAGCAGGAAAGCCAGGCGCGGGCGCAGCAGATAAAGCTCAACTACGTTGAGACGGCAGGTACAAAAGCCCTCGACGCGTGGCTGACGCCCGACGGCGTCGTCAGCGTGAAGCGCGTTCAGGCGCTCCAAGCGTGGCTTGAGAAGAACTACAAGGCGCTGAATATCCCGGCGACGGGGCTGGCGAGCGCCGAAGATCCTTCCGGCAAGGTCAACTACGAGGACATTCGCAAGAAGGCATTGGCCAATACCGACCTAATGGAAACACCCGCCAAATAGCAAAGGAGGCCGAGCGATGGTTTGCGGAACTTTTGTCCAGAGCGGCGTTCCCAAGAACGACCTGCAGCATCGGGTTGCAATGTGGAACGCGAATGGCGCAACAAACGTCAGTTGGACGGCCAATGCGGATGGCACCTTCACCGTCACCGCGATCTTCCCACCCTGCCCCGACAACACGACACACGATACGGAAAGCAAGGCTCCAGGCGACTGACCACCGAGTCATACCACCGAGACCGACTGGCGATCCGAAGGATCGCCGCCTGGGCTACGCGGAAGTAGATTAACTGCGCTTAGACCCTCGAACTCGGGCTGTAGAACGGCTGGTGCTTCGACGGGTCCATGTAGTTCTCGTAGAACTTGCGGGCGTGCGGCAGCAAGGCGACCGAGAGCTTGCGGCGCTCGACCTCGTCGTCGGCCAGGGCCTTGCTGAGATCGTCGTGCAGGGCCTTCAGCGCGGCCGTCTTGTCGACCTTGGTGAAGAGCCCGTCCTTGTAGATCACCTCGCCGTCGCACATCGTCATGGTGACGGCCTGCTGCTTGGCGCGCTGCACCACCGCGTCGAGCGTCGGCGTCATCTCGTCGAGATAGGGATAGGCCACGCTCTCCCAGTCGATCAGCACCATGTCGGCGGCCTTGCCGACCTCCAAGGTGCCGATGCTTTCGCCGAACGGCGTCGTCTTCGCCCCGCCGACCGTCGCCATGCGCAGCACCTGCGCCATGGTCGGCACATCGGCCTCGACCATGCCCGGCACGCGGTGGGCGCGCAGGACCAGCTTCAGCTCCTGCAGCATGTCGCGGTCGTCGTTGATGCCGGCCTCGTCGAGACCGATCGCGGTGTTGATGCCCTTCTTCTCGAAGTGATTGAGCGCGGCCACGCCCGAGCGCAGGCGGAAGTTGGACGAGCAGTTGTGGCAGACGCAGCCCTTGGCCTCGGCCAGCCGGTCGATGTCCTTCTCGTTCAGCCACACGCCATGGCCGAGCGTCAGCCGCTCGTTCACCATGCCGAACCGGTCGATGTATTCGAGCGCGGTGCAGTTGCCGCGCCGCCAGGCATATTCCTTCTGATAGGCCGTCTCGAGCAGGTGCATGTGCATCGGCACGTTGTATTTGGCCGAAGCATCGCTCAGCTTGGTGAGCGCGCGGTCCGAGCACCAATGCAGATTGGCGGGCGCGAGCTGGATCTTCACCCGGCGCTTGTTGTGATGCTGCGAGTGGAACGACTTGAACATGTCCATCGCATCGTCGAGGCTCATCTTGAAGCGGTCGAACCAGCGCTGCATCGGCCCCTGCAGGTCCTTGGGCAGGCTGCGCACGAATTCCTCGTCGGCCTGGTAGACGAGCCGGTTCTGATCGCGCACCGCGTAGCAGTAGCTGACCCGCATGCCGACATCTTCATAGGCCTTGATGGTCTGGCCCGCGCGCTTCTCCGCCTCAGGCAGTGTGCCCGGCAGCCACCCCTGGATATGCTGCACCGTGGTGATGCCCGAGCCGATCATCTCGAAGGCCGAGTACAGCGTATCGAGATAGAGGTCGACGTTGCGGATCACCATGCGGGTGATGAACCACAGTTCCAGCGGCATGTCGGGCGAGCCGAGCTGGACCGGCGTCAGGCCGACATGGTGATGGCCGTTGACGAAACCCGGCAGCAGGATCTCCTTGCCGGTGCCGATCACCGGGACGGTCGGATGCTTGGCGTGCAGGTCGTCATAAGTTCCGACGGCGACGATGACACCGTCCTCCTGCAGGACGGCGCCGTCCTTGATCTCGTTCCAGGTAAAGCGGTCCCTGGTGCCAGTGATGGCGGCGCGGCTGCGGATGAGGCTGGTGGCCATAGTCGGCTTCTCCTTGTTCACCGAAGCCGCAAGCAAGGGATATGCCAGCTACTTCCTGACCAGCGCCCTGTGCCGCTGGCGTTCGATGTGCCCGAGATAGAGGCCGGAGCAGATGATCACGCCGGCGCCCACCCAGGTCCAGAAGTCGGGAAAGTCGCCGAACACCAGGTATCCCAGCAGGGCGGCGCCGAGCAGCTGCACGTAGTTGAAGGGCGCCACGACGGCCGCCGGCGCCTGGCTGTAGGCGATGGTCAGGAAATAATGGCCGACGCCGGCCATGATGCCCATGCCGACGAACAGCACCCAGTGCCAGCCGAAGGTCGGCGTTACCCATTCGAAGGGCAGCATCGGCAGGGCCACCGCGGTGCCGACGATCGTGGCCATGGTGGCCGAGGCATCGGGCCGCTCGGCCTGCCCGTAGCGCCGCGAGAAGAGCTGGTAGAGCGAACTCGAGACCGTGCTGCCGACGATCCACAGCGAATGCCACTCGAAGTGCGCCGAGCCCGGCCGCACCACGATCAGGGCGCCGACGAAGCCCACCATGACGGCCACCCAGCGCTTCGGTCCGACCGGCTCGCCCAAAAACTTCGACGACAACGCCGTGACGATCAGCGGGCTGGTGAGCGAGATCGAGGCCGCCGAGGCCAGCGGCATGTCGACGATGCCGTGGAAGTAGAGATACGAGGACAGGAAAAGCAGCAGGCCGCGCACGATCTGGCTCGGCACGTTGTGCCAGCGGAACAGTGCCATTCCCGCGCGCGGCAGGAAGATCGCCATCATGAAGATGAAGGCGAAGGCGTAGCGTCCCCAGATCACCTCGATGACCGGGTAGGTCTGGCTCAGCGTCTTGGACATCGCGTTCAGGACGGAAAAGCACAGGACCGAGAAGATGATCGAGAGAATCGCCCGCAGGATCCGGTCGGTTGGCGGGGGCGCGCTGGCACTCATCGGCAGCAACTTAACCTGCTGGTGCCGACCAACAAGTGCAGGCACGGACTAAGCGGACGCCCGCAGTGCATGGGTCGTTCCGGATGCTGGCATTGACCGGCCGCCGCCTGCCCGTCAGGTGCGCAATTCCTTCGTGAGTTCCTGGTCGGTCGGCCAGAGCAGCAGCGAGACCACCATCAGAATACCGAGGCCGCCGGTGATGCCGGCGAACCGGTCGACCCCCGGCATGATGCTGTCCGGCGGCGCCAGCCCCTGCACCATCGTGACGACGAAGACGAAGGCGAACTGGGTGCCGACATAGGGGACGCCGTGGCGGCCCATCTGGATGTGCATGCCCACCCAGACGACGCCGCCAATCATGGCGAGCCACCAGAAGAAGGATTCGACCTGCAGCGCGAGGCAGGCCAGGGCGACGATGCCGCCCAGCAGGCAGCCCATGAAGCGGTGGAAAGACTTTTCCGCCACGAGGTGGCGCGTCGTGGTGCCGCCGTCGGCGATCAGCGGCGCCGCCATCACCACGGCGATCGTGACCGCCATCTCGCCCACGTCCGGCAGGTCGACCATCACCCAGACGATCATCACGGTCACCACGGAGATGGCGGCACGGACCCCGTGCAGAACCGACGGCCATTGCGCGCCCAGCAGGTGCCGCCACCCCGGCGCCGTGGCCGGCGGCTCTGCATGCCAGTCCTGCAGCAGCTTGGCGGTCACCATCGCGCAGGAGACGCCGACCGCCACGTCGAGCGTGCGGTAGCAGGCGATCTCGAACGCCTGTGTCGGGTCGTTGAGACTCATCAGCAGCACGAGGCTGGAGGTGATCGCCATGAACAGCCAGGCCAGCCCGTGCGGGCTCACCTGGACGGCGATGACGCCGGCCATGGTCGCACAGCCCAGGAACAGGCATAGAGCCACCTGGTCGTAGGGCAGCCAGCGCGCCATGACGAAGCCGAGGACAGCGCCCGCGATCGTACCGCTCAGCCGCAACAGGCCGCGCCGCACCGAGGCCGCGCCCGTCGACATCAGGGACATGTAGCCGCTGATTGCCGCCCACCAGGGTGCATCGAGCTGCATCACCAGCGCCACCGTCGTGGTGAGCATCACCGAGACGGCCGCGACGGTGCCCATGCGCGACTGTGCCGGACGGGTGCCGATATCGGCCAGCTCGCGCCCGAAGCCGGTCAGGGTCCGGTCCAGGAGCCGCGCGCCCTCACGAACGTCTTCGGCGACCGCCCTCCCGTAGCGTCCGATATCCGAAAGGCCCCTCACGGGAAAATAACGGTCCGCGCATCGGCGCCCATGTAGAGCTTGAAGCCGGGCGGCAGCTCTTCCAGCACGATGGTCACCGGGATGCGACGCTGGAGGCGGATCCAGTCCGTCGTCGGCGCCACGTAGGGCAGCAGCTTGTCGACGCCCGGGTTGCGGCTGAAGCCGCGGGCGATGCCGGTGATCCTTCCCTTGTGGAAATGCCACGGCGAGCTGTCGAGCCAGACCCAGGCGGTGTCGCCGATCTTGAAGTCGCGGATGTAGTACTGCTTGTAGTTGGCCATGATGCGCCAGGCATCGGCATCGACGATGCCGACGTTCGGCACGCCGGTCGTGGCCATGTCGCCCCTGCGGAGCGTGAGATTGGTGATCGCCCCGTTGTTCGGCGCGTGCACGATGGTGCGGTCGAGGTTCCATTGCGCCGACGCCAGCTGCGCCTTCGCCAGTTCCAAGGCGGCCTGATGGGCGCCGATGTCGGTCTCCGCCTTGGCGATCGCCACGGTGGAGATTGTCATCTCTGCCTTGGACCGGCGCAGCTCGTCGTTGGCCCGGTCGAGTTCGGCGATGGGCGCGAATTCGCGCTTGGCGAGGTCGGAGAACCGGCTCTGCTCCTGGACGGCGTAGGTGTGGGCCGAGGTCGAGACCTGCAGGGCCGCCTGGGCCAGAGCCAGCTCCTCCTGCGCCACCTTGAGCTGGGCGGCGGCGCGATCGATCTGCGCCTGCCACTGGTTGACCACCAGCTGGAAGGGCTCCGGATCGATCGTGTACAGCCTGTCGCCGATCTTGACGTCCTGGTTGTCGACGACGTGGACCTGGATGATCTGCCCGGTCACCTGCGGCGCCACCGCCACCAGATCCGAACGCACATAGGCGTCGTCGGTGAAGGCGACGAACGAGGTGACGACCTCGTACAGGATGAAGAGCCCGAGGATCGTGCCGCCAACCGTGAGCAGCCGATGCAGGCGGCTGGTCTCGACGGCCGGCCTCGCGGACGGCGCCGGAGCGGCAGGCGGTTCGGGCGCCGCAGCCGGGGTGGGTTCGGTCGGCGGCGCAGGCGTCGCGACGGTCTTCGGCGCGGCGGGCACGATCTCGGTCTGTCCGGGAGGGGTCACGTCGGGCGGCATCGCGTCGGCAAAGTAACGCGGCCGGCGCTAGAAGCCCATGCCCTTGATCTTCGCTGCGAGCGCCGACACGGAGAATGGCTTTCCGAGGAAGTTCACGCCGGCATCGATGACGCCGTGATGAACGATCGCGTTGGCCGTGTATCCCGTCATGTAGAGAACCTTGAGGTCGGGCCGCCGCGCGACCGCGAGCCCTGCCAACTGACGCCCGTTCATGCCACCCGGCAGACCGACATCGGTGAACAGGAGGGCGATATCGCCGTGCTTTTCCAGGATACGCAGCGCCTGCTCGCCGTCGCCGGCCTCGTGCACCGTGCACCCGCACTCCCGACAGGCCGCCACCGCGAACTCGCGCACGACGGGATCGTCCTCGACCACCAGCACGACCGGCCCCGTGCCTGCCGCGGCGCTGACCGAGGGCGCGACCTCCGCAGGGGCTCCCGCTTCGGTCTGAGTACGCGGCAGATAGACCTTCACGGTCGAGCCGTGGCCGACCTCGCTGTAGATCTTCAGATGGCCGCCGATCTGCTTGATGTAGCCATAGGTCATGCTGAGGCCGAGGCCCGTACCCTGGCCGCGTTCCTTGGTGGTGAAGAACGGCTCGAACGCACGGGCGATCGTCTGCTGATCCATGCCGGTGCCGGTGTCGGAGACCGCAATCATCACGAACTGGCCGGGCGTGACCTCCACGTTGGCGGCGGCATAAGCATCGTCGAGATGGGCATTGGCGGTCTCGATCGTGAGCGTGCCGCCGCCCGGCATCGCATCGCGGGCGTTGATCGCCAGGTTGAGGATGGCTGCCTCGAGCTGGGCCGGATCGGCACTCGCGCGCCACAGGCCGCCGCCCAGGACCGTCTCGATCTTCACACTCTCGCCGAGGGTTCGCCGCAGCAGCTCCGACATGCCGGTGACCAACCGGTTCGCGTCGACTGCCTCGATCTGGAGCGGCTGCTGACGCGCAAAGGCCAGCATGCGCTGGGTGAGCGTGGCCGCCCGCGATACGCCGGTCCGGGCGAGATCGAGGAAGCGCACGACCTCCGGCGTCGGCTGTGGCACCCGGCGGCCGACCATCTCGATGGCGCCGCCGATGCCCGTGAGAAGGTTGTTGAAGTCGTGGGCGATGCCGGCCGTGAGCTGTCCCACCGCGGTCATCTTCTGCGACTGCCGCAGGCTCTCCTCGGCGGTGGCACGCCGGACCTGTTCCTCCCGAAGCCGCTCCAGCGTCTCGGCCTGGCCCGCGGCCCGGCGCGAGGCAAGGAGCGCGAGCGCGAACAAGGCCAGCGTCGCCGGCAGCCCGAACAGGAGATGCGCCGACATGCGGTGGATCCAGGCGTCGCGGACGGCGTCGCTGGCGACGCCCACCGCCACATACACCGGCAGCTCGGGGAGCTTGCGATAGACCACGGTGCGCGCGATGCCGTCGATGGTCGCCTGTGGCGTGGTGTAGGTACCGGACTCCGGGTTAGCGGCGATCGCCTGCATGAACGCCGAACCGCGCTCGAATTTGGTCGGACCCGTTGACGCCGGATAGCGCGCCAGCAGTTCGCCGTCAGCGCGCACCAGAGAGACCGAGTAATTGTCCACCCCGGAGGCCTGCTCGAAGAGCTTTCCGAAGTAGGACGGAGGGATGGCCACCAGGATGACGCCATCGAAGCCACCGTCCGACCTCAGCCGCTGCTCGCTGTACTGGAATATGTCCAGGTTCTTGATGCGGCTGCGGTAAGTCTCGCTGACATAGCGCTGCTGCCGGTCGTCACGGTGAGCCATGAAATATGGCCGGTCAGCCGCCGTAACGTTGGGTGGGATTGGATGGACGTCGGCGGCGACCAGCGGCCGCCCCTCCCTGTCGAGAATGAAAACATCCTCGACCTGCGGCAGCCTTTGAATGAGCAGCTTCAGCTGCTGGTGCAGCTTGGCCTCGTTGTGCCGAATATCATCGTCGTTCAGATCGTCGACGAGGCTGATCACGTTGCTGACGATGAGCTGCTGCGTCTCGAAGGTGGCCCGGGAGCCGACATAGAGCAGATCGAGGGTCCGGTTCAGCCGCTCCTCGAATTGCCGCTGGGTCTCGCCGTAGGCCAGCCAGCTTGCACCCGCGAAAAGCAGGGCCGGCACGACGAGCGTGGCCGCGAGGAGAACGAACGACGCGTCGGCCGCCGTCTTGCCGCGCAGCGTCCAGGTCTCGATTTTCAGAAGCCGCCGCACGTGCGCCTAGGCAGACTTGCGGATGAGCGAAACCACGAAGTTGGAGAGCTCTGACGCGCTGTAGGGCTTGGGAAAGGAATGCATGGTGATCCCCGCCGGCAGCGTGCTGGGCGCCGAGGCTCCCGAGCAGCGGATGATGGGAAGGCCCGGCCGGTGCAGCGCCGCCGCCTCGATCACCTTCTCGCCCGACATGTCGGGAAGGCCGATGTCGACGATCACGACGCCGAGCGGCGTGTCACTCTGCAGCACGTCGAGCGCCTCGCGCCCGGTCGCGGCTTCGATGCACTCGACGCCGACGTCGCTCAACGCGTCGACGAGAACGGCGCGGATCAGGAATTCGTCTTCAGCCAGCAACACACTCGACATGCAGCAACCCTATTCGGCCGCCTTGGACGCGGCGGGTTTCGGCTTGAACGGAAGAATGCTTGTGGCTCGCGCCGCGGGCAACGGCAAGGGCGGGGTTTCCACACCCAGCGTCCGCGCCGCATTCCACGCCCAGCGCGGATCGATCAGGAACGGACGCGCGTGCGCCGTGCAGTCGGCTTCGCCCGAAGCGATGATCTGCTCGGCCTGCTCGGGCTCGGTGATCAGCCCGACGGCCCAGGTCTTGATACCGGCTTCCTTGCGGATGCGGGCCGAGAACGGCACCTGGTAGCCGGGGCCGACCGAAAGCTTCTGGCCCGGCGCGTTGCCGCCCGAGCTGACATCGACGAAGTCGCAGCCGAGCGCCTTGAACTGCCGCGCCGTCTCGATCGAGTCCTCGAGGGTGATGCCACCTTCGACCCACTCCACGGCCGACAGCCGCACGCCCAGCGCCTTCTCGGCCGGCCAGATCCTGCGTACGGCTTCGAACACTTCCAGCGGGAAGCGGCGGCGCTTCTCGGCGCTGCCGCCATACTCGTCGGTGCGATGGTTGCTGATCGGCGACAGGAACTGATTGAGACAGTAGCCGTGCGCGCCATGCAGTTCGATCACGTCGAACCCCAGCCGGAGGCTGCGCTCGGCAGCATCGACGAAGGCCTGCTTCACGCGCTTCAGGCCGACGGCGTCGAGCGCCACCGGCGTATGCCAGTGCTTATCCGGATCGTAGGCGAGCGCCGACGGACCGTAGGTCGTCCAGGGAAGATCCGGCGCATCGGCCTGCGTGAGCGGCCCGCCGCCCTTCCACGGGCGCTGCGCCGAGGCCTTGCGGCCGGCATGGGCAAGCTGCACGCCGAGCTTCACCCCCGGCATCCAGCCGCGAATCCAGTCGACCACCGACTTCAGCGCCGCCTCGTTCTCGTCGCTGTAGAGGCCGAGGCAGCCTTGCGTGATGCGGCCTTCGCGTTCGACATGGGTGGCTTCGAGGCAAAGAAGTCCAGCGCCCGACATGGCGAGCATGCCGTAATGGACCTGGTGCCAGGGCTGGGCGCTGCCGTCGACGGCCGAGTACTGGCACATCGGCGAGACGACGATGCGGTTGGGCAGCGTCACGCCGCCGAGCTCGACGGGGGTGAAGAGTTGGGCGGTCATGGATGTCCTCGGATGGTCAGCCGTTGATCGAAGGTCCGGCTTCGTGGCCCAGCCACTCCTCGATCAGGCGGCGGGCGATCGAATCGCGGCGCGGCATGAAGAAGGAACCGTCCTTCGGAAGATTCTCGGTGCGCAACTCCTCGCGGCTCATCCAGCGTGCGCTTTCGAGCTCGGATTCGTTGACGCTGAAGTCCATCGACTCGGCCTCGGCATGGAAGCCGATCATCACCGACGCCGGGAAAGGCCAGGGCTGGGACGAGCGGTAGATCACGTCCTTCACCTTGACCTTCACTTCCTCGTAGACCTCGCGTGCCACGGCATCCTCGAAGCTCTCGCCGGGCTCGACGAAGCCCGCCAGGGTCGAATGCATGCCGCGCGGAAAGTGCTTGCCGCGGCCCAGCAGGCACTTGTCGCCGTGATGGACCAGCATGATCACCGCGGGATCGGTCCGCGGGAAGGTCTCGGTCTTGCAGTTGTCGTTGGTGCACATGCGCACGTGGCCGCCGCGCGTCACCTTGGTGGTGGCGCCGCAGACGCCGCAATAGCGATGGCGGCGGTGCCAGTAGGTCATGCCGCGCGCATAGGCGAGGATCGACCCCTCGCGCGCGAACAGCAGCGGACCGACTTGGCGCAGATCGACGAACTCGCCCAGTTCCTTGAGCGGCACGTCCTTGCCGGTGACGTCGACGGCGAAGTACGGCGTGCCCTCGACATAGCCCAGGAAGATCTGGACGTCGCTCGAATTGGCGATCGCGCGGCCCATCATGCCCTGGAGGAAGACCGCTTCGGGATTGCCGCCGGTCTTCACCAGGTTCTTCTCGGTGTCGATCGGCACGAAGCGCGCGGCCCCCGAGGACGCAAGTTCGATCATCCGTTCATCGTTCTCGCGCTCATGGCTGGCACGGTCGATTTCGGCGCTGGAATAGGGATTTCTTGGATTTCTCATAGGCCGCGGACCGTGCCACAGGGCCGCCCGCGCCGCAATTGGGTCAGGCAGCCAGCGCGCGCTCGAGCACCTGTGCCACGTGTATCGCCTGACGGTCGGACCCGTCGGCGATCTGGTGGCGGCACGAGGTACCGTCGGCCACGACGAGGGTTCCCGCATCGGCCTTGCGTACCGCCGGCAGCAGCGACAGCTCGGCCATGGCGATCGATGTCTCGTAGTGCTCGGCCTCGTAACCGAAGCTGCCGGCCATGCCGCAGCAGCTCGACTCGATGGGCGTCACCGCGAGATCGGGCACGAGCGAAAGCACCTCCTGCACGGCACTCATGGCACCGAAGGCCTTCTGGTGGCAGTGGCCATGCAGGAGCGCCTTCTTCTCCGACAGCGGCTGGAGCGCCAGGTCGAGACGTCCCGCTTTTTTCTCGCGCGCGAGGAATTCCTCGAACAGCATCGCGTGGGCGGCGACCTGCTCGGCCTCCTCGCCGAAGCCGAGCGCCAGGAATTCATCGCGCAGGGTGAACAGGCAGGACGGCTCGAGACCAATGATCGGCACACCCTTCTGCGCGAAGGGTCGGAGCGCGTTCAGGGTGCGCAGCGCCTCGCCCCTCGCCCGCTCGACCTGGCCGGTCGCCAGATAGGTGCGGCCGCAGCACAGAGCCGGTGCGCCCAAGGTCGGCCAGGCGACGGCGACGCGATGGCCGGCGGCGGTCAGCACCCGGCGGGCGGCGTGCAGAATCTCGGGCTCGAAATTGTTCGAGAAGGTGTCGGCGAAGATCACGACGGTGGCGTCGTTGTCGTCGACTTCGGTGGTCGACAGGAACGTGTCGCCGCGCCACTGCGGCAGGCGGCGCTGCTTGGCGAAGCCCAGGTAGGACTGCACGAACCAGGCCGCGTTGAACAGCCAGGGCATGCGGCGCGCCCATGGCGCCATCGACGACGTGGCGCCGATCAGCCGGTCGCGCCAGCTCAGTCCCTTGGCCATGCGGCGCGCCGCCTTCACCTCGATCTTCATGCGCGCCATGTCGACGCCGGTCGGGCAGTCGCGCTTGCAGCCCTTGCAGCTCACGCAAAGGTCCATCGCCGCCGCGACCGCATCGGAGCGCAAACCCTCCGAGCCGAGTTGGCCGGACAGCGCCAGGCGGAGCGTATTGGCCCGGCCGCGGGTCAGATGCTTCTCGTCGCGCGTCACGCGGAAGGACGGACACATGGTGCCGGCGTCGAACTTCCGGCAATGGCCGTTGTTGTTGCACATCTCCGCGGCCTTCGCGAAGCCGCCGGCAAGATCGCCGCCGGTGCCGGGCGCGGTCGAGATCTCGGTGACCGGATCGGTCTGTACGTTCCAGGCCGACCAGTCGAGCGCCGGCTCATACTTGAGCGACTCGTATCCCGGCTTGAAGCGGAACAGCGAGCGGTCGTCCATGCGCGAGGGCCGCACGATCTTGCCGGGGTTCAGCATGTTCTCGGGGTCGAACAGGTCCTTGACCGTCTCGAACGCCTTGGTGAGCCGCGGCCCGAACTGCCACGCCACCCATTCCGAGCGCACCAGCCCGTCGCCATGCTCGCCCGAGAAGGCGCCCTTGTACTCGCGCACCAGCGCCGAGGCCTCCTCGGCGATCGCCCGCATCTTCTCCGCACCGTCGCGGCGCATGTCGAGGATCGGCCGCACGTGCAAGGTGCCGACCGAAGCATGGGCGTACCAGGTGCCCCGCGTGCCGTGCTTGCCGAACACGTCGGTCAGGCGCTGCGTGTAATCGGCGAGATGTTCGAGCGGAACGGCGCAGTCCTCGATGAAGGAGACCGGCTTACCATCGCCCTTCATCGACATCATGATGTTGAGGCCGGCCTTGCGGACTTCCCACAGTTCCGACTGCGGCCTGGGCTCGGGCATCTCCACGACACTGCCCGGCATACCGAGATCGGCCATCAGTTCGACGAGCCGCGCGAGGTCGCGCAACTGGTCCTCGCGCTCCTCGCCCGCGAACTCGACCAGCAGGATGGCCTCGGGCTGGCCGATCAGCGCCCGCTCGATCACCGGCCGGAAGGCGGGATTGGCGCGCGCCAGCTCGATCATCGTGCGGTCGACCAGCTCCACGGCGGCCGGCTTCAGCTTCACGATGTGCTGGGCGCTGTCCATCGCCTTGTAGAAGCTGGGAAAATTCACGACGCCCAGCGTCTTGTGCTTCGGGACTGGCGCCAGGTTGAGCGTGAGCCGCTCGGTCACCGCCAGCGTCCCCTCGCTGCCGACCAGCAGGTGCGCCAGGTTCACCGAATTGTCGGTCGTGTAGGGCCGTTCCGACTGCGGGAAGAAGATGTCGAGATTGTAGCCGCCGACCCGGCGCAGCACGTGCGGATACATGCGCTCGATCTCGGCGCGCTCGGCGAAGGCCAGCTCCGCCACCTTGTCGGCGATGGCGCGCACGCCGGCAGGCATGTCCTCCGGGCGCGTCGAGCCGAAGCGGGCACGCTGGCCGTTGGCCAGCAGCGCGTCGATCGAGGCCACGTTGTGCACCATGTTGCCGTAGCGGATCGAGCGCGAGCCGCAGGAATTGTTGCCGGCCATTCCGCCCACGGTGCACTGCGCCGAGGTCGAGACATCGACCGGGTACCAGAGACCGTGCGGCTTCAGCCACGCGTTGAGATGGTCGAGCACGATGCCGGGCTGGACCGTCACCTGCCGCTTGGCCTTGTCGAAGCCCACCACCTCGCGCAGGTACTTCGAACAGTCGATGACCAGCGCCTCGCCCACCGTCTGGCCGCACTGCGACGTGCCGGCGCCGCGCGGCAGGATCGCCGCCTTGGCGTCGCGCGCCACGTCGACAGCCAAAGCCAGGTCGGCCTCGTCGCGCGGGATCACCACGCCCACCGGCTCGATCTGGTAGATCGAGGCGTCGGTCGAATAGCGCCCGCGCGAGGCCCGGTCGAACAGGACCTCCCCCTTGAGGCTGCGCCGCAGATTCTGTTCGAGCTTGCTCATATCCGAGGCGATCCCAGAGCGCGGACACTGGCCGCAAGAAGGTGAAGCGAAAGGTCCCTCACTTCGTTCGGGATGACATGGTTTCCTGCGTCAGCGCACTGCGACAGCCCTGAAAATGCTGTCATCCCGAACGAAGTGAGGGACCCTTGAATGACGGGTCGTTCAGCCATCTCGTTCGCCCCCATTCGCTCCCGCATCCGACCCACCTCTCCCTCCCCGCGCGTGAAACGCGGGCGGAGAGGGCATAAAGAGGAGCGTTGAAATCATGAGGTGGGTTTCTCCATCCTCAGTCGAGCTTGACGCCGGCCGCCGCGACGACCTTCTGCCACTTCTCTATCTCGGTGCGGATGCGCTTGGCGAACTCGGCCTGCGATTCGCCGCCGGTCTGGGCGAGCTGTTCCTTCCAGATGGCCTGCAGCTTGGGCGCCTTGAGCGCCTTCACGACCTCGGCGTACATGCGCTCGACGATCGGCTTCGGCGTGCCCTTGATCGCCCAAAGCCCGTACCAGGTCGACACGATCCAGGCCGGTACGCCGATCTCGGCCGCGGTCGGCATGTCGGGGAACTCGGGCACGCGCTCGGTCGTCGCCACGGCGAGGCCACGCAGCTTGCCGGCCTTGATCTGCTGCGCCGAGGTGCCCATGCCGTCGAACATCATGTCGGCATTGCCGGCCAGCAGGTCCTGCATGGCCGGACCCGCGCCGCGATAGGGCACGTGGACGATCTCGGTCTTGGTCTCGAGCTTGAAGAGCTCGCCCGCCAGATGATGCGCCGTGCCGGTGCCGGCCGAGGCATAGTTCAGCTTGTTCGGGTTGGCCTTCAGGTAAGCGATGAACTCGGCCGCGGTCTTCGCGGGCACCTTGTTCGGGTTGATCGAGATGACCTGCGGCACCAGCGCGATCATGGTGATCGGCTCGAAGTTCTTCTCGAGATCGTAGTCGAGGGTCTTGTAGACCGACGGGGCGATCGTGTGATGGATCGCGCCCACGAAGAAGGTCTGGCCGTCGGGCTTCATCTTGGCCGCCTGCGAGGCGCCGACCGTGCCGCCCGCGCCGCCCTTGTTGTCGATCAGGATCTGCACGCCGAGCTGCTCGCCCACCTGCGCCGCCAGCGGGCGGGCGAAGACGTCGGTGCCGCCGCCGGCCGGGAACGGGTTGACCCAGGTGATCGGCCCGTTCGGCCAGCCCTGCTGGGCACGGGCTACGGCGGGCGCCGCCAGGGTCGCGGCGAGGCCGAGCTTCAGGGCATTGCGGCGCGAGGTCGAGAAGTTCGAAGTCATGGTCTGCCTCCCAGCAGGTTCTTGTCGTTCCGGTTTTCCATGGAATCGAGGACGGCCTGCTGCTTGGCCCGCAGGTGCCCGACGAGCAGGTCACGTAGCGCAGCGCCGTCCCGCGCCGCAAGCGCCTCGATCATCGCGCGATGTTCCGCGACCGCCTGGTCCCACTTGGCGGGGTTGAGGTTCGACCGGAACCGGAGCGCGTGCAGCCGGGCGTTGAGCGTGCGGTAGGTCTGTTCGAGAACCGCGTTGCCGGCAATCGCGTTCAGCCGGTCGTGGATCAGCCGATTGATTCTGTAATAGCTCGGCAGGTCCCGGCCGGCATGCGCGGCCTCCATTTCCGCCTGCAGCGCCCGGAGCTCGGCGACGTCGGCCTCCGTGACGCGGGTCACCGCGAGCTCACCCGCCAGCCCTTCCAGGGCGCCCATCACCTCGAAGGCGCCCCGCACGTCGGCGGCCGACAGGGCCACGACCTGGGCGCCCCGGTTGGGCAACTGCACCAGCAGGCCATCGGCCGCCAGCATGCGGAAGGCCTCGCGCAGCGGCGTGCGCGAAACGCCCAACCGTTCGCTGAGTTCGCGCTCATTCAGCTTGGCACCGGGCGCCAGCTCACCCTCGATGATGAGGGCGCGCAGCCGCTCGGCCGCCGCTTCAGGCAGCGTCGAGCGCGCGATCTGCAGGGTTGAACCATCCATCTCTGGACTCACTCTGGCATATTGTATACAAAATGCAACAGCCAAGCTGAGAGGAACCACCCGATGCGCCTGAACTCACACCCTGCCGGACGCCATTTCCTGCAAATTCCTGGTCCGACCAACGTGCCCGACCGCGTTCTTCGCGCGATGGATTATCCGACGATCGATCACCGGGGCCCCGAGTTCAACGCGCTGGCAAAGAAGGTCCTTCGTTCCGTCCGCCAGGTTTTCCTGACAAAACAACCGGTTATCGTCTTTCCCGCATCCGGCACCGGAGCTTGGGAGGCAGCCCTCGTGAACACCCTGTCGCCGGGCGACCTGGTGCTGATGTGGGAGACCGGCCACTTCGCTTCTCTTTGGAAGAAGATGGCCGACAAGCTTGGAATCAAATCGGAATTCATGGGCGGAGACTGGCGCAAGCCGGCCGATCCGGCAGCGATCGAGAAGCGTCTGAAGGAAGACACGGGACACGCCATCAAGGCGGTCTGCATCGTCCACAACGAGACCTCGACCGGCGTGGTGAGCGACATCTCCGCCGTGCGGCAGGCGATCGACGCCGCCAGGCACCCCGCCCTGCTGCTGGTCGACACGATCTCGTCGCTCGGCTCGATCGACTATCGCCACGATGCCTGGGGCGTCGACGTGACGGTGGCGGGCTCGCAGAAGGGCCTGATGCTGCCGCCCGGCCTCTCCTTCAACGCCGTCAGCGAAAAGGCCATCGAGGCGTCGAAGGCCTCGAAGATGGTGAAGGCCTTCTGGAACTGGGACGAGATGCTGGCGGCCAACGCCAACGGCTGGTTCCCCTACACGCCCGCCACCAACCTGCTCTACGGCCTGAACGAGGCCTGCGACATGCTGCTGGAGGAAGGGCTCGACGCGGTGTTCGCGCGCCACGCCCGCCATGCCGAGGCGACGCGCACGGCCGTCAACGCCTGGGGCCTCGAGATCCTGTGCAGCGACCCCAAGGCCTATTCGGGTTCGCTGACGGCGATCGTCATGCCCGAGGGCCACGATGCCGACGCCTTCCGCAAGGTCGCGCTGGAGAACTTCAACATGTCGCTCGGCCAGGGCCTCAGCAAGGTCGCCGGCAAGGTGTTCCGCATCGGCCATCTCGGCGACTTCAACGACCTGATGCTGATGGGCACCCTGTCCGGCGTCGAGATGGCGCTGGGCCTCGCCAAGGTGCCGCACAAGGCCGGCGGCGCGCAGGCCGCCCTCACCTACCTGCGCGACACCGCACCGGGCGCCCGAACGGCCTGACGGGGGTACGAACCTGCGGCACTAACCCGGGATCGAGAGGGGTCCCGGATCGCCGCCAACGGGCCGGCGCAGACAGGCGACGTGGTGGCCCGGCGCGACTTCAAGCAAGGGCGGATCGGTCATCCGACACTCCGCCGTCGCGTAGATGCAGCGCGTGTGGAAGTGGCAGCCGGGCGGCGGCTTGGCCGGGCTCGGCACGTCGCCCTGAACGATCTTTTTCCTCAATCCGCGACGCTTGGGATCGGGCGCGGTCGCGGCCGACAGCAGGGCCTCGGTGTAGGGATGCAGCGGCTGCGTGAAGAGCGTGCGCTTGTCGGTCAGCTCGACGATGCGGCCGAGATACATCACCGCGATGCGATGGCTGATGTGCCGCATGACCGCGAGGTCGTGGCTGATGAACAAATAGGCGAGCCCGTATTCTTCCTGCAGGTCGATCAGCAGGTTCAGCACCTGCGCCTGCACCGAGACGTCGAGCGCCGAGACCGGCTCGTCGGCCACGATCACGTCGGGATTGACCGACAGCGCCTTGGCAATGCCCAGTCGCTGACGCTGGCCGCCGGAGAATTCATGGGCGTACTTGCGCATCGCCTCGGGCCGCAGGCCGACGCGGCGGAAGAGCTGCGCCACCTGCTCGTCGCGCGCGGCGCCGCGGGCGATGCCGAAATTCTCCAGCGGCTCGCCCACGATCGTGCCCGAGGGCAGGCGCGGGTTCATCGAGGAGTACGGGTCCTGGAAGATCGTCTGGATACGCCGGCGATGGGTCCACATGGCGCCGGGCTTGAGGGCGGTCACGTCCTCGCCGGCCAGCACGATCTTGCCCGCGGTCGGCTCGATCAGCTTGAGCACGACCTTGCCGATCGTGGACTTGCCGCAGCCCGATTCGCCCACCAGGCCAAGCGTCTCGCCGCGACGGATCGAGAAAGTGACGCCGTCAACGGCCCTCACCGCGCCGACCTGGCGCTGCAGCAGGCCGCCATGGATCGGGAAATGCTTTACCAAGCCTTCGACCTGGAGGACGGGCGCGTCGCTCATGCCGCCCTCCGCACGCGCTCGACTTCCCAGCAGGCCACGAGATGGCCAGCCCCGCCATCGATCAGAGGCGGCCTCTCGCTGCGGCAGCGGTCGGTGGCGAAGCCGCAGCGCGGCGCGAAGGCGCAGCCAATGATCGGTTGGGTCAGGATCGGCACGAGGCCCGGGATCTCCTGCAGGCGCGGCCGGGTGCCGGCGGCATCGGCTTCGACGTCGAGCCGCGGGATCGCCCGCATCAGGCCGCGCGTATAGGGGTGCAGCGGTTCCTCGAACAGCGCCTCGACGGTCGCCTGCTCGACCTTGCGGCCGGCATACATGACGACCACCCGCTCGGTCGTCTCGGCCACGACGCCGAGATCATGGGTGATCAGCACGATCGCCGTGCCCGTCTTCTCCTTGAGCTCGATCATCAGGTCGAGGATCTGCGCCTGGATTGTGACGTCTAGGGCGGTCGTCGGCTCGTCGGCGATCAGCACCTGCGGGTCGCAGGACAGCGCCATCGCGATCATGACCCGCTGGCGCATGCCGCCGGAAAGCTGATGCGGATACTCGTCGAGCCGGCGGCGCGCATCGGCGATGCGCACCAGGTCGAGCATCTCGAAGGCCCGCTCGCGCCCCTGCTTCCAGGAAACACCGAGATGGCGCACGACATTCTCGGCGATCTGGGTGCCGACGGTGAGGACCGGGTTGAGGCTGGTCATCGGCTCCTGGAAGATCATCGAGATGCGATGACCGCGCAGCCGCTTCATCTCCTCCTCGGAGAGGGTCGTGAGTTCCTCGCCCTCGAATTTGATCGAACCCGAAGCGATGCGGCCGGTCTCCGGCGGGATCAGCCGCAGGATCGACATCGCCGTCACCGACTTGCCGCAGCCCGATTCGCCCACGATGCCCAGCGTCTCGCCGCGGGCCACGTCGAACGACACGCCGTCGACGGCGCGCACCACGCCGTCGAGGGTGCTGAACTGCGTGCGCAGGTCTCGGACCTCGAGGATGGGAGCCGGATCGGCGCTCACAGCCGCCTCGCCAGGCGCGGGTCGAGACGGTCGCGCAGGCCGTCGCCCAGGAGGTTCACCGCCAGCACGGTGACGGCAAGGAAGGCACCCGGGATCATGATCGTCCACGGCGCGATCTGGAAGAAGGTACGGCCCTGGGCGATGATGTTGCCCCAGCTCGGAACCTCCGGCGGCACACCCGCCCCGAGGAAGCTCAGGCTGGCCTCGATCAGCATCGCCGAGGCACAGACATAGGTCGACTGGACGATGAGCGGCGCCAGCGTATTGGGCAGGATGTGGCGCGTGAGCAGCTTCCAGTTCTTCGTCCCGCCCGCGATGGCGCTCTCGATGTAGGGCTGGGAGCGGATCGACAGCACGACCGCACGCACCACCCGCACGATGCGCGGCACTTCGGGGATCACGATGGCGACGATCACGATGCCGAGGCCCGGCCGCGCCAGGGTGATCAGCGCGATGGCGAGCAGGATCGACGGAATCGCCATCAGCCCGTCCATGATGCGCATGACGATGGCGTCGATCCTGCGGAAGTAGCCACAGGCAAGGCCGAGGGCCAGGCCCAAGATGCTGGCGAAAGCCGCGACCGACAGGCCGACCAGCAGCGATACGCGGGCGCCGTAGACCGTGCGCGAGAAGATGTCTCGACCGAACTGGTCGGTTCCGAACCACCAGCGCTCCGACGGCGGCCGCAGCCGGTTGACCGGCGCGATCTTGAAGGGATCGTTGGTGGCGATGACCGGCGCGAAGACCGCCATGACGATCAGGATCGCCAGCAGCACCGAGCCGATGGCGATCGTGGGATTGCGCCGGATGGCGCTCCACAGCGAGAAGTGCCGGGCGGGCGGCAGGGCGAGATCGCCTGCGACTACGGCCATGTCAGTACCGGATCCGCGGGTCGAGGAAGGCGTAGGAGATGTCGATCACCAGGTTTACCAGCACCTTGGCGCCGGCAAATACGAGGATCAGCCCCTGCACCACCGGATAGTCGCGCTTCAGGACGGCGTCCACGGTGAGGCGGCCAAGGCCCGGGATGTTGAACACGGTTTCCGTGATGACCACGCCCGAGATCAGGAGCGCGATGCCGATGCCGATCACCGTGATGATCGGCACGGCCGCGTTCTTGAGCGCATGCAGCAGCAGAACACGATTGGTCGCGAGCCCCTTGGAATTGGCCGTCCGGATATAGTCCTGCGCCAGCACCTCGAGCATCGATGCGCGCGTGATGCGGGCGATCAGCGCCATGTAGGTGATACCGAGAGCCACCGACGGCAGGATAAGGCTCTCGGCGAACGGCCAGAGCCCTTCCCGGATCGGCTGGTACCCCTGGACGGGCAGGAGCTGCCACTGCACGGCGAAGAAGTAGATCAGGATGTAGGCCAGGACGAAGCCCGGCATGGCAAAGCCCAGCACGGCAAAGCCCATGACCAGACGGTCGACCAGCTTGCGCGCTTTCCAGGCCGCGACCACGCCGATGGGAATGGCCAGCGCCACCGCCACGAAGAGCGTCGAGAGGGTGAGCGCCACGGTCGGCTCGAGACGTTGGCCGATCAGGCGCGTCACCGGCATGTTCGAAAAGATCGAGACGCCCATGTCCCCTTGTAGAAGCTGCGACGTCCAGACGAACAGCTGCTCGACCATCGGCCTGTCGAGGCCGAGCTTGGCCCGGACGGCGGCAATCGCTTCGGCGGTCGCATCCTCGCCGGCGATGATCGCCGCCGGATCGCCCGGCGCGAAGCGCAGCAGGAAGAAGACGAACAACGCCACCACTGCCATCACCGGCAGGGTGGCGAAGAGGCGGCGGACGATATAGGCGGTCACGACGAGGCCTTGCCCAACTCAGGCAAGGCCCCTCCGCGCGCGACGGCTACGCATACTCGATACGCCATTATTTCTTGGTAATCCCCCACAGCACGGCGAGACCCGTGTTCGGCACGATACCGTCGATCTTGTCGGCGCGGTAGGCGAGCGGCGTGTCCCATTGCCCGAACGGAATATACACGACCTGCTCCATCGCTCGGCCCTGCAGCTCGTTGGCGATCTTCTTCCGCTCTTCCTCGGTCTGCGCCATGCCGAAGGCGTTGCGCAGCTCCTCGATCTTGGCGTCGCAGGGCCAGCCGAACAGGCCCTTCTCGCAGGCCGCGCCGATCCAGGTGTGCAGCACGGGATTGGCCGAGCCGACGCCGCCCGAGGTCGTGACGAAGATGTTCCAGCCGCCCTGGGCCGGCGGATCCTTCTTGGCGCGGCGCGTGACCACCGAGCCCCAGTCCATCGACTGCGCATCGACGTTGATGCCGGCCTCGCGCATCGCCTGGATGAGCACCTGGGTCGCCGGTGTGATCGTGGCATGATCGGTCGCCGACAGGACGGTGATCGGCTCGCCCTTGTAGCCCGCCTCCTTGAGGAGCTGCAGGGCCTTCTTGGGATTGTACTCCTTCATCCACTCGCGACCGGCGGCGCTTTCGTACGGACCGCCGCAGGTGAGGAGCGCCGGGCAGACCTTGTAGTATTTCGGATTGCCGACGATGGCGCGCAGGAAATCTTCCTGGTTGATCAGGTAGTACATCGCCTGCCGGGCCTTCACGTTGTCGAACGGCGGCTGGAGATGGTTGAGGCGGATGAAGCCCTGGGTGCTGTCGATCTTCCCGGTCTTCATCAGCTTCACGCCGCGGGCCTTCTCGAGCATCGGCAGGAAGTCGATGGGCGGGGCCTCGTAGAAGTCGATCTCGCCGTTGACCAGGGCTGACATCGCCGTCTGCGGGTCGGAGATCCAGACCAGCTCGATGCGGTCGACGCCCGGGACCTTGCCCCCGGCGAAGGACGACGGCGCCTCGGTCCGCGGCTGGTAATCCTTGTTCTTGAGGTAGACCGCCTTGCTGCCGGGCACCCACTGGTCCTTGGCGAACAGGTAGGGGCCGGAGCCCACCGCTTCCTTGATCTGCGTCTGCGGATCGGTGAGCGCATCCTTCTCGCGCATGATGGCGGGGATCGAGCTGCTGCTCTTGCCCAGCGACTCGAGCACCATGCCGTACGGCTCCTTCAGCACCATCGTGAAGGTCTTGTCGTCGACCGGCTCCATCTTGGTCACGAAGCCCATCAGGCGCTGGCCGACGCCGTCCTTGGCGCCCCAGCGCTTGAGCGAGGCGATGACGTCCTTGGTCGTGACCGGCGAGCCATCGTGGAACTTGAGCCCGTCGCGGAGGGTGAAGGTGTAGGTGAGCTTGTCGGGGCTGACCTCGTACTTGCCCACCATCTGGGGCTGCGGCTTCTGGTCGGCGTCGTTGCCGAACAGCGTGTCGTAGACCAGTGCACCATGGATGTTGGCGATCGTCTGGGTCGTCCAGACCGGATCGATGACACGCACGTCGGCATGCATCACGGCCTTGAGGACTTTCTCCTGCGCGTGTGCCGGCGCCTGGACCGCGGCGAAGGGCAGCGCCAGCGCGAGCGCGCCCGCGAAGACTCGGTTGAACATTCTGAACACTCCCTTACTCCCCGCAGAGAGTATGCAAAGCAGTGTTCCGATTTGTCCAGCTTCCCGGCTAGTAGATCAGGCCCCGCGGCCTGGCGTCTTCGTCGAGCGGCCAGATCGGGCGCTCCACCTTTGCGTACGGGACCTTGCGATGATCCCGGCGCAGCGGGCCGCTCGATTCGACATAGATCACTTTCTTGGCGATCGGCCCGTAGGCCGCCATGAAATGGTTCGTCGACTTCACGACCACGATCTTCCGCTGCGTCGGATCGATGCCGAGATTGGTGAACAGCTCCAGCCCGGTCGCCTGCGCGCGCTTGGTGATCAGGACGACCTCGACGCCGCCAATGCGTACCGCCGCGCAATCGCCCAGCGGTCCCTTCGCCGGACCGAAGCTCTGCCAGGCATCCCGCTTCAGGCCGACGATCTCGACCTCGGCATCGACCGGCTGGCCCGAGCTCGGCGCGATCTTGCCGCCGAAACGCAGGCCAATCCGGGCGCCGAGGCCGGCGTCGAAGCAGATGCGAACCGCGATCGGGTCCCAGATCGGGCCGAGGCAGGCGCTTTCGACGTTCTTCTCGATCAGGTACTTCAGGATGTCGGTATTGTCCGACGGCGCGCCGCCGCCGGCATTGTCGGTCGGATCGGCGATGACCACCGGCAGGTCGTTGAAGGCCACACCCTCGTCGACTCCCGCGGCGACGCCGAAAGATTGCGGCCGCGTCTTGCCGCGCAGCCCGACCAGTTCCTCACCCAACTCCGTGGCCAGCGCATCGGCTTTCTTCTTGTCGCCATCGGCGATCACCAGCACGCGCGTGCCGGTATCGGGCACGTCGCTATGGGGGAAGCCGTGACCGATCGAGACGGACAGGATGCCGTCCTTGCCTTCCATCGCCATGATGCGGTCCACGAGGCCGCGCATCGGCTGGATCGTCGTCGGATAGCTCTGGATCTGCCGGCAATCGTAGACCGACATGACCGGCTTCACCTGGCCGCGCAACGTGGCCAGCACGAGGTCGAGCAGGTCCTCGGCGCGATCGACAACGTCGGTGTGGGGGAATTCCTTGTAGAACACCATGATGTCGGCGTTCGAGACCCGTTTCATCGTGAGGTGGCAATGCGGGTCGAGTTCGACGCCGATCACGCATTTTGGTCCCACGATCGCGCGGCAGCGCTCGATGATGTCGCCTTCGACGTCGTCGTAGCCGTGCGCCACCATCGCACCGTGCATACCGAGCAGCAGACCGTCGACCGGCAACGCCGCCTCGAGCTGGGCCAGGATCTCGTCGCGCATGGTCTCGTAGTCGGCGCGGTTGGTCGTGCCGGCAGGGCTCGCGGCAAAGCAGCTTCCCTCGATCAGCTCGAAGCCCTCTTTCTTGGCACGGGCACGCGCAACGAAGAGAGGCGCGGTGCACATGCGGGGCGCATCGGTCGGATGCTGCCCGGGGCGGAAGAATACCGTCTCGCGAAAATTCTCCAGGCTGGTCGGCAAGGGGGAGAAGGTGTTGGTCTCGGTGGCAAGCGTGGCAGCAAACAGACGCATGGGACTCCTAGGGGACGATACCGGCGGGAAGCGACACGCAATGCCGGCCGATCGCGCCCGGCGTGGTGAGCCAGATGCGGTCGCGATGTTTTGCGATGTGACGCAGCGCGCGCTTGAGATGCCGCAGACGATGCGGCTGGCCGACGAGATAGGCATGCAAGGCCACGCCCATCACCAGCGGCCGCTCCTGCGACAATTCCAGCATCTCGTCGAACTGGTCGACGATGATGTCGGCGAAGGCGTCGCCGCCAATCTTGCGGCCAGCGATCTGCGGAATGTCGTTTACTTCCTGGGGATAGGGAATGGCGAGAATGCGCCTGCCGCCACGGCAACGCAACCAGATGGGCTGGTCGTCCATGCACCAGTCCAGCAGGTAGCGATAGCCGGCTTCCGCCAGCAGGTCGGGTGTGACGTGGCTGTGTGAAATCCACGGGCCCAGCCAGCCTTCGGGCGCGCGTCCCTCCGCGCCTGCGAGACGCGACGTCGCTTCGGCAATCAGGGCCCGTTCGTCCGCTTCGGCGAGCACGCCCTGGCGTTCCGCATTGGTGCGGCCATGCCCCACGATCTCGTCGCCGCGCGCCCGGCAGGCTGCTACGAGCTCCGGCGCATAGTCGTACATCGCACTGTTGACCAGGGACGCCATCGGCAGCCGCAGGGCATCGAAGGCGTCGAGCATGTACCAGGCGCCGACGCGGTTGCCATAATCGCGCCATGCATAGTTGAGAATGTCGGGATGTGGACCACCCGGTGCCAGCTCGGCTCCCAGCCCCTCGCCGTAGGAAAAATGCTCGAGATTGAGGGCGAAATAGACGGCGAGACGTCGGCCTGCCGGCCAGGTGTAGTCGGCGCGGCCCCGCAGGGGGACGTAGTCGTACCGGTCGTGCGTTCTCAGTTCCATCCCCATAAACTAACGTCGCAAGCCACGAAGGGCTACGGTTTCGCCATGCTCGATCGCCTGCTCTCGGCCGCCCTCACCGGCTGCCTGTTTCTCGTCACCGGCGCTCCCGCCTTCGCCTACTATTCGAAGGACTCGTACGAAGCCGAAGTCAGCTTCGAGAGCAGGGTCGAGATTGCGGAGGATACGCCCGACTACATTCTCCTGCCCTCCTACATCAACCGGCAGCTCCTCTATCTCGCGGGGCCGCTGCAGGCCGCGCCGAAGAAGGCGGCCGCCAAGAACGATGCCAACGTCGACATCCTGGGCCGGCACCGCGACGAGAGGACCGGCAAGCACTATGTTCGCTACCGCTACACCGGCACCTTCGTACTCGACAACGGGCTCCAGGATACCGTGAAGGTCCGCCTGCCCCTCAATCTCGAAGAGGTTTGGGACCGATCGACCGACAAGTGCTTCAGCTGGGGTGAGAAGTACCGCATGGCCTACTTCTGGGCGCCGCTGAACAAGGGCTGCCCGCTGGTCGATGGCATCGACTACACCACGTCGGATGCCAGAATCCTTGCAAAGCGTCCCAACACCGCCAATACCGCACCGGCCTACGAGCGGCTGGCCAACGCCAACAATGAGATTCGCGTCGTCCTGACCTTCGGTGCCGATGAGGACAGGAACGGCAATCTCTCGCCTGAGAAGAGCAACACCGACTACAACGCCGGCAACTACCGCGACATCCGCAAGTATCTGCTCGGTCAGGGCTTCGCGGTTCGCACCGTCGCGGCCGCCGAGCGCGAGCGCGAATGCGGGAACACGAAGTCCCTCGCCGCCTCGCCCGGCCATGTCGAGGAATTCACGCGCAAGGATGGCGGCCGCACGCTGGTCGTTCGCCTGTTCTGGGGCGTCACCAACATCGGCGAGGACAGCATCGCCTTTTTCTGCATGGCCAAGGAGGCCGCGGAGCGCGGCTCGGTATTTCTCTATGCGGGACACTCCCGCGTGGGCTTGCTGGATCTCACCTACATGGGCGAGCAGATCGGCGCGCCCATCAGGATGAACAAGGATCAGTATCAGATTTACGCGTTCTTCGGCTGCTCGAGCTACAGCTACTACAATCTCTCCTATTTCGCGGCCAAGGCGTCCCCCGCCGATCCGGACGGCATGAAGAACGCCAACATCATCACCAATGGCATCACCGGCTCTTTCGGCTCGATGACAGACTTCACGACGAAGACCCTGAAGCCGATCTTCGAGTGGTCGGCCCGCGGCACCCGGACGAGTTGGCAGCAGATCATGAACTCCTACTCCGAGCGCTTTCTCACCGGCGTCAACGGCGACCGGTAGCGGGACTGCACACCGGCGGGCGACGACTCCGCGCACGAGCAAGGCGTAGCGTCGCCAGTCCGGATGGGCTACGGTCGCAGACTTAATGAAGAAGCCGCTTCCGTTTAAGGATGCGGACGAACAGGGAGGAAGAACGCGTTGACGGCGACGAGTGCTGCCGCTTTGCCTGCGACCACGAACGCCGCGCCTGCCGCGCGGCGGTGGGCCGCGCCGCTCTGGGTCGGCGCCTTGCTGATCATCCTCACCTTCCTGGTGATCTATCCGCTGCTGATGCTGTTCTTCGGCGCGATCAGTGATTCCAACCCAGTGATCGACGGTTTCGCGAAGTTCAATCCGTCGCTGACGCACTTCATCGCCGTGCTGGGCAACGAGAACGTGCGCCTGGCCTTCTTCAATGCGCTGGTGGCGTGCGGCGGCGGCACCGTGCTCGCCGTCGTGATCGGCCTCGCCTTCTCGTGGATCGTCGTCCGCACCAATACCCCGTTCAAGGGGTTCATCGCCGGCGCCAGCATGATCCCACTGTTCGTGCCGCCGCTGGTCGCGGGTGTTGCCTGGAGCATCCTCGGATCGCCCAAGACCGGTCTCCTGAACACCGCCCTCAAATGGATCGGGATCGACTTCCGCTTCGATTTCTATTCGATGTCGGGCCTCATCCTGGTGTTCGGCTTCTACTACGCGCCCTACGTCTACATGTTCACCGCTTCGGCGCTGCGGAACATGGATCCGAGCCTCGAGGAAGCCTCGGAGGTCGCCGGGGCCTCGGCCTTCACGACCCTCTTCACCGTCACCTTTCCGCTGATCGCGCCGGCAATCCTGGCCGGCTCGCTTCTGTCCTTCGTCGTGATGCTCGGCATCTACGGCGTGCCGGCCGCGCTGGGCGCGCCGGCCAATATCAACGTGCTCACGACCTACATCTTCAAGCTGACCGCCTGGAGTCCGCCGCTCTACAACACGGCCGCCGCCGTCGCGATCCTGCTGATGATGGTGACCGCCATCCTCGTCTGGGCGCAGCAGCGCGTGCTGTCGGGCCGCAGCTTCGCCACCGTCGCGGGCAAGGCGTTCCGCCCGCGCAGCCTGAACCTCGGGCCGTGGCGCTGGCTCACCTTCAGCCTCGCCCTCGCCTATCTCTTCGTCGTCGTGGTGCTGCCCACGATCGCCCTGGTGATCGCCGCCTTCCGCCGGTTCCTGTTCTTCAAGGACTTCGACGCCGTCTTCGACATGAAGGCCTATAGCTGGGTTCACTTCAATTCCATCTTCGACAATCCACTGACCATGACGTCGATCTGGAATACGATGAAGGTCGGCGTGATCACGGCCGTCATTGGCGGCGTCCTGGCCTTCGCCATCGGCTACACGATCAACCGCACGCAGGTCGCCGGCCGCAAATCGATCGACCTGCTGTCGACCATCCCGGTCGCCATTCCCGGCCTGGTCGTCGGTGTCGCCTATCTCTGGGCCTGGATCGGCCTGCCCGGTGGTCTCTACGGCACGATCTGGATCCTGGCGCTGGCCTTCGTGGCGCGCTTCATCCCCGATACGGTGAAGTCGCTGTCGACGTCTTTCATGCAGATCCACAAGGAACTCGAGGAGGCCGCCTGGATCTGCGGGCGCGGCCTGCTCAGCACCATTGCCACGATCATGGTCCCGCTGGCGCGGCCCGGCATCGTGGCGTCGATGACGCTGCTGTTCGTGCTGGCGGTGCGCGAACTGGGCTCGTCGCTGTTCCTCTACACCAGCGACACGACCGTCATGGCCGTGTTGCTGCTCGACTACTACGAGGGCGGAAACGTCGGAAAGACCGCCGCCTTCAGCCTGGTGCAGACCGTGATCCTCGGGGTTCTCCTGGGTATCACCACCTGGCTTTCCCGTGGCTCGGCCGAGAGCGCCGGACGCGCCGGCTAACAACTCGAACAATCGGAGGAAAAGAAGATGAAGCGCAGAACGATACTGGCCGGCATGGCCGGCGCCGCGGCAACGGCCGCCCTTCCCGCCCGCGCCCAGCAGGATCAGTTCGGCTCCAAGGAGCTGATCGCCGCCGCCGAAAAGGAAGGCGGCCTCACGCTGTACACGGCCGACTTCGCCGAGACCCAGCAGGAAGTGATCAAGGAGTTCAACAAGCGCTTCCCCAAGATCAAGGTCGCCATGGTGCGCGCCCCGGGTGGCCAGCTGATCACCCGCATCAAGACGGAAGCCGCGGCCGACAAGCTGGGCGCCGACGTGGTCAACCACTCCGACCGCGGCCTGATGCTCGAGATCGCCGACCTCTTCCAGGACTACGCGCCGCCGAACGCCGCCGACTACCGCACCGACGTGCTGGTCTCGCCGAAACTGTGGCCGGGCGTCACCCTGGGATGGGCCATCGCCTACAACACCCAGCTCGTGAAGAACCCGCCCAAGACCTGGATGGATCTCACCAAGCCCGAATACAAGAACAAGCAGATCGGCCAGGTGATCGGACCGTCGGGCGGCACGACCTGGACGCGCATCATGTTCGAGCGTCAGGTGCTGGGCGAGGACTACTGGAAGAAGCAGGCCGAGCTCGGCATCGCCCTCTACCCGTCGGGCGCGCCCTGCTCCGATGCCGTGGTACGCGGCGAAGTCTCGATCGCGCCCCTGCTCTACAACATCATCTACACCAAGATCGTCGAAGGCGCCCCGGCCGAGGCCATCTTCGCGCCCGAGGGCGTGCCGATCGTCCCCTATGCCGACGGCATCACCAAGGCGTCGAAGAACCCCAACGCCGCCCGTCTGTTCATGAACTGGCGCCTGTCCAAGGAAGGTCAGACCTTCATGATCAACAAGCTGGGCAACATCACCTCCCTCAAGGAGCCGCCGGCTTACCCGAAGGGCTGGGATCCCAAGGTCATAAAGGTCTGGGTGCCGAAGTTCGAGGAATTCGACAAGCTCCGCGCGACCTGGATCGAGGAGTGGAACAAGACCTACGGGTATCGCCAGTGAGCGCTGCGCTTCTCGTCGAGGATCTGGTCAAGAAGTTCGGGACCGGCAAGGCGGCCGTCGATGGCGTGAACTTCGACGTGCCGGCGGGCGAGATCGTGGTGTTGCTGGGGCCTTCGGGCTGCGGCAAGACCACGACCCTCCGCTGCGTTGCCGGCCTCGAGCATCCGACCGGCGGCCGCATCTCGATCGGCGGCCGCGTCGTCTCGGAGCCCGAGCGCGGCACGCTGGTCAGCCCGCGCGAGCGCGACATCGGCATGGTGTTCCAGTCCTATGCGGTATGGCCGCACATGACGGTGCACCAGAACGTCGCCTATCCGCTGAAGTATCGCCGCAAGAACACCAGCGGCAGCGGCGACATCAACAGCAAGGTCCGCGAGACGCTTGAGCTGGTCGGCCTGGGCGAATACGCGGAACGGCCGGTGACGTCGCTGTCGGGCGGGCAGATGCAGCGCGTCGCGCTGGCGCGCAGCCTGGTCTACCGGCCACAGCTCCTGCTGCTCGACGAGCCACTGTCCAATCTCGATTCCAAGCTGCGCATCCGCTTGCGGGACGAGCTGCGCCGAATCCTGAAGATGACCGGCATGACCGGCCTCTATGTGACCCACGACCAGTCCGAGGCCGTGGTGCTGGGCGACCGCATCGGCGTGATGCGCAACGGCAAGCTCCTGCAGATGGCCCCGCCGGGCGAGATCTACAACAGGCCCGCCGATTCCTTCGTCGCCAACTTCACCGGCGCCTCGAACGTGCTGCTGGGCAAGGTCCTGGAGCGCAAGGGCGAGCAGGCCATCATCGATCTCGGCGCTGCCGGCCGCATCGAGGCATGGACGCCGCAACCGCTCGCCGTCGGCGACAAGGCGCGCGTGGCATTGCGGGCGGAGAACATCCGCCTGGGCGAACGCGGCCCCGCCAACAGCTTCACCGGCCGCGTCATCGAACGGCGCTACCAGGGCATGCAGACCGTCTACGATGTCGAGTTCGGGGGCCACAAGCTCGAGGTGCTGGAACTCGGCACCGCAGCCCGGCACAACGACGGCGAGGTGGCGATCACCATGCCGCCCGACAGCTGCTGGGCCTATCGCGACGAAGGTCAGGCGACGGTGGACTGAAGCACGG
Organism: Reyranella sp.; assembly: GCF_965227665.1. Classification (GTDB taxonomy): domain Bacteria; phylum Pseudomonadota; class Alphaproteobacteria; order Reyranellales; family Reyranellaceae; genus Reyranella. The sequence continues at coordinate 1,426,916 of NZ_OZ245767.1, forward strand.
CACGAAGCGCCGCTGCCAGCGGCGCATCGTGCTCGGGCAACAGGACCTGCGGATCGAGCGTCAGCACGCCCCGCGCGGCGTGCCGCTCCGACAGATGAACCGGCGGGTCGGCTTTCTGCAGCCTGGCACTGGTGGCGAGCGCGTCCGGCACCGCGATCTCCAGCACAGGGACCCGTCCGGTCTGCGCCGCCGGCACGAGCGTCACGTCCAAGCCCGCCAGAGACGCCGCGATGGCCTCCAGCCGCGTCTGGAGCGCGGCATTGGCGGCTGCATCGTCGGCCCCGATGAAGCGCTCCAGCGCCACGAGCAGGCCCACGATCTCCTCCTTCCCGGCCTTGAAGCCGCGGCCGATCCCGTGATGCGGGACACCGCGCAGACGGGCGCGATCGACGAGGCGCGGCGGCATCCAGGTGTCGGGGGCCACGTCCATGTCGAGCTGCTGCAGCAGCGCCGAGGCCACGAGGTCGCGGCGCCCGGCGAGGATGCCCGACGCCTGCGGGCCGCCCAGGGCCTTGCCGCCGGAGAACGCCACGAGGTCGACGCCCATGTCGATGAAGCGGCGCAGGTTCTCCTTGGGCGGAAGTTGCGCCGCCGCATCGACGATCAGGGGAATGCCGTTGGCGCGGCAGGTCGCAATGGCGGTCGGCAGATCGACGATGCTGGTCGAATTGACCGAGAAGGCCATCGCCACGACTGACGGTGAAAGAGCCGCCTCGATCTCCCAGGCTTCCAGCCCGCGCACGCCGGCGCCCGTGCCGCGATCGTTGTGTCCGATATCGATCAGGCGCGCACCCGAGGCCGCCAGCGCGTGAGCATAGCCCGTGCGCTGGGTGCGCGGGATCAGGATGTCGTGGGGGAAGGCGCCGGCATGGGGCAGTGCCGCCATCTTCGCGATGTCCCAGCGCGCAATGGCCGCCGCGGCCGCGAGCGTGAGGGCCGCGGCCGCGCCGGTCGTGACCAGCCCCGCCTCCGCACCGGTCGCCGCGGCGATGCGATCGCTCGCGGCATCCTGCAGTTCACCGATGTCGACCGACGCGCGCGATGCAGCGGCCATCGCGGCCACGACCTCGGGCGCCATCACCGCGCCACCGAGACGGGTCAGCGCACCGGCCGCGTTGATACGGCGTCGCACGCCGAGAAGGTCGTAAGGGTCCGCCTGGGTCATGCGGCGAGCTTAGCCCAGCCGCTCAGACCCGCCCAATGATCGCGATCGGCCCGCCGCCAGCCGGGCCCTGGTGCTCGGCGCCGCCGGACACATAGAGCATCGTGTCGCCGATCACGCCGGCCAGCACACCGCCCACCAGCGCGCGGGCGTGGCGGGTCGAATGGATGTCGCTGTCGTCCAGCATCGTGTGGCGCCGTCCGCGAATCGCGCCCGACGGCGCCGCTTCCGCCTTGGCCAGCACCGCCGTCACGTCCTCGCCGGTCACCCCGAGCCGCCCCAGGATGCGGTGCGCCGCTCCGGCATCGATCGCGTCGCGCATCACGTCGTGATCGATCAGCAGGTCACCGGACCAGCCGTGTGCATTTCCCAACACCACAATCTCGTTGCGCAACAGCTCGACGCCCGACGACGTGCTGGCCACGCGCGAGTAGAGCGACCAGTCGCGACAGACCGCCTCCTCCGGCGCGTCCCTGACCTCGCCGAGCGCCAGCGCGACACCCAGCGCCGACGCACCGCGCGACAGGGCCATCGAATGGTAGGTGTCGTCGGTGGCGGTCGCGGCGCCACGCTTCGCCGCCTCCTCGATGCGGTCCTTGGTCAGCAGCGGGCATTTGATCTGCACGAAGTGGACATCATGCGGCGTCGTGATGCCGGCATCCTTCATGGCCGAGGTCACGGCCGCCGCCGTCTCCTGGATCTGCGCCGCGCGGCCGATCTCCTCGGGCTTGAAGGGCCGCGTCAAGCCGACCCCGATGGCCAGCCGTGGCCCGGCTGAGGCCGGCGGCGGCGCGGCTTCGCGACAGAAGACTAGCAGGTGCGGCGACAGCCCGCCTTCGGTGCCGCCCGACATCACGATGGCGACCCGCTTCTCGATCTCCGACAGCGGGCAGCCGAGCGCGCCTGCCAGCACCAGCTTCAGGGCCAAGGTGGCATAGCCGCGGGTGAAATCGTTGACGCAGCCATTGCCCTCGGTCTTGCCGACGATGGCCACGATGGTCGCGGGGTCGAGTTCCCCCGCCTCGATGGCGGCGGCGAGCGGGGACGTATCCTGCGGGCCTGCCGTCGGCAGGCGCAGCACCTTTGTCTGGCGACTCATCTCAGGCGGCCTTTCCGGCATCGCTGCCATGCCGCGCCCGACGGCTGCGCAACCACGTCACCGACAGCAGCGACAGCGCAATGACGAGGAAGGAGACGCCCGTGGTCACCGTCCCCAGCGCATAAAGGACGGGCGTCGTCACGTTGGTGGTCATGCCGTAGATCTCGAGGGGCAGCGTGTTGAAGGTGCCGGCGGTGTAGAGGCTGCGCGCGAACTCGTCGTAGGAGAGCGTGAAACCAAACAGGCCGACGCCGATCAGGCTCGGCAGCAGGATCGGCACGACGATATGCCGGATCGTCTGCCATGAAGTGGCGCCGAGGTCGCGCGCGGCCTCCTCGTAGCGCCGGTCGAAACGGTTGAAGACCGCGAACATGATCAGCAGGCCGAACGGCAGGGTCCAGGTCAGGTGCGCGCCGAAGGCCGAGCTGTACCAGGCGGGGTCCCAGCCCAGCACACGATAAAGCAGCCCAATGCCCAGGCTGATCAGGATCGAGGGCACGATCAGGCTGGCGATGGCGAGATAGAAGATGACGCCCGAGCCGCGGAAACGCGAGCGGAAGGCCAGCCCCGCCGAAAAGGAGGCAACGACCGTGACCAGCATGACGGCGGCACCGAGGATCAATGAGCGCTGCAACGACCCCGCGAAGTCGCCCACCATCTGCTTCTCGAACAGGTTCCTGAACCAGTGCAGCGATACCCCGTTCATCGGGAAGGTGAGCCCGCCTCCCGGACCCTGGAACGACAGGATGAGGATTGTCAGCGTCGGTCCGTAGAGGAACAGCACGAACAGGCAGAAGAAGGCGCCGAGGAACCAGAAGGCGGGACCGCGTTTGCCGTGTTGCACGTCACAGCTCCTTGCGGATGTCGACGAGGCGCATCATGGCCGCGACGATGAACAGGACCAGCAGGAGCAGAATCACCGCGTTCGCCGCCGCGGCGGGATACTGCAGCAGCGACATGGCGTTCGCCATCATCAGGCCGACCGAGGCGCTCAGGCCCCCGCTCATCATGCGCACCGTGACGAAGTCGCCCATCACGATGGTGACGACGAAGATCGAGCCGATGGCGATGCCCGGCTTGCACAGCGGCAGGATGACGTTGACCAGCGTCTGCCAGCCGCTCGCACCGGCGTCGCGTGCCGCCTCGAGCAGGCTGCGGTCGATGCGCATCATCGAGTTGAAGATCGGCACCACCATGAACAGCGTGTAGAGGTGGACATAGGCCAGCACGACCGAGAAGTCGGAATAGAGCAGGAACTCCAGCGGCTCCTTGATCAGCCCGAGGTTCATGAGCGTCGTGTTCGCGAGTCCGTGGCGCCCGAGGAACGGGATCCAGGAGATCATGCGGATGACATTGGAGGTCCAGAACGGAATGGTGCAGAGCAGGAACAGCACCGTCTGCATGGTCGGCGAGCGCACGTGGAAGGCCACGAAGTATGCAACGGTGAAGCCGATCAGCAGGGTCAGCGCCCAAGTGATGAGCGCGAACTGGATGGTCTGCTGGTAGGTCCGCCACGTCACCGGCGAGAGCAGCAGCTCCTCGTAGTTCTGCAGCAGGAAGGCCGGAATGATCTGGGTCGTGTTGTAGTCGAAGAAGCTCACCACCACGATCGTGGCGATCGGGACGATGAGGAACAGCAGGAACACCAGCGCGAGCGGCGCGACCTGCAGGTAGGTGACCCAGATCTTTACGCGGTTCATCTTTTCATGCCCCCTCTCCCCCGCTTCGGCGCTGTTTGCAGCGCCTGTTGGGGGAGAGGCAGGGTGAGAGGGTTAAACGCAATATTCGAAACGATCAGGCCGCGATGAACTGGTTCCACTTCTGGACCATGTAACGGTCCTCATCCATCACCGCGTTCCAGCAGGCGACGGCGCCCATGCGGTCATAGAACGAGCCGCCGTCGCGTACCGCGCCTGCCTTCTCGACGATCTGGCCCTGCGGGTTCTTGATGTCGCCCTGGGCCGGCTTGCCTTCCATCCAGAAGCCCCACTCATCGGCGGTCATGTTGGCCTTGGCCGTCTCCAGGACCGCCGAGTAGTAGCCCTGGCGGTTGAGGAAGGCGCCGACCCAGCCAGACAGGTACCAGTTGATGTAATCGTAGGCCGCGTCGAGTTGCGCGCCTTGCAGATGCTTGGCGAGGGCCAGGCCACCGCCCCAGGCGCGATAACCTTCCTTGAGGGGTTGGTAGGTGCAGGGCACGCCCTTGCCGCGTACTGCGGAGACCGCCGGCGACCACATGGACTGGATCACGACCTCGCCCGAGGTCATCAGGTTCACCGATTCGTCGAAGGTCTTCCAGAAGGCACGGAACTGCCCCTCCTTCTTCGTCTTGATCAGGAAATCGATCGTCTTGTCGATCTCCGCCTTGGTCATGTTGCCCTTGTCGCCGTACTTCACGATGCCGGCGGCCTCGCAGATCATCGCGGCGTCCATGATGCCGATCGACGGAATGTTCAGGATCGACGTCTTGCCCTTGAACTTCGGATCGAGGATGTCCTTCCAGGAATCGATCTTGCGGCCGACCAAGTCGGGCCGGATACCGAGCGTGTCGGCGTTGTAGATCGTGGGCACGATCGTGAACCATTGGGTCTGGCCCTTGGCGAACTTGGTCGAGCCCGCGCCCTCGACGAAGCTCACCGTGCTGGGCGCCGTGCCCTGGGCGATCACGCTGTCGGGCTTCAGCTTGCCGGTGGTGAAGATCGGCACGATCTTGTCGAACAGCTTGATCTTCTTGACGTCCATTGCCTGCAGCGTGTTGGCGCCGAAGACCTTCTTGATCATCCAGTATTCGATGTCGCCGATGTCGAAGGAGTTGGGCTGCGTCACGACGCGCTGCACCACTGCATCCGAATCGAGCGCCGTCATCTGCAGCGTGATGCCGAGGTCGGCCTTGCACTTCTCGGCGATCTCGTTGATCGCCGACACGCCGGTGCCGCACTGGCGCAGCACGATGTTCTTGTTGTTCTGCGCCCAGATCACCGGGAATCCGGTGACCGCGCCGCTGCCGATGGCTGCGCCCGCAATGCCGGCCGCGCCCTTGAGCATCCTGCGACGGCCGATGCCGCCATTCGATTTCCGAGCCATCTCGTCTTCCCTCCTGCAACAGCGACGGCGCGGGGCCGCCTCCCCTTCAACGGCCAAGGACGTGAACGTCCTCGGGCTTCCACGACAGAGTGACGGGCTCGCCGGGCCGTACCGGCGACGCGTCGAAGCGCGCCTCCGACAGGGTCGCCGACAGCGTTTCCAGACCGGTGACGTCGATGCCGACCTGGACGGTCGATCCGAGATATTCGACAGAGCGCGCGACGCCTTGCAGGGAGGTGACGCCGGCATCGCCCGACGTGCCGGGCTGCACCGACATCCGATCCGCGCGAATGGCGACGAACGGTCCCTCGCCTGCCTCGGCACGCGCGACGGCCGCGGGCAGCACGTTGTGGCCACCGATGAACTTGGCGACGAAGGCGGAAGCCGGGCGGTTGAAGACCTCGCGGGGCGGCGCCGCCTGCTCGATCCGGCCGCCGTTCATCACCACGACGAGATCGGCCAGCGCCATCGCCTCGTCCTGGCTGTGCGTCACGTGGATGAAGCTGATGCCCAGCCGCGTTTGAAGGCTTTTCAGTTCCTCGCGCATGCGGATGCGCAGGAAGGGATCGAGCGCCGACAAGGGCTCGTCGAGCAGCAGGACCTGCGGATCGGTGATCAGCGCGCGCGCCAGAGCCACCCTCTGCTGCTGCCCGCCCGAGAGCTGTGCCGGCAGCCGGCCGGCATAGGCATCCATGTGGACCCGTTTCAGCATATCCAGGGCCCGCGCCCGACGGGTGTCCTTATCGATGCCCCGCATCTTGAGGCTGAACGCCACATTGTCGGTGCAATCGAGATGGGGAAAGAGCGCGTAGCTCTGGAACATCATCGCCGTGCCGCGCGCCGCCGGCGGTAGGTCCGTGATGTTCTCGCTGCCGAGAATGATGTCGCCCTCGGAGGCCTCCTCGTGCCCCGCGATCATGCGCAGGGTCGTCGTCTTGCCGCAGCCGCTGGGGCCCAGGAGGCAGCAATAGGAGCCGGCGGGGATGCGCAGGCCGATCGAATCGACCGCCACTGTGTCGCCGTAGCGCTTGGTCAGGGAAACGAGTTCGATGTCAGGCTGCTTGGCCATGCCAGCGTGGAAGCAAGCCGTATGCCAGCGCTGTAAAATTGCCTGGGGATAGAGGCACGCACGGGAAGCCGTTGGCGCGGTCCTTGCTCGCTCCGGGTCAAGGCGACGCTCAGGGAGGCGATGATGAGATTGATCGGCGTGGACGTCGGCGGCACCTTCACGGACCTGGTCTATGCCGACACCGACGCCGGCCGGACCGCCGTGCACAAGGTCTCGACCACACCGGACGACCCGTCCCGCGGCGTCGTGCACGGGCTGATGGCACTCTGCGACAAGTACTCGATCCCGCGCGAGACGATCGACACGGTCTTCCACGGCACGACCATCGCGACCAATGCGATCCTCGAGCATGACGGCGCCGTCACCGGCATGATCACGACCGGCGGCTATCGCGACATCCTGCATATCGGCCGCCACCAGCGACCGCAGCACTACTCGATCATGCAGGATATTCCCTGGCAGGACCGGCCGCTGGTAAAGCGGCGCCATCGCAAGACCGTGACGGAGCGGCTGATACCGCCGCGTGGCGAGGTGCTGGAGCCGCTCGACGAGGAGGGTGTGCGCCAGGCCGCGCGCGAGCTGAAGGAGGCGGGAGTCGAGGCAATCGCGATCTGCTTCCTCTTCTCCTATCTCGATGCCGCGCACGAGGCGCGCGCCCTGGAGATCGTGCGCGAGGAATATCCGGAGTGCTTCGCCACGACCTCCTCGTCGGTGTCGCCGCAGTTCCGCGAATTCGAGCGCTTCACGACTACGGCCATGAACGCCTTCGTGGGCCCGAAGGTGCGCAACTACGTGACCCGCCTCGAATCGGAGATCGAGGCTTCAGGATTCAGGGCCGACCTGCGCATCATGGCGTCCAACGGCGGCGTCGCTACGCCCGGCATGGTCGCCGAGCGGCCGGTGCTCACCCTCCTCTCAGGTCCCGCCGCTGGCGTGATCGGCGGCGACTGGGCGGGCGCGCTCTCCGAGAAGCGCAACCTCATCACCTTCGACGTCGGCGGCACCTCGGCCGACATCGGCATCGTGACGGAAGGCGGCTTCGGCGAGGCCACGGCGCGCGACACCTGGATCGCGGGCTTTCCCGTGCTGGTGCCGATGATCGACGTGCACACGATCGGCGCCGGAGGCGGCTCGATCGCCTTCGTCGACCAGGCCGGCGCCTTCAAGGTGGGCCCCCGCTCGGCCGGCGCGGTGCCCGGCCCCGCCGCCTACGGTCGCGGCGGCACGCGGGCCACGGTGACCGACGCCAACGTCGTCCTGGGACGGCTCGACGGCGGCAACTTCCTGGGCGGCGGCATGGCGCTCGACGAGGTCGCGGCCCGTCGGGTGATCGGCGAACTGGCACGCGAGCTCGGCCTTTCCGACCGCGAAGCAGCCGAAGGCGTGATCACCCTCATCAACGCCAACATGGCCAACGCCATCCGCTCGCGCACCGTCCAAAAGGGCATCGATCCTCGCAACTACACGCTGGTGGCGTTTGGCGGCGCGGGTCCCCTGCACGGCGCGGAAGTAGCCGACATGCTGGGCGTCACGGAAGTGATCGTGCCGCCGCATCCCGGCATCACCTCGGCGGTCGGCCTGCTGATCAGCGACCTGCGCTATGATGCGATCCGCACCTCGTTCCAGGTGTCGGGTGCCGCCGATCTTGCCCGCATCAACGCCGACTTCGCCGCGATGGCCAAGGAACTGGCCGGACGCTTCACCGCCGACGGCATCGATCTCGCCAAGGTGACGTTCGAGCGCCGCGGCGACCTGCGTTACGTCGGCCAGGGCTACGAACTCAAGGTCACCTTCCCGGATGGCGTCCTGGACGAGGCCGCCCTCGCCCTAGCCTTCGAGGCCTTTCACGAAGTCCACAAACGCGAGTACGGCCATCACTTCGCCCAGTCCGCGATCGAGATCGTGAACCTGCGCCTCGTTGGTGCCGCCAGCGCCGCGACGATCGCGAAGCCCGTGCCAGATGGCGCCCGCTCGCTCGCCGCGGCGACGGTGCGCTCCGGCAACGGCACCTTCCGCGTCGACGGCAAGCTCGCCGACTACCCGACGACCTTCTACCGCCGCGACCTGCTGCCGGTCGGTCAGCGCATCCCCGGCCCGGCCATCGTGCTCCAGATGGACACCACGACTGTCGTGCCGCCCCATTTCAGCTTCGAAGCCGATACAGCCGGCAATCTCATGATCCGCAAGGAGGTTCGCCAATGAACGCCCCTCTTCGCTGGGAGCGCGCCACTCCAGTGGCGCCCATAACTTTGCGGATAAAGAGCAAGAGCGCCACTGGAGTGGCGCGCTCCCAGCAGAGGAGTGCCGCATGACCAACGCCACCGCCCGCCAGCCCGCGACCAAGCCCGACCGCATCGACCCGATCACCAGCAGCGTGATCCAGGGGGCGCTCGAGAACATCGCGGTCGAGATGGGCTACAAGCTGATGCGCATGAGCTACTCCTCGATCATCCGCGAGTCGGAGGATTTCGGGGCGGCCCTTGTCGATGCGGACGGCCGCGGCCTCGCCGAATCGGCCCAGTCGACGCCGCTGCAGTCCGGCCCGATCCCGGGCTATGTGCGCGGCATCCAGCGCATCCTGTCCGCACGCGGCGAAGTCATCCGGCCGGGCGACGTCATCATGCACAACGACGCCTATTCCGGTGCGAGCCACGGCCCCGACGTGGCCTTCATCGTGCCGGTCTTCGTGCAGGGCCGCCTGATCGCCTTTGCCGCGACCACGGCGCACCATCTCGACATCGGCGCGCTGTCGCCCGGCTCCTGCGGGATCGTCGAGGCGATCGACGCCTATGCCGAGGGCCTGCAGTTCAAGGCCATCAAGGTCTACGACCGCGGCGTCCGGAACGACGCGGTGTGGCAGATCGTGCGCGACAATATCCGTGCCTCCGACCTCGTGGTCGGCGACATGGATGCCCAGGTGGCCGCGGCCCGCATCGGCGCGGAGCGAATGGTCGAACTGGTCGAGCGCTACGGGCTGGAGACGTTCGAGCAGGCCTGCGGCGCGCTGATGGATCATGCCGAACGGCTGATGCGGCAGGCGATCGCCAAACTGCCCGACGGCGTCTATCGCGCCGAGACGGCGATTGACGGCTATCTCGACAGCGACGATCCGACCAAGAAGGAACTGCCGCTCGTCGTCACCATCACCAAGAAGGACGAGCAGCTGGTGGTCGACCTCACCGGAACGGCGCCGCAGGTGCCCGACCGGCCCATCAACATGCCGCTCGAAGGCACCGCCGACATCGCGATCTGGCTCACCATCCGCTCGGTGCTGCTCGACACCGAGATCCACGGTCATATCCCGGTCAACGCGGGCCTCATCCGGCCAATCACCATCGTGGCACCCAAGGGCTGCCTGGCCAACCCGACCTTCCCCGCACCGACGATCGCGCGCTTCTGCCCCGGTAATCAGCTGGCCGACACGGTGATGAAGGCGCTCTCGCAGGCGATGCCGGGCAACGTCTCGGCCGGCATCGGCAATCTCAAGGTCATCGCATTCTCCGGCCTCAAGGACGAGACGCACTGGGTGCACATGGAGATCTTCGAAGGTTCTTATGGCGGGCGGCTGGGCAAGGACGGCATGGACGCCGTCGACACGCTCTATGCCAACACGCGCAACAACCCGATCGAGGACATCGAGACCCATCTGCCGCTGCGCGTGCTGCGCTACGAATTGCGCGAAGACGTGGCGGGCGCCGGCAAGTGGCGCGGCGGCCTGGGCTCGGTCCGCGAGTTCACGTTTCTCGGCGACGGCGGCGCGTCGGTCGAAGGCGAAGGCCATCGCTACCGGCCCTGGGGATTCCTGGGCGGCCGCGAGGGCATGCCGGCCAAGCTCGACCTGATGGTCCCCGGCCAGCCCGACCGCGCCCTGCCGTCGAAGGTACCGTACATGCACATCGGCAAGGATGGCCGCTTCGTCTGCTACGGCCCGGCCGGCGGCGGATACGGCAATCCGCTGGAGCGCGATCCGGCGGATGTCGCCGACGACGTGCTCGACGGGGTGATATCGGTCGAAACGGCGCTTCGAGACTATGGCGTCGTGATCTCGCCCAAGGGTGTCGTCGACCTTGAGGCGACACGGAAGGCGCGCGGCGGCTGAAGGCCCTCGCCGCTCGCGACCGCCTCTTGGCAGCCCCCGCGTTCTCCTCCATCAAGACGCGATGGACTATCAGGTCAAGGACCGGAGCTGCCTCGTGTCCGGCGCCAGCTCTGGCATCGGCGCCGGTGTCGTCAGGCTCCTGGCACGACAAGGCGCGCGGGTCGTCGCGACGGCGCGGCGAGCCGAGAGGATCGAGCGGCTCGACGGTGTGACCGCCATCGCGGGCGACGTCACGGACCCGGGCGATCTCGCCCGCATTGCCGCCGAGGCCGGCGAGGTGCTGGGGCCCATCGACGTTCTGGTGAACTGTGCCGGCGGCTCGCGGCCGACCGGACCGGATGCCGGCGAGGACGTCTGGGAGGAGGCCTTCGCGCTCAACTTCACGGCGGCGCGGCTGCTGACCAAAGCCCTGCTGCCGGCCATGCGGGCGCGCCAATGGGGCCGGATCGTCAATATCAGCGGCTCCATGGAGCCCCGCGGTCTGAATGCCGCCATCGCCGCCAAGGCCGCCCTGCATCTGTGGGCAAAAGGCCTGTCGTGCGACGTCGCCCCCGACGGCGTGACAGTGAACACCATTCAGCCGGGCCGCATCAACAGCGAGCAGATCCTGCAGAAACTCCACCCGACCGAGGAGGCGCGCCGCAGCTTCATCGAGCGAAACATCCCCATCGGCTATTTCGGCGAGCCGGAGGATGTGGCACATCTCGTCGCCTTTCTCGCCTCTCCGGCGGCGCGCTACATCACGGGCGCGGTCATCCCGGTCGATGGCGGCATGCACTATTTTGCGCACTGACGGCGCGATGGAGGGTGGGTTTGCTGAAGTGGCTTCGTCGTTCTGAGCCGAAGGAAGTGCCGGCCGCCACCCTCGGCCCGTTACAGATCGTCAAGCCCTGGGCTCGCTCGTCCTCATCCGAGCCGGATGTCGCCGGCGGCTATATGACCGTCGTCAACGATGGCGAATCGGACCGGCTCGTTTCCGCTGACTGTCCTGCCGCCGGGTCCGTCGAAATCCACGCCATCCGAGTCAAGGGCCCGGTGCTGGAGATGCGGCCGATGGAGGCTGGCCTCGTCATTCCGCCGGCCAACCAGCAGATCCTCAAGCCGCGCGGCTATCACCTTCTGATGCGCGGCCTCGCCTCGCCCCTCACTGTCGGCAGCAAACTGCCGGTCACCCTGGTCTTCGAAAAGGCTGGCACCGTCACCGTTGATTTTTCCGGGGAAGCGCCCGGTGCCGTGGGAAAGGCCACCCTCAGCTCGTCGTAGTCGAGCTGCCCTCTCGACGGCCGCCACATTTAAACTTTCCATATCAATATCTTGTGGAGTCTTTTGAAGGTCGTTCACAAGGACTTCACTCGGCCCTTGCGCCGGGCGCCCGGACTCCTGATATAACTCCCTCGAGGGGCCGGTGTGGGCGGAGCAGTCGCCAACCCGGTCAGATCCGGAAGGAAGCAGCCGTAACGAATTCGCTTCGGGTCATGCCGGTCTCTCACCCGTTCCCCTGCGCGCGCCGCCGCGGAGGGCGGGCGGCCCGGGCGCGACGACCGCCGGGCCTTAAGAGGGCCACGGCGCAGATTGACGGGTGATCGCCATGGCTGAGGCCACCCCGGGCTCGGACCCGGCAACACCCTACCGCGTCCTCGCCCGTAAATACCGCCCGGTCGATTTCACGACTCTGGTCGGCCAGGAAGCGATGGTGCGCACCCTGCGCAATGCCATCGCCACAGGCCGCATCGCCCATGCGTTCATGCTCACCGGCGTGCGCGGCGTCGGCAAGACCACGACCGCCCGGATCATCGCCCGCGCCCTGAACTGCGTTGGTCCCGACGGAACGGGCGGTCCCACGGTCGATCCCTGTGGCGTCTGCGACAACTGCAAGGCCATCACCGAGGACCGCCATGTCGACGTGATCGAGATGGACGCGGCCTCGCGCACCGGCATCGACGACGTGCGCGAGCTGATCGAGGGCGTACGCTATCGCCCGGTGTCGGCGCGCTACAAGGTCTACATCATCGACGAAGTGCACATGCTATCGGAGAAGGCCTTCAATGCGTTGCTGAAGACGCTGGAAGAGCCGCCGCCGCACGTGAAGTTCCTGTTCGCTACCACCGAGATCCGCAAGGTCCCGGTGACGGTGCTGTCGCGCTGCCAGCGTTTCGATTTGAAGCGGGTGCCGCTCGAGACGCTGGTCGACCATTTCAGCAAGATCGCGCAGGCCGAGAAGGTCGAAATTTCGCCCGAGGCCCTGACGCTGCTGGCCCGCGCCGCCGACGGATCGGTGCGCGACGGTCTGTCGATGCTCGATCAGGCAATCGCCCATGGCGGTGGCGTGGTGGATGCCGCTCAGGTCCGCGACATGCTGGGCTTGGCCGACCGCAGCCGGGTGCTCGAGCTCTTCGAAAAAACGATGCGCGGCGATGCGCCGGGCATGGTCGCGGCGCTCGGCGAGATGCACGATTCCGGTGCCGACCCCGTGGTCGTGCTGCAGGATCTGCTGGAGCTCACGCACTGGGTGACCCGCCTCAAGGTGGCACCGGACGCCGCTGCCGCGATGGCGGACAGCGAACGCGCCCAGGGACTGGGGATGGCGGGCAAACTTTCCATGGCCTCGCTCACGCGGGCCTGGACGCTGCTGCTGAAGGGGCTGCAGGAGACGCTCGCCGCGCCCTCGCCACTGCGCGCGGCCGAGATGGCGCTGATCCGGCTCTGCTATGTCGCCGACCTCCCCTCTCCCGGCGAAGCGATCAAGATGCTGCAGAATGGCGGCGGCGTTCCGGCAGGGACCGCGGCGCCGGCAATGCCGAGAGGCAATGGCGGCGGCGGCGGCGCGGCGGCGCGTCTCGCGACCCAGCCGGTTTCCGCGGTGGCTGCCCAGCCCGCCCAGACGATGCCGGCCCCGCGCAGCTTCGCGGAGGTCGTGGCCTTGTTCGAGAGCCGCCGCGAGCCGCGCATGGTGCACAGCCTGATGCATCACGTGCACGAGGTGCGTTGCGAGCCCGGCCTGATCGAGTTCCGCCCCGAGCCCAAGGCGCCGGCCGACCTCGCCCCCCGCCTCAGCGAGCTGCTGGGCCAGTGGACCGGGCGCCGCTGGATCGCCTCGGTGTCGAGCGCCGAGGGCAAACCGACCCTCATCCAGCAGAAAGCGGCCAAGGCCGACGACCTGCGCAGCTCCGCCGAAAGCAACGAGCTGGTGATGGCCATACTCAAGACATTCCCCGGCGCGAAGCTCGAGGCGGTTAAGCGCAAGGGCGAACAGACTTCCATGATGGGCGAGTTCGTCAGCGACGAGCCGCCCCCCGCCGAGGAATACCCGGCAGACGACGACATCCCGGAAAGCGAGTTCTGAATGTTCGACAAACTCAAGGACCTGGGCGGCCTGATGCAGCAGGCCCAGCAGATGCAGCAGAAGATGCAGGACCTGCAGGCGGCGCTGGAGCGCCTGGAGATCGTGGGCACATCGGGCGCCGGCTTGGTGAAATTCACGGTCAACGGCAAGAACGAGACCCGCAGGATCGACATCGACGCCTCGCTGTTCAAGCCCGAGGACAAGGGCGTGGTCGAGGACCTGATTGTGGCCGCCGCCAACGATGCGCGCGCCAAGGTCGAGCAGACCGTGCAGGAGCAGATGCGCGGTATCACCGGCGGCCTGCCGCTGCCGCCGGGCTTCAAGCTCTGATGAAAAGGCGGCGATGAACGGCCCGGAGATCGAGCGGCTCATCCAGCTCCTCGGCCGTCTGCCGGGCCTGGGCCCGCGTTCGGCACGCCGCGCGGCGCTGCATCTGCTGAAGAAGCGCGAGACGCTGATGCAGCCGTTGGGCGCCGCGCTGGCTGATGCGGCGCGCGCCGTCCGAGCCTGCAGCATCTGCGGCAATCTCGATACGATCGATCCCTGCTCCATCTGTTCGGATCACCGGCGCGATGCCGGCCTGATCTGCGTCGTCGAGGATGTCGGCGACCTCTGGGCGATGGAGCGCGGCCGCATCTTTTCCGGTCGTTATCACGTTCTGGGCGGCTCGCTGTCGGCGCTGGACGGGATCGGCCCGGAAGAGCTCAACATCGGCAGCCTGGTGACGCGCGTCTCCGCCGGCGGCATCCGCGAGGTGATCATGGCCACCAACGCGACCGTCGACGGGCAGACGACGGCGCACTACCTTGCCGAGCGGCTGGCCGAGCACGACGTGCCGCTGACACGCCTGGCGCATGGCGTGCCCGTGGGCGGGGAGCTCGACTGGCTCGACGACGGCACGCTCGCCACCGCCTTCAAGGCGCGGCGCGCCCTGTAGGGGTTGCCCCATGAGCGCCGAAACCCTTACGGCCATCGCCGTTGCTCTCGGAGCCGGCTGGGCCAGCGGCCTCAATGCCTACGCCGCCGTACTAGTGCTCGGGGTCGCGCAACGCCTCGGCTTGGTCGCCCTGCCGCACGATCTCCAGGTCCTGGAATCGCCCTGGGTGCTCGGCGTAGCGGCTATCCTCTTCGCGCTGAATTTCCTGGCCGACAAGATCCCCTACGTCGACAGTATCAACGACGTGCTTCAGACCTTCGTTCGCATCCCCGCGGGCGTGCTTCTCGCCTACGGCGCCGCAACCGGCCTCAGTCCGGAGTTTTCGATCATCGCCGGCTTGCTCGGCGGAACGCTCGCGGCCGGAACCCACATCGCCAAGACCGGATCGCGCGCCCTGATCAACACCTCGCCGGAGCCGTTCACCAACGTGTTGGCCTCGCTTGGCGAGGACATCACGGTGTTCGGCGGCCTGGCGCTCGCGATCGCTCATCCGATCACTTTTCTGTGCCTGCTGGCGCTATTCGTGGTGCTCCTGATATGGCTCCTGCCCAAGCTGGTGCGTCTGGCTCTCGTGCCGTTTCGCCGCTTTGCTCTGAGGCGCCAGCAGCCTTGACCGGAGAACCCGCCCTCGACCTTTGGCGGAACAACTGACGCTTTCCTTCGCTGATCCGAAGCGTACACTCTCAACCGCAAGCACATGTTCATCCGCCAGAACATCCAGTCCCTTCGGTTTTTCCGCACAACGCCGGCGATGCGCTGCCCTTACCTGCCGCATCGCCTGGAGACGAAGCTTGTCACCGAACTGAGCGGGCCGGACGCCATCTCTCAGCACGACACGTTGACCGACGCGGGCTTCCGGCGCTCCCACCACTTCGTCTACAAGCCGCTGTGCGACGGGTGCCGGGCCTGTGTGCCGGTGCGTATTCGGGTCCGGGACTTCGAGCCCAGCCGTGCACAGCGTCGCATCCAGCGTCGCAACGAACATGTCCATGCGATCGAGACGCAGGCCCTGGCGACCGGCGAACAGTTCTCTCTGTTCTCACGCTATGTGCTGACGCGCCACCGCGACGGCGACATGGCGGACATGGACTTCGACGACTACCGCGCCATGGTCGAGGAAAGCCCTGTCGAGACGGCGATCATCGAGTTCCGGGACGATTCGGCAGATGGCCGGCTGGTCGGCGCCTGTCTGGTCGACTGGCTGTCGAGCGGTGTGTCGGCGGTCTACAGCTTCTTCGATCCGCAGGACCCGCGGCGGGGGCTCGGCACGCACATGATTCTGTGGCTGGCGGCGGCGGCTGCCAAACGCGGCCTGCCTTATGTCTATCTCGGCTACTGGATCGCCGATTCGAGCAAGATGGCCTACAAGCGTTTGTTTCGTCCGTTGGAATTTTTTGGTTCCGATGGATGGACGGAGTTGCCTACCGCGTAGGCAATGTCGTGACGGTGGAGCGTATTGACGCACCTCGTCCGCATTGCGGATCAACGCTGGCTCTGGCATCGCGCAGCGGACCAAGTTAAGAAAGCCTATCCGTCGGCGAGAACGGATGGGCGGCAAATAATAACTCGCATTCAGGGGAGACGGGATGCGCTCATTGCTGGCATTCAGCGCGCTGATCGACGCGTTAAACGAAAAAATAGGTAACATCTGCAACTGGCTCGTGCTGCTGGCGTGCGTCGTCAGTGCCGGCAACGCCATGGTGCGCTACGCCTACGACACGAGTTCGAACGGCTGGCTTGAGATCCAGTGGTACATGTTCGCCGTCATCGTGATGTTCGGGGCATCCTACACGATGAAGCGGAACGAGCATGTCCGGGTCGACCTCTTCTATATGACCTTGAGCCGCCGTGGGCAGCTCTGGGTCGACATTCTCGGCACGCTGATCTTCCTCCTGCCGACCTGCAGCATCCTGGCCTGGCTGAGCTGGCCGTTCTTCATGCAGTCGTTCAACGTCAACGAGCATTCCTCGAATGCCGGGGGACTGCTGCGCTGGCCGATCAAGCTGGTGCTTCCCGTAGGCTTCGGTCTGGTCGCACTCCAAGGCATTTCAGAACTCATCAAGCGGGTGGCCTTCCTCAACGGATATGCCGTGGATAGCCTCGAAGCTCACTACGAGAGGCCCACGCAATGATACCTCTCGATTATATGCCGCCGCTGATGTTCGGCGGCCTTGTCGTCTTCATGATCATTGGCTACCCGGTCGCCTTCTCGCTCTGCGCCGTCGGCTTCTTCTTCGGGTTCCTGTCGATCGAGATGGGTTACTTCACGATGGCCTTCAT
This sequence comes from Reyranella sp., assembly GCF_965227665.1. Classification (GTDB taxonomy): domain Bacteria; phylum Pseudomonadota; class Alphaproteobacteria; order Reyranellales; family Reyranellaceae; genus Reyranella. Next base: position 1,443,989 of record NZ_OZ245767.1, read on the forward strand.
GCAGGCCATCCCGGGCCGCGTGTTCGGCAGCATCCTGTCGAACGAGCTGCTGCTCGCCATTCCGTTCTTTACCTTCATGGGCGCCATCCTGGAGAAATGCGGGCTGGCAGAGGACATGCTCGAATCGATGGGCCAGCTGTTCGGCCCCATCAAGGGCGGGCTGGGCTATTCGACGATCATCGTGGGCTTCATCCTCGGCGCCATCACCGGCACCGTGGCCGCCCAGGTCATCGCCATGGCGCTGATCACCCTGCCGGTGATGATGCGCTACAAGTACGACATGCGCTACGCGACCGGCGTGCTGGCCGCGTCGGGGACGATCACGCAGCTCGTGCCGCCCTCGCTGGTGCTGATCGTGCTGGCCGACCAGCTCGGCAAGTCGGTCGGCGACATGTATCTCGGCGCCTGGGGCCCCTCGCTGCTGCAGATCGCCCTGTTCGCCGGCTACACATTCTATCTGACGATCGTGAAGCCGGCGGCCCTGCCCCCGGTTCCACGGACGCTGTTCGGCAAAGCGCTCCTGGTGAAGTGCGCCTGGGGCATCATCCCCGCCGCCGTGCTCATCTTCCTCGTGCTGGGCACCATCATGATGGGCCTGGCGACCCCGACTGAGGCGGGAGCGATGGGCACGATCGGCGCCATCGTCCTGGCGGTGGTGCGCAATGCACCGCTCACCAAGTTCGACCGGCTCATGTTCTTCGGCGGCTGCGCAGCCGCCATCATCGGCGCCCTGATCGGCACGGTCGCGTTCAAGTCCTTCGCCTTCAAGGTCGCCTTCACGGTGATGTTCGCGGCGATCATCTGGCTGTGCTGGCGGGCCTGGCAGCACAAGGACCTGCGGGACCTGATCGTGCAGGCGTTCCAGGCGACGATGCGCATCACGGCGATGGTGGCCTTCATCCTGGTTGGCGCAACCTGTTTCTCGATCACCTTTCAGGGTGTCGACGGCAACCAGTGGGTCGAACACCTGATGTCGAACCTGCCCGGCGGCGTCTGGGGCTTCCTGATCGTCGTCAACCTGTTCGTGTTCTTCCTGGCGTTCTTCCTCGACTTCTTCGAGATCGCCTTCATCATTATCCCGATGCTGGCGCCGGTCGCGCAGAAGCTGCTCGCACCGGTCGTCGGGGCCGATGCCGCCCTCATCTGGTTCGGCGTCATGCTCTGCGTGAACATGCAGACGTCGTTCATGCACCCGCCGTTCGGCTTCGCGCTGTTCTACCTGCGCAGCGTGGCACCCAAGGAAGTGAAGAGCTCGGACATCTACTGGGGCTCAATCCCCTGGGTACTGCTGCAGCTCATCATGGTCGCGATCGTGATCGCGATCCCGCAGTCGGTGACCTACTTCCTCGACAAGCCGCATGGGATCGACCCCAGCAAGGTGACGATCGAGATCCAGGCACCGCCCTCGGAAGACTCCGCTCCACCGGTCTTCAAGTAGATCGAAGGCACAAAAAAGCCCCGCCAAACGGCGGGGCTTTTCTCTTGTGGGGTTCGCTCAGCGGCCTTGCGCCGACATGGCGAAGTTGAAGTTGTCGAAGGTGTTCTCGGCGACGCGGAACCAAAGGTTCTCGTCCGACCGGAAAGCCTTGAGGCTTTCGTAGATCTTCTTGAACTTCGGGTCCTTGGCCGCCAGCTCGTCGTAGAACTTGTAGGCCTCGTTGAAGCAGGGCTCGAGCACCGAGCGCGGGAACGGCCGCAGTTCGGCGCCGCCCGCCACCAGGCGGCGCAGGGCGGCCGGATTGCTGGCGTCGTACTTCGGGACCATCCAGGACGTCACCAGGCCGGACGCGACCTCGACCATGCTCTGGTAGTTCTTGGGCAGCTTCTCCCAGGCCTGATTGTTGATGTACAGCGAGCCGCCGGAGCAGCCTTCCCACCAGCCGGGGTAATAGTAGTACTTGGCGACCTTGTTGAAGCCGAGCTTCTCGTCGTCGTAGGGGCCGACCCATTCGCAGGCATCGATCGTGCCCTTCTCCAGCGCCGGATAGATGTCGCCGCCGGCAATCTGCTGCGGCACCACGCCGAGACGCTCCAGGATCAGGCCCGCGAAGCCGCCGACGCGGAATTTCAGGCCCTTCATGTCGTCCATCGACTTGATTTCCTTGCGGAACCAGCCGCCCATCTGGCAGCCCGTGCCGCCGAAGACGAAGGAGCGGAAGTTGTACTCCTTGTAGAAATCGTTGATCAGCTGATGACCGCCGCCGAAGTACAACCAGGCATAGAGCTGGCGCTGGTTGAGCGAGAACGGCAGGCCGGTCTCGAACACGAAGTTCGGGTGCTTGCCGAAATAGTAGTAGGCGGCGGTCTGGCCGGCCTCGACGGTGCCGTTCTGCACCGCATCGGCCACCTGCAGGCCGGGGACGATTTCGCCGGCTGCGAACGGCCGGACCTGGAACTTGCCGTCGGACATCTCGCCGATGACCTTGGCGAAAAGCTCGGAGCCGCCGTAGAGGGTGTCGAGCGACTTCGGGAAGCTCGACGTCAGACGCCACTTCACTTCCGGCATGCTCTGGGCAATGGCCGGCGCGGCAATCGTCGTCGCGGCTGCAACTCCCGCGGCACCAACGCCCGCCGTCCTGATAAATTTCCTGCGCTGCATTTTTCTGTTTCCTCCCGTGGTTGCCTTCATGGCCCCCTTCAGCGCTTGCAACACTGGCATGCGAAATTGGATTTGAAAAGCGCCCGACGACCGGAAATTCCTTAAATATATGCAATCTTCAGCCGTGAATTGAGGCCGTCCGGGCAACAAAAAGCCCCGCCGAAGCGGGGCTTTCGATCGGCAGAACGGTTGGTTCTAGAGCTTGTTGGCGGCCGACTGGCGCGCCATGAAGTTGTCGAACGTGTTCTCGGCCACACGGAACCAGAGAACTTCTTCGCCTCTGAAGGGCTTCCAGGAATCGTAGACCTTCTTGAATTTGGGGTTCTTGGCGATGGTCTCGGCATAGAGTTCGTTGGCGGCGCTGAAGCAGGCCTCCATCACCGATTGCGGGAACGGGAGGAACTTCGTTCCCGCTGCCACCAATTCCCGCAGCGCGCGCGGGTTCTGGGCATCGTACTTGGCGACCGACCAGCTCACCGTGTCGCCCGAAGCGACCGCGATCGCTTCCTTGTACATCGGCGGCAGGGCCTCGTACGCCTTCTCGCCGCAGTAGAGCGACAGGGCCGCGCAGCCTTCCCACCAGCCAGGGTAGTAGTAATACGGCGCAACCTTGTTGAAGCCGAGCTTCTGGTCGTCGTACGGGCCGACCCATTCGGCGGCGTCGATCGTGCCTTTCTCAAGAGCGGGGTAGATGTCGCCGCCGGCGATCTGCTGCGGCACGACGCCGAGCTTGGCCATGACCTGGCCGGCGAAGCCGCCGATGCGCATCTTCACACCCTTCATGTCCTCGGGTGTCTTGATCTCCTTGCGCCACCAACCGCCCATCTGGGCGCCGGTATGGCTCATCAGGAAGGAGACCAGCTTGTATTCCTTGTAGAACTCTCGCATCAGCTCGAGCCCGCCGCCGAAGTAGACCCAGGCGTTGTGCTGGCGGGTGTTGAGGCCGAAGGGCAGCGCCGTATCGAAGGCGAAGGTCGGATCCTTGCCGACATAGTAATAGGCCGCGGTGTGGCCGCACTCGACGGTCTCGTTCTGGACGGCGTCGACGACCTGCAGGCCGGGGACGATTTCCCCGGCGGCGAAAACGCGGATCTGGAACTTGTTGTCGGTCAGCGCGGCGACGCGCTTGGCGAAGTACTCACCAGCGCCATAGATCGTGTCGAGAGATTTCGGGAAGCTCGATGCCATGCGCCACTTCACCTCGGGCATCGACTGGGCAACTGCCGGAGCCGCAAGGGCGCCGGCCGCAGCCGCGGTCGCACCGCCGACCCCGGCCGTGCGCAGGAATTTGCGACGTTGCATTAAAATCTCCCTAGTTCTTTTGCTTGCCGAACGCGCGACTTCTGCCACGCGAACAAACTTTGTTGGCGCGGTTATCGCATAGCGAAGCGGCGATGAAAAGCAGTTGCCTGCTCCCTGCAGGCAAATAAAAACCCCGCCGAAGCGGGGTTTTCCAGATGCACAGGGCTGAGCAGCCTAGAGCTTGTTGGCCGCCGACTGGCGCGCCATGAAGTTGTCCATCGTGTTCTCGGCGACGCGGAACCACAGCACCTCCTCGGCGCGGAAAGGCTTCCACGTCTCGAAGATCTTCTTCCACTTCGGGTTCTTCTCATTGAGCTGAGCGAACACATCGTTGGTCGCGTTGTAGCAGGCCTCGAGGATCTGCGCCGAGAACGGCAGGAGCTTGGTGCCGGCCGCGACGAGCTCGCGAACCGCCTTCGGGTTCTGCGCGTCGTACTTGGACAGCATCGAGGTGTGCGCCTTGGCGGCGGCGGCTTCGACGATTGTCTGGTAGGACTTCGGCAGTTCCGCCCACTTGGCCAGATTCACGTAGGCCGAGAGCTGCGGGCCAGCCTCCCACCAGCCGGGATAGTAGTAGTACGGCGCGACCTTGTTGAAGCCGAGCTTCTGGTCGTCGTACGGACCGACCCACTCCGCCGCATCGATCGTGCCCTTCTCCAGCGCCGGATAGATGTCGCCGCCGGCGATCTGCTGCGGCACCACGCCGAGACGCGTCAGGACCTCACCCGCAAAGCCGCTGACGCGGAACTTCAGGCCCTTGAGGTCGTCGACGGTCTTGATCTCCTTGCGGAACCAGCCGCCCATCTGGGCGCCGGTGTTGCCACAGGGGATCGAGTGGATGTTGTAGTCCTTGAAGAAGTCGTTCATGGCCTGGCGCCCGCCGCCCCAGTTCCACCAGGCATCCTGCTGGCGCGCGTTGAGGCCGAACGGCACCGCGCAGTCGAGCGCGAAGGTCAGGTCCTTGCCAACGTAGTAATACGACGCGGTGTGGCCCATCTCGACCGTACCGTTCTGGACCGCGTCGGCGACCTGGAGACCCGGGACGATCTCGCCCGCGGCGAACAGACGGATCTGGAACTTGCCGTCGGTGGCGTCAGACACATACTTCGTGAAGAGCTCGCCGGAACCGAAGATCGTGTCGAGCGACTTCGGGAAGCTCGACGCCATACGCCACTTCACCTCGGGCGCGGATTGCGCGATGGCCGGAGCGGCCAGAGCGCCGGTGGCGGCGACGGCGGCGGTGCCGACGCCGGCCGTACGGATGAACTTGCGACGTTGCATGAAACTAGGACTCCCAGCTCGTGTTGCAGAACGGCACGTAAGCCGCCTGATTTGCGCGGCTTATGACATGCGCGCTGCATCGAATGAAAGGCTCAATGCATGAGCAATAGAGTGAGCGCCAATGCGCCCACTGCAATGCGGTACCAGGCAAAAGCGGTAAAGCCGTGGCGGCTGATGAATGCGACGAAGGCCCGGACCACAAGGAGGGCCGAAAAGAAAGCGGCGAGGAAGCCCAAGGCGATGACGCCCCCGTGCTCCCAGCTCAACGTCGACCAGTTCTTGTAGAGGTCGTAGACGGTCGCCCCCAACATCGTGGGCATGGCGAGAAAGAACGAAAACTCCGCCGCAGTCGCACGATCCACGCGAAAAACACGGGCGCCCATGATCGTGGCACCCGACCGCGAGACGCCCGGAATCATCGCCACGCACTGGCAAAGCCCGATGTAGAGAGCGGTCTTGAGGTCGATTTCGTCGAGGCTCTTGATCCGGGGCCGCTGCGCCAGACGCTCGATCACGAGAATGGCGATACCGCCCACGATAAGGGCGATGGCAACCACCCACGGGCTGAACAACACCGACTTGATGTACTTATGGGCCGCCACGCCGATGATCGCGGCCGGAAGGAACGCCACCAGGATGACCAGTGCGAAGCGTGTCGCCTGCTTGTCCCGCTCCAGGACGCCCCTCGCGGTCGTCCAGATCTTCGCGCGATAGAGCAGGCAGACGGCGAGGATCGCGCCGAGCTGGATCACGATCTCGAAGACCTTGCCCGGCGGCCCCTGGAAGTCGAGCAACTCCTCGGCGAGGATGATGTGGCCCGTCGACGAGACGGGCAAGAACTCGGTAAGACCTTCGATAACGCCGATCAGCAGCGCCTTCCAGATCAGCGTCAGGTCCATGCTCAATCCTTGAAGCGTTTGGCCCGCGGCCAGCCCTTCTCCGGCATGCGCCCGGCCTGCGCACGCTCGCCCCGCCAGAATTTCAACTCGGCTGCCGGGATGGTCCGGTTGCCCCACGGCAAACCGTCCGAGAGCACGAAAGCCTGGGCATCCGAGAGCAGGTCGCCCTTCGACTTCTGCAGCAGCACGCCCCTGCCCCGCCCCATCTCCGGCACCTGGTCGAGCGGGAAGATCAGCAGCTTGCGCCCCTCGCTCAGCACGGCGATCTGGTTCGCGCCGTCGGGCACGACACCCAGCACCTGCGCCTTTTCCTTGTCGGCCAGGTTCAGGACCTGCTTGCCGTTCTTGGTCTGCGCCACGACCTCGTCTTCCGGGACGATGAAGCCGCGGCCGGCATCAGACGCAACGAGGAATTTGCGACCGCCCTTGAACACGTCAACCTGGACGATGTCCTGCTCGTTGCCCAGTTCGATCATCAGCCGGATGGGCTCGCCGTGACCGCGCGCGCTTGGGAGGCGATCGCAGCCCACCGTGTAGAAGCGGCCGTTGGTCGCGAAGAGCAGGATCTTGTCGGTCGACTGGGCGTGGATGGCGAAGCGTGCAGTATCGCCTTCCTTGTACTTGAGTTCGCCGGCCGCCTTGTCGTCGAGATGGCCCTTGGCGGCGCGGATCCATCCCTTCTCGGACAGGATGACGGTGACCGGCTCGCGCTCGACGAAATCCTCGATCGCATGCTCGATCTCCGCCGGCGCGTCCGCCAGTTCGGTCCGACGGCGTCCCAGTTCGGTCTTGCCGCCGAACTTCTTCTTGGTTTCGCGCACCTCGTCGGCGATGGCTTCCCATTGAAGGCCCTCGTCCTTGAGCAGGGCCTTGAGATCCTTGCGCTCGGCGCTGAGCTTCTTATGCTCGCCGCGGATCTCGAACTCCTCGAGCCGGCGCAGGGCACGCAGGCGCATGTTCAGAATCGCCTCGGCCTGCATGTCGGTGAGCCCGAAGGCCTTCATCATCTTCGGCTTGGGCTCGTCCTCCTCGCGGATGATCTTGATCAGCTCATCGAGGTTCAGATAGGCGATCAGGTAGCCGTCGAGGATCTCCAGCCGTCGCTCGATCGCAGCCAGCCGGAAGGTCGACCGCCGCACCAGCACCTCGCGCCGATGATCGAGGAAGGCCTGCAGCGCCTCGCGCAGGTCCATGACCCGGGGTGTGTTGTCCTTGTCCAGGACATTGAGGTTCAGCGGAAAGCGCGTTTCTAGATCACTGAGCTTGAAGAGCTGCTCCATCAGCAGCTCGGCCGGCACGTTGCCGGTCTTGGGCTCCAGCACGATGCGCACGTCGTCGGCCGACTCGTCGCGCACGTCCTCCAGGATCGGCAGCTTCTTGGCGTTGATGATCTCGGCGATCCGCTCGATCAGCTTCCCCTTCTGGACCTGGTAGGGAATCTGTGTGACGACGATGCGGTACTGGCCCCGCGGAAGCTGTTCGACCTCCCACTTTGCGCGCAGGCGGAAGGCGCCGCGGCCGGTCCTGTAGGCCTCGACGATGGCCTCGCGCGGCTCGACCAGGATGCCACCGGTCGGAAAGTCCGGCCCCTTCACGAGGTCGACCAAGGTCTCGATGCGCGAGTTGGGAGTCTTGATGAGATGCAGCAGCGCGTCGCAGAGCTCGCCGACATTGTGCGGCGGGATCGAGGTCGCCATGCCGACGGCGATGCCCGCGGCTCCGTTGGCCAGCAGGTTCGGGAAGCCGCCCGGCAGAACGATCGGTTCTTCCGTCGAACCGTCGTAGTTCGGCCGGAAGTCGACGGCGTTTTCGTCGATGCCGCCCAGCAGGGCCTCGGCCACTTCGGTGAGACGCGCCTCGGTGTAACGCATCGCGGCGGGGTTATCGCCGTCGATGTTGCCGAAATTGCCCTGGCCCTCGATCAGCGGATAGCGCGCCGCGAATTCCTGCGCGAGGCGCACCAGCGCGTCGTAGATCGACTGGTCGCCGTGCGGGTGATACTGGCCGATCACGTCGCCGACGACGCGGGCGCTCTTCTTGAAGGCGCTGTTCGGATCGAGCCGCAGCTGCCGCATGGCGTACATCAGCCGGCGATGCACGGGCTTCAGCCCGTCGCGCACGTCCGGCAGCGACCGCGACATGATGGTCGACAGCGCATACGACAGATAGCGCTCGCGGAGCGCGTCTCCGAATTGCACCGGCTTCACTTCCGCCAGTTGGACGACGTTGTTGCGCTTTGCCATGGACCAGCGTGACGAGGGGAAGAGCCGCAGTTCCTGCCGTGGCCCGATTGTTCTAGCGTTGGAGCGATTCCATAAATCTCGACCGGGCGGGAGGCAAGGGCTTGTTGTGCGGCCAAAAAACGTGCCGTTCGAGGAAAAAGCCCGTCAGGTCAAAGCCGTGGCGCAGCTCTTCGTCGTCGGACGGCAGCCCGCCGGTGGATAGAAAGTCCGGCAGCAGAAGCAGCTTCTCCTTATAGGGTCCGGCGGCATCTCGGGAGACGGCGCGGCCCGTCTTGGGCGAGACATAGGCCAGCCCCTCGGTCGTCCCCGTGGCCGCGCATTTCTCCAGATCGAGGCCGAAGCCCAGCTCCTGCAGCAGGCCCAATTCGAGCCGGACATAGATCGTCGGCCAACCGGGGTGCCCGAGTGAGCCCAGAAACGCCCGGAACCCGTCGAACATCGCCGGATGCGGCTCGCGCTCGGGGAGGGCGGCGTCAATGACGGCGCAGGCTGCCGCCAGCCCGGCCAGCTCCGAAGCGTCGTCCATGGCGCGCGCCGCATGCGGCTCGCGCAGTTCGCCCGAGAAGTTGCCGAGCTGTTCGGGAAGCCGTCCCCGCCAGGCGACCTCGACCAGGTTACCGGACTGCCAGATGGGGCGGGCCCGCCGCGAGACGCCGCCGGGGACGAATCCGGAATGGCGCCCATGATCGCGCGTCAGCAGCGACACGACGAGGCCCGTCTCTCCGTGAGACCGCGCCGTCAGCACGATGCCTTCGTCGTTCCATTCCATGCCCGTGTATGCCCCGCCCGGACAAATCGCGCTAGGTTGCGCCATGGCGAAACGCCCGGGGCCGATATCGAGACGGCGGGCCCTGCAGGGCGCAGCCGCGCTCGCCGCCCTGCCCGCTCGTGTGTTCGCCCAGACGGACACCGGCGGGCGGCCACGCCTGATTCAGGGCGTCCAGTCCGGCGATCTCGGGTGCGACGGCGTGACCCTGTGGAGCCGCGCCGACCGGCCCGCACGCATGATCGTCGAATACGCCACGACCGAGAGTTTCACCGACGCCCGCCGGATCGAGGGGCCGCTCGCGCTTGAAGGGACCGGTTTCACGTCACGCCTGCGTCTCGGCGACCTGCCGCCGGGCCAGACCATGTTCTATCGCATCGCCTATGCCGATCCGGCCGTCGCGGGCGCCACGAGCGATTGGGTGCATGGCCGTTTCCGCACGCCGTCGGCAGCCGCAACGGATGTGAGCTTCGTATGGTCGGCCGACACGGTCGGCCTGGGTTGGGGCATCAATCCCGACATTGACGGCATGACGATCTACGAGGCGATGCGCTCGCTGGCCCCGGACTTCTTCGTGCATTGCGGCGACACGATCTACGCCGACGACCCGCTGGTCCCTGAAAAGAAACTGCCGGACGGACGCCTCTGGAAGAACCTCACCACCGAGGCGAAGTCGAAGGTCGCCGAGACGCTCGACGAGTTCCGCGGCAATCATCTCTACAATTTCCTCGACGCCAACCTGCGCCGCTTCAACGCCGAGGTCCCGACGATCGCCCTGTGGGACGATCACGACGTCGTCGACAACTGGTACCGGGACCGGCGCCTCGACACCGATCCGCGCTATCGCGAGAAGGACATCGGCGTGCTGGCCCGGCGCGCCGAGCGCGCCTTCCGCGAGTTCGTGCCCCTCGCCGACGGGCTCGACGGGCCGATGCGCCTCTATCGCAAGTTCTCGTTCGGGCCGCGTCTCGATCTCCTCCGCCTCGACATGCGGAGTTTCCGCGCCGCCAACGGTCCCAACCGGCAGGAGGTGGCGGACAAGGACACGGCCCTTCTCGGCCTCGAACAGGTCGGATGGCTGAAACAGGCGCTCAAGGCCTCGACGGCGACCTGGAAGATCGTCGCGGCCGACATGCCCCTCGGCCTCGTCGTCTACGACGACTGGCGCCGCACGTCCGGCTTCGAGGCCGTGGCCAATGCCGATGACGGGCCGCCTTCCGGGACTTCACGCCGTTCTGCGAATTCGTGTCGGGTCCGCTCTCAGCCGGCGGCTTCGGCCCCGACGCCCTCGATGGCACGTTCGGCCCGCAGGTCGTGTTCCAGAAGGTGCCGCCGCCGGGCCGCTTCGATCTCTCGCCGCTCGAAGGCTCCTGCCACTTCGGCCACGTCAGGATCGACAGGAAGTCCGGCGTGATGACGGTCAGTCACCGCGATGCGGGTGGCACGTCATTCACTCGCTAGAATTGATGCCATCATAGAAACAAGAACTCAGTCATCCTGAGCGCAGCGAAGGATCTCACGGCTGATAGGGAGTCCGCCGGTCGCGCCGCCAGGTCCTTCGCTTCGCTCAGGACGACAGTTGTGAACGGCCTGACGCCGTCGCTTCAAGACTGATAGTCCAGCCCGATCGTGCGGTAGTGCGAGGGATCCTCGGCCCAGCGTTCGCTCACCTTCACGTGCAGGAAGAGATGCACCGGGCGCTCCAGCATCTGCGAAAGCTCGTGCCGGGCGCGCGCGCCGATCTGCTTGATGCGGGCGCCTCCCTTGCCGAGGAAGATCGCGCGCTGGCCCTCGCGCTGGACATAGATGATCTGCTCGACCCGGACACTGCCGTCGGGACGGTCCTCCCATTTCTCGGTCTCGACCGCTGCCTCGTAGGGCAGTTCCTGGTGGAGCTGCAGGAACACCTGCTCGCGCGTCACCTCTGCCGCCAACAGGCGCAGCGGCAGGTCGGCGGCCTGATCCTCCGGGTAGAGGAACGGGCCGGGCGGGACGGCGAGCGCGAAAGCGGCGAGCAGGTCGTCGATGCCATCCGCCTTGAGAGCGCTCACCATGAAGGTGCGCTCGAACGGCACGATCGCGTTGAGTTCGGCGGTGAGCGCGAGCAACGTCTCGCGCGCCACCAGGTCGATCTTGTTCAGGACAAGGATGCGCGGCGTCTTCGAATCCTTCAGCCGCTCGGCGATCGCCTTGGTCTCCTGGCCGATACCGCGCTCGGCATCGACCACCAGCGCCACCAGGTCGGCATCGTCGGCGCCCTGCCAGGCGGCGGCGACCATGGCGCGCTCCAGGCGGCGCTTGGCCACGCGGAAGATACCGGGCGTGTCCACCAGAATGACCTGTGCGCGGGACGCACCCGCTCCCATGTCGGGAACGTCCGCCATGGCGATGCCGATCACGCGCATGCGCGTGGTCTGCACCTTGGGCGACACGATGCTCACCTTGGAGCCGACCAGCCCATTCACCAGGGTCGATTTGCCCGCATTCGGCGCGCCCACGACGGCGACGAACCCGGCCCGCGTTGCAGCTGTGCTCATGGCCCGTTCAACCTTTCCAGCAATATCATGGCAGCGAGCCGCTCGGCCTCGCGCTTGCTGCCGCCCCGGCCGCGCGCGGGATCGTGCCCCTTGAGGATCGCGTCGACCACGAAGACCGGCGCATGCGGCGGACCCTCGCGATCGATCTCGAGATAGACCGGCAGCGGCAGGCGGCGCGCCTGCGCCCATTCCTGCAGGGCCGTCTTGGGATCGCGCGGCACCGCCACCCGGCTGCTCAGCCGGTCGCCCCACAGCACGGCCACGCTGGCCGCCGCGGCTTCGAGCCCTGCATCCAGGAAGATGGCGCCGAGCAGCGCCTCCAGTGCATCGGCAAGGATGTTGGGCCGCACAGTGGTGCCCTGGGTACGCTCCGAATCGCCGAGCCGCAAAAGGTCGCCGAGGCCTATTTCCTTGGCGATCTCGACCAGCGTCTCGGCCCTGACCAGCGCCGCGTGTCGGCGCGCCAGCTCACCTTCGCGCTCGTTCGGGAAGCGGCGCAGCAGGAGATCGGCCATGGCGAGCGACAGGACGCGGTCGCCCAAGAATTCCAGCCGTTCGTTGCCGTTCGGGAAGGCCGCCTTGAGCTCGGGCCGGCGGTCGAGCGCGCTGCGATGGGTCAGCGCTTCCGAAGCCAATTCGGGTTGCGCGAAAACATGCCCCACCCCCTTCGACAGCGCCGCGAGATCGACGTCTGTCGACTTCAGTGGATTGCCATGAAGAAGCGGTTCCAGCGTATCGCCTCGGGCCATTTCCACGGCTCCAGCCAGCCGGCGGCCGACGGATCGTGCGAGAAGAAGATGAACTCCGCGCGCCCGACGAGGTTCTCGGCGGGCACGTACCAGCCGAGCTGGTCGCGATCGCGTGTCGAGCCGGAGAAGTCGCGCAGCATCAGCCGCGTTCGACTGTCCAGCGAGTCGTCGCGATTGTCGCCCATGACGAAATAGCTGCCGGCCGGCACCAGGAATTCCGGCGTGTTGTCGGCCATGCCGTCGTCGCGATATTCGAGCACCGTATAGCGGCGGCCGTTCGGCAGGGTTTCGCTGTAAAGCGTCCCCTTCTGATAGTGGCCGTTGTTGCCCTTCACATGATCGCCGACCTTCAGCCGGTCGACCGCCACGCCGTTGATGTGCAGCAGGCCGTTCGTCACCTGGATGCGATCGCCCGGCATGCCGACGATGCGCTTGATGTAGTCGGTGCGGTTCACGCCCTGGCCCTGGTCGCCGGGATACTTGAACACGGCGACGTCACCCCGCTCGGGCGGCGAGCCGAAGATCCGTCCGGAAAAGACACCGAGCGAAAACGGGAAGGAATGCTTGCTGTATCCGTAGGAATACTTGGACACAAACAGGTAGTCGCCCACCAGCAGGGTCGGGATCATCGAACCGCTGGGAATGTTGAAGGGCTCGATGGCAAAGGTCCTGACGACCAGTGCGATCAGGACGGCATAGACCACCGTCCGGACGGTTTCTCCCCATCCGCCGGTCTTTTCCTGTGCTCTCTTGCGACGCTCAGCCACGTCCGTCATCGCCGTACCAGTTTCAACGAGCCGCGGCTATAGCAGGGCCCGGCGCCCCTGTCTCCCGCCCCAGCCGCGGCATCGAAGCCCCGGCGATCCCCCACAAGTGCGCTCCGGTTCATGGATTGGGCACCGCCGAGATGATCACGACTGCTTGAGCCAGCGGGTACTCGTCCGTGATGCTCAGGTCGATCTGAGCCGTCATGCCGGCGGGCGTGATCTTCTGCAGACGCGCCAAAGCGCCCCCGGTCAATGCCAGGGTGGGCTTCCCGCTCTTCTGATTGATCACACCCATGTCACGCCAGAAGACGCCGGCGCGCAGGCCGGTGCCCAGCGCCTTGGCGCAGGCCTCCTTGGCCGCGAAGCGCTTGGCGTAGCTCGCAGCCCGGCTCGCGCGGCCTTCGGAGCGCTTCTGCTCGACCTCCGTGAAGACGCGCTGGATGAACCGCTGGCCGAAGCGCTCCAGGGACTTCTCGATGCGCCGGATGTCGCAGAGGTCGTTGCCGAGGCCGATGATCACGCGGGCGCACCCCCGGCCCGAGCGGCATCCATGATGCGCCGCATTTCGCGGATCGCCGATTCCAGGCCGACAAAAATCGCCTCGCCGACCAGGAAATGGCCGATATTGAGTTCGCGAACTTCGGGAATGGCGGCGATCGGCCCGACGTCGGCGTAGCTCAGACCGTGGCCTGCATGGCACTCCAGGCCGAGCGTGGCACAAAGAGCGGCCGCTTTTCGGATGCGCTGCAGTTCCGCCTGCTTAGGCGGGCCCTCGATCTCGCAATAGCGGCCCGTGTGCAGTTCGACGACCGGCGCGCCGAGCGCAACGGCCGCCTCGAGTTGGCGGGGATCGGCCTCGACGAACAGCGAGACGCGAATGCCGGCATCGCGCAGCCGGGCGATCATCGGCCTCAGGTGATTGTGCTGGCCGGCGGCATCGAGCCCGCCTTCGGTCGTCCGCTCCTCGCGCTTTTCCGGCACGATGCAGGCCGCGTGAGGGCGATGGCGCAGGGCGATCCCCACCATCTCCTCGGTCGCCGCCATCTCGAAATTTAGCGGCACCTTGAGGTCACGCATCAGGCCGTCGATGTCGGCATCGACGATATGGCGCCGGTCCTCGCGCAGATGGGCGGTGATGCCGTCGGCCCCGGCCGCCTCGGCCTGGCGCGCCGCCCGCAGGGGATCGGGCAGATGCCCGCCGCGCGCGTTCCGCACGGTGGCGACGTGATCGATGTTGATGCCGAGACGCAGGGGATGGAGCGCAGTCATACGCAACTTTCGCGGAGAGAGGACGAGGAAGCCGTCAATTGCGGGCGCGCTCGACGGCGTTGATGGCGGGGGTGGCGCGCAGCGCTGCGGTGATATCGGCCAGGTGCTTCACGTCGGATACCTCGACGTCGATCACCATGTCGAAGAAGTCCATCGACCGGTTGACGATGCGCAGGTTGGAGATGTTGCCCTCGTGGCGGGCGATCACCGTCGACAGGCTGGACAGGCTGCCGGGCTGGTTGGCGACGGTGATCTTGAGGCGGCCCGTATAGACGCCGCCCCCGCCCTCGCTCACCGAATCCCAGCCGACATCGATCCAGCGCTCGGGCGCTTCGGAGAAGCTCTCCAACGTGGCGCAGTCGATCGTGTGAATGGTGACGCCCTTGCCGGTCGTGATGATGCCCACGATGCGGTCGCCGGGCAGCGGGTGGCAGCAGCGCGCGAAGTGCACCGCCATGCCGGGGATCAGCCCGCGGATCGCGATCTGCTCGCCGTCCAACTTGCCCGCTCGCCCGCCCTCGCCGGCCTTTCCCGACTTGCTGGAACGCGCTCGCGAGATCGGCACCACGTCGGCGCCGCCCTTCCGCGGCTGCTTCAGCCCCGGATAGACCGCCGTCACGACCTCACGCGCACCGACCAGCCCGGCGCCGACCGTCGCGATGAGATCGTCCGTCGAGGCCTGCTTGAAGTTGAGGCGCACACCCTCGAGGCCCTTCTCGGTGACTTCGTAGCCTTCCTCGTGAAAGGCCTTGTCGAGCAGAGACTTGCCCAGCTGGATATATTGCTCGCGCTGGCGCGTGCGGATGAAGCGGCGGATCGCGGCCTTGGCCTTGCCGGTGACGACGAAGCGCTCCCAGGTTGGCGACGGGGTCTGCGCCTTCGACGTGATGATATCGACCTGGTCGCCGTTCGAGAGCTGCGTGCGCAGCGGCAGCATGCGGCCGTTGATCTTGGCGCCCACGCACGTGTCGCCCACCTGGCTGTGCACGGCATAGGCGAAGTCGATCGGTGTCGCGCCGCGTGGCAGCGCGATCAGCTTGCCCTTCGGCGTGAAGCAGAACACCTGGTCCTGGAACATCTCCAGCTTGGTGTGCTCGAGGAATTCCTCCGCATTGGGCGCCTTGTCGAGGATGTCCATGAGGCTGCGCAGCCAGGCATATTGCGGCGCGTCCGTGGATGGCCCGCCTTGCTTGTAGATCCAGTGGGAGGCCACGCCGCGCTCGGCCTGGTCCTGCATCTCCTCGGTGCGGATCTGGATCTCGATGCGCTGCCCGAGCGGCCCGATGACGCCGGTATGGAGCGAGCGGTAGCCGTTGGGCTTGGGAACCGAGATGTAATCCTTGAAGCGTTGCGGCAACACCTGATAGCGGCCGTGCAGCAGACCGAGCGCCTGGTAACACTGCGCCACGTCCGCGACGATGATGCGGAACGCCATGATGTCGGAGAGCTGCTCGAAGGACACGTTCTTCGTCTGCATCTTCCGCCAGATCGAATAGGGCGTCTTCTCGCGGCCCGAGACCTGGGCCTCCAGCCCGCCCTCTTTCAGCGTCCTCACCAGTTCGACCTCGATCTGGGGGACGAGCTTGTCGCCGCGCTCCCGCAGATAACCCTGGCGCGCCAGCACCGAGGCTCGACCGTCGGGATTGAGTTCGGCGAAGGCCAGCTCCTCGAGTTCGCGCTTCACCTTCTCCATGCCGATGCGCGAGGCGAGCGGCGCGTAGAGGTCCATCGTCTCGCGCGCGATTCGACGGCGGCGCGCCGGCTCCTTGATGTGATGGAGCGTGCGCATGTTGTGCAGGCGGTCGGCGAGCTTCACCAGCAGCACGCGGATGTCCGACGACATCGCCAGCACCAGCTTGCGCAGGTTCTCGGCTTCCTTGGTGCTCTCCGACTGGATCTCCAGGCGCGACAGCTTGGTGACGCCGTCGACCAGCCGGGCGATGTCCTCGCCGAACAGGCTGGCGATCTCGTCGCGCGTGGCGTCGGTGTCTTCCAGCGTGTCGTGCAGCAGCCCGGTGACGATCGAGTCGGTGTCGAGCCGCATCTCGGCCAGCAGGCCGGCGACCTCCACGGGATGCGAGAAATAGGGGTCGCCCGAGGCCCGGAGCTGGTTACCGTGCTTCTTCAGGCCGTAGACGTAGGCACGGTTGAGAACGTCCTCGTCCGCATCCGGATCGTAGGACTGTACGCGCTCGACAAGTTCGAATTGGCGAATCATGGCAGTCGCCCACTATATGGGGACGATTGCGCTCACTCCACGACGTTTGCGCAAATAGCAGGCTGAGCCCTTTTAGGGCTCAGCCCGCCGTCCGGCTATTCGGCGACGTCGTCTTCCTCGGCCATCGGCAGCGCCTTGGGCTGGGCGGCTTCCGCACCGCCCTGGGCCAGCGCCGCGGCCAGCTCCTGCTCGAGCTCGGCCATTTCGTTGACCTCCTCGGGTTTGTCGACGTCGGCATGCTTCTGCATGCCCGAGATCAGCGAGTCCTTCAGGACGGTCTGGTCGAGCTTCACTTCCGCGATCTCGCGCAGCGCCACGACCGGATTCTTGTCGCGATCGCGGTCGAGCGTGATCTGGGCGCCGGCCGAGATGTCGCGGGCGCGCTGGGCGGCAAACATGACCAGTTCGAAACGGTTGGGGACCTGCACGATGCAGTCTTCGACGGTGACACGCGCCATGTCGGGAACCTCAAAATTTCCTGGAAGCGGCGGGTTATACCTGTCCCTGTCCAAAAGGCAAGCCGGCGGGCCCAAAGGGCTCGGCAATCTGGTCGGGAGGGAGGGCTTTCAGCAGCTCCCGGATGGAGGCGCCCGAGACCGGATGGCGCCACGCCGGCGCGAGATCGGCCAAGGGCCGCAGCACGAAGGCCCGACCGGTCATCCGGGGATGCGGCAGCGTCGCCCGCGAAGGCCCCGGAGGCGCTATTCCCCCCCGATAATCGAGCAAATCCAGGTCGATCAAACGGGCTGCATTGGGCACGCTGCGGACACGGCCGAACAGGTCCTCGATCTCATGCAGGACGGCCAGCAGCGCGTCCGCCCCCAGCGAGGTGGCGATCTCGGCCACCACATTGACGTACCAGGGCTGGTCCGAGGCCGGCACCGGCGCCGTCCTGTACCAGCGCGAGTATCGCAGAACGCGCACTTGGCGCCGGTCCAGCTCGAGCAGCGCGGCCTGCAGCGTCTCGCGAGGCGAGGCATAGGACGGGTGGGGCAAATTGGCTCCGGCCCCTATGAAAATCGGTCGACGGTTTCCGTTGTCCACCAGCAAGCGCCCTCAACCTCTTGTGATCTATGGGTGAAATACCTACTGTTAATATACTTTCGGTAGAGCATGGGCTAACAGCCTCGGCTGCCTGCATTTTTTTGCTCGACCTGCGCATATTTTTTTTAAAAGGGCATGATCGCCATGAAGGGCCATTTTTACGAGAACGAGCGCGCCGCGCTCTTCATCGACGGCGCAAACCTCTACTCGGCCGCCCGCGCCTTGGGATTCGACATCGACTATCGCCGCCTGCTGAACGTCTTCCGCGAAAAGGGCCATCTGGTCCGCGCCTATTACTACACGGCGCTGGTGGAAGATCAGGAATACTCGCCCATTCGGCCGCTGATCGATTGGCTGGACTATAACGGCTACACCATGGTCACCAAGCCGGCCAAGGAATTCACCGATGCCATGGGTCGTCGCAAGATCAAGGGCAACATGGACATCGAGCTGGCCATCGATGTGCTCGAAATGGCGGACCATCTCGACCACGTGATCCTGTTCTCGGGCGACGGCGACTTCCGACGGCTGGTGGAGGCCGTGCAACGCCGCGGCATCCGGGTCTCGGTCGTAAGCACCATCAAGTCCGCGCCGCCGATGGTGGCGGACGAGCTGCGCCGCCAGGCCGACGAATTCATCGAGCTGTCCGAACTGGCGCCCCTGATCGCCCGCACCCCGTCCGAACGGGCGCCCCGCCCGGCCGTCGCGCCGCGCGAAGGCGACGCCGATATCGACGATGCTCCCTCTGAGTCGCTGATGCGGTCGGCCTGAGGCCTTCGGCGTCAGTGTCCGCTCAGGCCTTCGAAGAGCCGCCGCTCGACTGCCCGCGCTGTCCGAGGCTCGCGGCTTTTCGCCACGACCTGCAGGGCAAGTTCCCGGACTGGAAGAATGCGCCGGTCCGGTCGTTCGGCAAGCTTGAGGCCCGGCTGCTGATCGTCGGATTGGCCCCCGGCATGAAGGGCGCCAATCGCACCGGCCGGCCCTTCACCGGCGACTATGCCGGCGACCTCCTCTATTCGACGCTGCTCAAATTTGGCTTCGCCCAGGGCACCTACCAGGCCGATCCCAATGACGGGCTGCGGCTCGTCGACTGCCGCATCGCCAACGCCGTGCGCTGCCTGCCGCCTGAGAACAAGCCGCTGCCCGTCGAGTTCACCGCCTGCCGGCCGTTCCTGCAGTCCGAACTCGCCGTGATGCCGAAGCTGCGGATCCTCGTGGCCCTGGGCAAGGGCGCCCACGACCAGATCCTGCGCGCCCTGACCGTTCGGCCGGCGGGCGCCTACCCGTTCATCCATGGCCGCCTGCACGAGCTTCCGACCGGACTGATGCTCGCCGACAGCTATCACTGCTCGCGCTACAACACGAACACAGGCCGCCTCACGACCGAGATGTTCCACCAGGTCTTCGACGGCGTACGACGCGCGCTCGACGCCTGACGCTTCGCGCAGAAACAGAAAAACCGACATCCCTTCGGCCGGAGCCGCTGGAATGTCGGTTTCTATGGTTGCGGGGGCAGGATTTGAACCTACGACCTTCAGGTTATGAGCCTGACGAGCTACCGGGCTGCTCCACCCCGCGTCAAATCAATCGCGCTGAGCGCGTGTTTATCGGGAATGTATATCCTTAGCGTTTGGAAGATCCGGCAGCGACCTACTCTCCCGTGCCTTGAGACACAGTACCATTGGCGCTGAGAGTTTTCACGTCCGAGTTCGGAATGGGATCGGGTGTACACCTCTCGCTAGAGCCACCGGATCGTCCGAACGCAAAGGATTGAGGTCTTAAAGTCGTGCACAAGGCCATGCAGCGGATGTCGACCGCTGCACGGAACGAATGAAGTCAAGCCGATCGAGCTATTAGTACCGCTAAGCTGAATGCATCACTGCACTTGCACATGCGGCCTATCAACGTGGTGGTCTACCACGACTCTCAGCGAGACCTAGTTTTGAGGCGGGTTTCACGCTTAGATGCTTTCAGCGTTTATCCCTTCACTACATAGCTACCCGGCGCTACGGCTGGCGCCATAACCGGTACACCAGAGGTAAGTCCATCCCGGTCCTCTCGTACTAAGGACGGCTCCTCTCAAGTCTCGAACACCCACAGCAGATAGGGACCAAACTGTCTCACGACGTTTTGAACCCAACTCACGTACCACTTTAATCGGCGAACAGCCGAACCCTTGGGACCTGCTCCAGCCCCAGGATGTGATGAGTCGACATCGAGGTGCCAAACACCACCGTCGCTGTGGACGCTTGGGTGGTATCAGCCTGTTATCCCCGGCGTACCTTTTATCCGTTGAGCGATGGCCCACTCACGCGGAACCACCGGATCACTATGGCCGACTTTCGTCCCTGCTCGACTTGTCAGTCTCGCAGTCAGGCGGGCTTGTGCCATTGCACTCAGCAGCCGATTTCCGACCGGCCTGAGCCCACCATCGCGCGCCTCCGTTACTCTTTGGGAGGCGACCGCCCCAGTCAAACTACCCACCATGCAGGGTCCCGGATCTGGATGACAGACCGCGGTTAGACATCAAAGAACAAAAGGGCGGTATTTCAAGGTTGCCTCCACCCGAGCTAGCGCCCAGGTTTCAAAGGCTCCCGCCTATCCTACACATCCATTCTCTAATGCCACTGCAAAGTTGTAGTAAAGGTGCACGGGGTCTTTCCGTCTAACTGCGGGTACCCCGCATCTTCACGGGGAATTCAATTTCGCCGAGCCCATGTTGGAGACAGCGGGGAAGTCGTTACGCCATTCGTGCAGGTCGGAACTTACCCGACAAGGAATTTCGCTACCTTAGGACCGTTATAGTTACGGCCGCCGTTTACCGGGGCTTCAATTCAAGGCTTGCACCTCTCCTCTTAACCTTCCGGCACCGGGCAGGCGTCAGACCCTATACTTCGCCTCACGGCTTAGCAGAGCCCTGTGTTTTTGGTAAACAGTCGCCACCCCCTAGTCTGTGCCCCTCTGACGAGACCGTCAGAGGCCCCCTTATCCCGAAGTTACGGGGGTAAATTGCCTAGTTCCTTCAACATGGTTCCCTCAAGCGCCTTGGTATACTCTACCAGTCCACCTGTGTCGGTTTAGGGTACGGTCTATACGCTGGGGCTATTTCCTGGAACCCTTGGGCCGCCCGAGCATTCGCCAACGAGCTCGGGCCACTTTTCGGATCCGTCACCACCAGCAGGCCCACGAATATTGACGTGGTTCCCATCGTCTACGGCTGTCGCCCTCGACTTAGGGGCCGGCTAACCCTGCGCGGATTGACCTTGCGCAGGAACCCTTGGACTTACGGCGAAAGCGTCTCTCACGCTTTTTATCGCTACTTATGTCAGCATTCTCAC